>NC_011126.1:935708-1247611 GCF_000020785.1 Hydrogenobaculum sp. Y04AAS1
TTTAACGGCATAAAAAGTATAGAGCATGCAGAAATACTGGCTATAGAAAAAGCAATGAATGTATTAAATACAAAAAGGCTTGATGGATGCGATATTTATGTAAGCTTAGAACCTTGCCCCATGTGCACTTACGCCATAAGCTTGGCTAGGATAGAAAAAGTGTATTTCTTTTCCTTGGATGATAAAAATGGGGCTATTTTAAGCAACGCAAACATAATTGATAAATTTGAACTTAAGTTAAAGTGGGAATATAAGAAAAATGCTGATTTTGAGAATATGTTAAAAGGTTATTTCAAAAACAAAAGATGTTTAACTGTGCTAAAATAAAACTATGACAGAGAGAATCAAAGTAAAAACAGCAAAGCATACCTCGGTAGTAAATATAACCCAAAGGATAAGAGAGATTGTAGAGGCCTCTTCCGTAGACAATGGACTTTGCATAGTGTATGTGCCTCATACTACTGCGGCGGTGTTTATTAACGAAGGGGCAGACCCTGATGTTGTAAAAGATATATTAAACACACTGGATAGACTAATACCTTGGACAAACGGCTATTATCATATGGAAGGGAACGCCGCAGCTCACATTAAATCTTCTATCATAGGAAATTCACGAATAATACCTATATTAGAGGGAAGGCTTATGTTGGGAAAATGGGAAGCTGTATTTTTAGCAGAATTTGACGGACCAAGGGAAAGAGAAGTGATTGTAAGTATAGTGAGGTCTTCATGATACATACGGTTTTAGCGTTTTTAATACTGATAAGTATTTTAATAGTATTTCACGAGTTTGGTCATTTTATATTAGCTAAACTCTTTGGTGTAAAAGTAGAAGTATTTTCCGTAGGTTTTGGAAGCCCAATATTTAAAAAAAAGATAGGAGAAACTGAATATCAAATAGCATATATACCGATGGGAGGCTATGTAAAACTCTACGGCGAAGAAGAGGAGGTAAGTTCCAAAGACTCAAGGGCATTCTCCTCAAAAGCACCGTGGCAAAAGATCCTCATAGCAGCGGCAGGACCATTGTTTAACCTAATTATAGCTTTTATAGGTTTTACACTGTCTTTTTACATAGGTATACATCAACCAGCTTATATAGAAGAACCAGTAAAAGTTGGTTATATAACGCAGAAATCACCATTTTACAAAGCTGGTATAAGACCTGGTGATACCATAATAAAAATAGACAACGTACCTATAAAAACGTGGAAAGACCTATATATCGTAGAGATAAAAGCTGTAGGTAAAAGTTCTAAAGTGGTTTTTGAAAGAAACGGACATGTATATACTACCACCATAACAGTAGGCAAGATTCTAAATAAAGATTCCATAGGAATATTACCTGAGATAGCTTCTATGGTAGGTGGTATCATAAAAAATTCACCGGCTTCTCAAATAGGATTAAAAGAAGGCGATAAAATACTTGCAGTAAAAATGAACGATATGCCTACGGCAATACCTATAAAAAATTGGTATGAGCTAACAGATTACATGAGAAAAGACAAAGGCAATCCAATAACGCTTGTAATAGAAAGATCAAATGCTTTATTAGTAAAAGAGGTTATACCAAAATATTCTGCCAAGCTAAAAGAGTACTACATAGGAATATACCCAGAAACTAAATATGTATTAAAAAGATACCCGGTAAGCGAAGCAATGGTTCAAGCTATAAGAAAAATAAAAGAGCTGACAATCCTTAGTATAGATTCTATAAAAGCTTTAGTCACAATGCATGCATCTGTTTTAAACCTAAGCGGGCCAATAAGCATAGCAAAAATGTCTGGCCAAGCAGCGGAAGGTGGTTTAGGGGAGTTTTTAGGATTTATGGCTTTTGTTTCTTTGCAACTTGCCATAATAAACATCTTACCTATACCCATGTTGGATGGCGGTCTTATAGTGCTGTTTTTAATAGAAGCTATCATAAGAAGGCCATTATCAGAAAAGTTTAAAGAATATTGGCAAAAAATAGGTATAGCTTTTGTAATTTCTCTATCAGCCGTTGCAATACTAAGCGATATAATAAGGCTTTTCACAGGCGTATAATTTGTTATAATAGATATATGAAAGCGCACTTTTTGGACGTGTGGGATATCACTTTCGATGAAGCGAAGCATGTCATAGATTTATCTTTTGATTTTAAATACAATAACTTTAATCCTAAAAGCCTACAAAACTTAAACATAGCTCTCCTTTTTAGCAAACCCTCTACAAGAACAAGAGTATCTTTTGAAGTAGGTATAAAAGAGCTTGGCGGTAACCCAATTTTTCTACAAGAATCAAGCCTTCAAGTGTCAAGAGGAGAAGATGCTTCAGATAGCGCTAGGACATTGTCTCGCTATATAGACGGTGTAGTTATAAGAACTGGCTCTCATCAATGGCTTTTAGATTTTTCCCAATACGCCAGTATACCTGTTATAAACGCTCTTACAGACTATACTCATCCTTGCCAAGCTATATCAGATATATTCACACTTTTTGAAGCTTTTAGAGAAAAAACAAAAAATATAAAAGTGCTTTACATAGGTGATGGCAACAACATGGCAAACGCTCTAATATCAGCTTTTGCTATATTTGGGCTAAGCCTAACTGTGTGTACACCAAAAGAGCTTAGACCAGATGAAGAAAATTTAAAAAGGGCTTTAGAAGTTTCAAAACAAACCGGGGCAGAGATTATATTGGAAGAAGATCCTATAAAAGCTGCTAAAGACAAAGATGTAATATATACGGATGTATGGATTTCAATGAACGATGAAGGTTCAAAAGATCACAAAATAAATTTGTTAAAGGATTATCAGGTAAATACCAAGTTGCTTTCTTACGCTAAAAAAGATGTAAAAGTCATGCATTGTTTACCAGCTAAAAAAGAACAAGAAATAACAAGAGATGTCTTCGAGAAATATGCAGATTTTATATTCAATCAGGCAGAAAATAGACTTCATACACAAAAAGCTCTGATGCATTTGATGTTTAATGGAACAAATCAAATGGCTTCTATCTAACTTAAAACCCTATTGGGCGTTTGTAAGCCTTGTTATATTTGGCTCCATTTTAGAAGGGCTTGGCACGTCTTTCATGACATACCTTGTTAAAAGAATAATGGATGATGTATTCATATTAAAAGAATCAAACAAGCTTTACATGATACTATATCTTTTTGCAGCGGCGGCTGTTGTCATCCAAATTGGATTTTTCTTAAGGAACTTCCTCATGAATATGGTATCAGAAAAACTCCTAATGGATTTCAGAGAAAAGATGTTTTCATCGCTCCTTTATTCAAAAGTAGATTTTTTCATAAATCACCCAAGCGGCGATATAATAAGTAGATTCAACAACGATATAAACGCAATAAAAAACATACTTATAGACTATATGCTATCCCTCATAAAAGAACCCATTACAGTTCTTTTGCTTTTAGGTGTTTTAATATATAGAGATATATACCTAACCATTATAATAATCTTTGCTTTTCCCATCATATCTTATTCGGTAAAATACTTTGGAACAAAAAGAGCTAAATATGTAAAACTGAACCAAGAAAGGTTGGGTATCATAAATCAACATGTAACGCAACTCATAAGCGGCATAGAAAACATAAAAATATTTGGAGCTGAAAACAAATTTTTGGAACGCTTTGTCCAAGCAAATAAAAATTTATTTAAAGCTGGTATAAAAACCATATTTTACACAGTAATGAACTCAATATTCAATCAATCTACTGGTTATATAGTTTTTGGTTTGGTGCTTTTATATGGAGGTTATAGAATAGTCCATGGTTATACTAGCGCTGGGAATTTTATCTCCTATATAACTGCATTATTGCTCATACAAATGCCCATCATGGAAACTCAAAAAGGCTTTATGAATATGCGCTCCTCAATCCCACTTGTAAAAAGGGTTCAAGAGATGCTCTTGCTCCAAAAAGAAAAAGATGGCACTATAAATATAGGCAATCTCTTAGTACCCATTGTCATGAAAAATGTATATGTAACAATAGATTCTAAGGAAATTCTCAAAGATATAAATCTAACTATAAACCCAGGTGAAAAAATAGGTATAGTGGGACCTACCGGTGCTGGTAAATCTACGCTTCTTGATATACTTCCAAAGCTTGTAAGCTACAAAGGAGATGTATATATAAAAGATAAAAGTTTAGAAGATATAACAAACAAATCGATAAGATCTAAAATAGCCTTTGCTTCTCAACATGTTTTCATATTCAACGATACTGTTAGAAACAACCTTTTAATAGCAAATCCAAACGCATCAGAAGAGCTTTTAATAAAAGCTATAAAACTAGCAAAAGCAGAGTTTTTGTTTACATTGAAAAACGGTCTTGACACCGTTTTAGGAGAATACGGATATACAGTATCAGGGGGCGAAAGACAAAGAATAGCCATAGCGAGGATTTTTCTAACAAATCCAGATATAATTTTGTTAGATGAAATTACTTCAGCTCTTGATGTACATACAGAGCAAGCTGTTATATCAAACATTTTTGAGGTTTTTAAAGATAAAACAATACTAATAGTGGCTCATAGGCTCTCAAATATAATAAATTGTGACAGAATTCTTTACATAGAGGATGGAAGGATATTGGAAGAAGGCACTTTTGAAGAGCTCATGAGAAAACAAGGCAATTTTTATACTCTATACCAAAAATCTAGATAGCACTAAGATAATAATCTCTTGACATTTTGAAAAACAGCTTTACTTTTTCGTATCTATAATCTTGATAAGTCCAGTAAAAGGGCTTAAAATCTTTATAGATATAGATATACTCCATCTCTAAAAATATGTGTTTACCTATATGAATTCTAGCACCTCTTTCTTTTGAAGAAGCCAAAATAAGATGTTGTTTATTTATATAACCAGGGTCTATGTTAACGGTCCTTTTAGAATTTATACTAAAGAGTTTTTCTATCTCCATTGTTTTTAGCTTTAGACTTAAAATATCTGCATCTTCAAAAAGGTTTTTTGCGTAGAGGTAAACTTTGAAAAGAGGTTTTTCCATTTCTTTTGAGTAATATTTTTGAAGATTTTCAAAGTAAAAATGCTCCGACATACAAAATCCACCAAAATCTCCAAGCATTTCTAATGCGGTGTATAAATTTTCTTCATAGTTTTTATTATAAAGTATGGCAAATATCGGCAAAGCTTTCAAGGTATCACAGGAAATGTGTCAATACCAAGCGTTTCTTCTAAACCAAACATGATATTCATATTTTGGACAGCTTGAGAAGAGGCCCCTTTACCAAGGTTATCTATAGCGCTTATTATTTCAAGCATTTTTAAGCTTTTATGATAATAAATATATATATAGCACATATTTGTACCTATTACCCATTTAGTGTGGGGTGGTTTATCTGTTAGTTTTACAAAAGGTTCATCTTTGTAAAAATTCTCATAAAGGGCTTTAAAATCCATCTCTTCTATATCAAAAAGCTTTATGTTTGCAATCATCCCCCTTGAAGCCGGGATAACCATAGGGCTAAACTGCACTTCTAAACCAAGGTGCAAAGACATCTCCGGGGTATGTCTATGCTTTCCTATGCCGTAGTAAAAAGCGTTTTGTTCCATGTATGGAAAATGAAATTCTTGCTTTAACTTAGCACCAGCCCCAGAAACCCCAGAAACAGCGTTTACTATTATAGGCTTTCTATAAGAGGTATTTTTTACAATAGGAAGAACTCCCAGTATCACCGCAGTAGGATAACATCCTGGATTTGATACGATATTGGCTTTTCTTATATCTTCTCTAAAAAGCTCCGGTAAGCCGTAAATAACCTCTTGAACAATAGACTCATGCTCAAGCTTATACTCTAAATTGTAGTATTCTTTAAAGATATTTTTATCTTTTAATCTAAAAGCCCCAGACAAATCTATAATTTTTACACCTTTAGAAGCGTAAAAAGGAACTTGGTCTAAAGAAGCCTCATGAGGCAAAGCTAAAAACACCACATCCATATCTTCAAGCTCTTTTGTGATTTTAATGTTTTCTATATTGGCAAAATCTAAAACATCGTATAGGTACTTATCGTAGTGTGTAGAAGAAGATAAAGACGTTATCTTTACTTTAGGATGTTTTGATAATATTCTTAAAAGTTCTAAACCGGTATAGCCAGTAAATCCAGCTATACCAACTTTTATTATCTCTTGCTCCATC
Organism: Hydrogenobaculum sp. Y04AAS1; assembly: GCF_000020785.1. NCBI lineage: Bacteria > Pseudomonadati > Aquificota > Aquificia > Aquificales > Aquificaceae > Hydrogenobaculum > Hydrogenobaculum sp. Y04AAS1. The sequence goes on from NC_011126.1 coordinate 941,875, forward strand.
TAAATTTGGCACGAGCACCCATCTTACCATATTTTTTACGTTCTTTAATGCGAGCGTCCACTTTGAGTAGACCTGCTTTTTTGAGGGTAGTTCTAAAATTTGGATTATAGGTCAAAAGTGCATCGGCTATGCCATACATTATAGCTTCTGCTTGAGCAGACAAACCGCCACCGTTTACTATAGCGTAAACACCAAATTTACCGTTGGTATTTGTAATGTTAAAGGGCAAAAGCACTTTAGCAAAAGAGCTGTCTCTTTGGAGATACTCTCTCATATCGTACTCTTTTTGTGAGTCTCTAGCTTTTACTATAAAACCATTGGCATTTTTGACAAGCCATACTCTAGCTACGCTGTCTTTTCTCTTACCTACACCGTGATAAGAGTTATCTTCTAAAACCTTAAAATTTCTAACCACTGTTGCCATAATATACTCCTTTTACTTAAGAGGTTTAGGGTTTTGAGCTATATGAGGATGCTTATCGGTTTCATAAACTTTCAACCTTTTCAATATCCTATGACCAAGCCTATTTTTAGGTAGCATCCTCTTTACCGCCAACATAATAACTTGGTTTGGATTGGTTTCCAACATGAAACCAAGAGACTTCTCTTTGAGGCCGCCTGGATGGTTTGTATGAAACTTATAGACTTTATCTCTTAGCTTATTACCTGTGGTTTTTACTAGTTTAGAGTTTATAACTATTACAAAATCACCACAATCTACATCCGGTTGATATATAGGCTTGTGCTTGCCCCTTAAGATACTGGCACATTTAGCCGCAAGTCTTCCTAACACCATATCCTTAGCGTCTATTATCCAATACTCTCTTTTAATATCCTGTGGTTTTGGCCTTATAGTCTTCACGCTATCCATATTGCCTCCATTTTATAAAACTTAATAGCCTATTATTATACCATATATAAATTAAAAGTCAATTATCAAAGACATATTAAACCACTACTCTTTTTACCCGCTTGCCCATCCTACACATCAACTCATAAGGTATTGTTTTTACGATTTTAGAAGCCATAGAAAACGTTTGCCCTTCGTTTACAAAATCAACATAATCTCCTATTTTTATATTTACTCCCTCGGGAAGTTCAAACATCGTCATATCCATAGTCACTGCACCAACCATTGGAAGCTTTGCACCGTTAAAGTCAAAATACCATTTGTTGGCAAGAGATTTTGGAATACCATCGGCATATCCCATAGAAACTACGCCTATAGTAGCATCTTTTGTCAAAGTATATGTCCCTCCGTAAGAGATTTTATCGCCCTTTTTAAAATTTTTTAACGATATAACCTTAGCTTTTACTTTGTATATTGGCTTTATAGGTATGTCAAAGCCTTCATATGGTTTCTCACCGTACATTGCAAGGCCTATTCTTATAGCCGTTGTAAAGTCTTTTTCATACATAAGCCCAGCAGAACTTTGATAGTGTATTTCAATACTATTTCTTTTTAAGCTTTTAACAATATTTTTAAACTTTTGTATTTGAAAAGCGCTATAATCTTTATCTAGCGGTGAAGCAAGGTGAGTCATAATACCTTTTAAATTAGGATGACCGATTATATCCTCTTGAAGCTCAAAAAATCCCAACCTTCCCATACCAGTGTCCAACTTTACGTGAAAGTCTATACCGGCATTCTTTATCATATCAAACTGATAGGCACTTGAAATAACCGGCGTAAGTTTATAATGTTTTAGATATTCTACATCTTTTAGGTCAAGAACACCTCCTAGTACAAGGATAGGTTTTTTTACATCGACTTCTCTTAACTCTACAGCTTCTTCTATGCAAGCCACCGCAAAAGATTTTACATAGGGATTATCATCAAGAACTTTAGAAACCTCAGCACTTCCCATGCCATAGGCATTTGCCTTTACCACAGCAATGATGGGTTTATTCACACTATTGTATATTTGGCTTATGTTGTTTAAAATGTTTTCTTTTAAAAGCTCTAAAACTATTCTCATTTGAGTACTTTACACATTTTCACAAAAGCCTCAACACCAAATTTAGAAATCCCCTTGTTTAAAACAGCGCCTTTACAAGCCGCAGTACAAGCTTCTATAAAAAGTTTTGTGCTTTTAGAATTGGACTTAATGATCTTTGATAGTTCATTTTCGAGATCACCACAGGCACTAAAATCGTGTTTTTGACCAAAATTAGCACAAGTTTCTAAAAACAAACCATAAACATCACATCTATCAAGGGCAAAAGAAGGGTTTAAGAGAAAAAGTGTTGCTAAAAACAATATAAGCATATTTCTATTCATAAGCGTATACACCTATACCAAAACGGTTAGCCATTTTAATGAACTTTTCTTTTTCAAGTACGTAAACTTTACCTTTTTGAATAGCTATGGCTTTTGCCTTTGTCTCTTTTAAAGTATTTAACGTATCTATACCAACGGTGGGCACATCTATCCTAAAATCTTGATTTGTACGAGCTGATTTTATCACAACAATACCTTTACCAGCTATATCAAAAGCCCTAAGAATAGTTTTGTCTGTGCCTTCCATAGCCTCCACAGCCACAACGGCTTTTTGTTTTACCACCACCGTTTGGCCTATATCCATATCGGCAATATTCTTTGCTATCTTTGCGCCAAACTCTATATCTTCAACAACATTTTTATCTAACTCTACATCGTTTAAAAGTCCCCTTTTTTCTATTAAAAGCTCAGATAAATAAGGTTTTGGATCCAAAAATTTAAGCCCTTCCTCTTCCATAAACTTTATAAAAGCCTTTACTATGCTAGATGGTTTTCTATCTTTCAATGAAGCTAATATAGAAATAGCTTTTATATCATAATCTCTCGGATCTAAGCTTAATTTATGTTCAAATTTACCAAGCATAACTATTTGCTCTACGTTTTTTTCTTTTAAAAACTCTACAAGCTTTGATAGCTTACCAATAGGAAACGTTATATCTGATTTAATCGTAGTGATATCGTTTACGCCTATGGTAAAAACTTCATCACCGTTTTTTAAGGCATTTTTTCTAAATATTTCTGGTAGTTCTCCAGCACCAGCTATAAGACCTATTTTCATTTTAAAATATTATATCATTTGCATATATAAAAAGTTGTGCCGTCTTTTACTTCTACTTTTAGGTTAAAATTATGCACTTGGGCCACCGCTTTTACTATAGAAAGCCCTAGGCCAAGACCTCTTTTATCTTTTGAAACCCTGTAAAAACGTTCAAATATAAAAGGTAAACTCTCTTTAGGTATACCAGGCCCAAAATCTTTCACATATATACAATCACCAGTATATCCAAGTATGATATCTTTATCAGAATACTTTATAGCATTTTCCAAAAGATTTTTCACAGCTATTTTTAAATAGTGTGGGTCTGCTATCCAAGTATCTTGGCTTTTAATATCAAGAATGATATTTCTATTCTGAATAGCAAACTCTTCTTTTAGTTGATTAAGAAGCAAAACCACATCTAACTCAGTCTTTGAAATAGGTATATTTGATTCTAAACGAGCCAAAGCCAAAAGGTCTTCTGTAAACTTGCTAAGCACGTCCGTCTGTTTATAAACCTTCTTAAGCACGCCAAACACCTCATCTTCTTGATAAACTCCTGTCAAAATAAACTCAATTTGAGCTTTTATATAGCTAATTGGCGTTTTAAATTCGTGAGAAACATCCGCTATAAAGTTTTTCTGAATTTTTATGGTGTTGTTTAATTTTTCTACCATGTTTTTGAAAGCCCTAAACATTATTCCGAATTCATCGCTGGTACTACTATCTGGAATATCTATATCCATATTACCAGCGTATATATTTTCAGATATTCTTGTGATATCATCAAGCTGTTTCAATATCCTGTTTAAAATTGTATATATGGTAAGTACAGAAAATATGACAATACCTACCGTAAGAACAATAAGCATATAAATAAATTGCTTTATTACTTTATTTATCTCTCTTAATCTGCCTATTACCACAAAATACACATCTTTTGTTTTTTTGACTATGTAAGCGTAATCTTCTCCGTCCTCTTCAAAAGTACCCATTGACTTCTTTAAAAATAGATTTAAAATATAGCTGTTTATGGGTATAGGTTTTTCAGAATCTTCAAAAGACCCTACACTTAGCACACTACCATTTGAAGATAGCACAACAGCAGTTATATTTTCGGATGTAATGTCGTCTATCATATCTTTAGCCTCTTTAGCAAGATTGTTTGAATATATAGAATAGAACTCTATAACAGGTTTTGCTTGATTGTTTAGATATGTGTACATATAGTTTATTAGGATTTTATGAAGAACAAATGATGTGCTAATGGCTACAAAACCCATACTTAAAATTACAAGAACACTAAAAAGGGTTATGAGTCTTAATCTAAAACTCGATGTATTTTTAAACCATAACATTAAACGTTAAAGGGTTTGCTTCTCTTCCTTTATTTCATAGCATTCTATTTCATCTTTCATTTTTATATCGTTGTAGTTCTCAAGCTTTATACCGCATTCGTAACCTCTAGCTACCTCGTTTACATCTTCTTTGAAACGCTTTAAAGACTCTATCTTACCATCGTATATTACAACACCGTTTCTTATAAGTCTTGCTCTTTGATTTCTAACAATTTTACCCTCTAATACATAACAACCAGCTACAGTACCAGCGCCCTTTACTTTAAAAGTAGCTCTTACTTCAGCAAGGCCAAGTGTAATTTCTTTCTTCACCGGAGAAAGCATACCGCTTATGGCTTTCTTCACATCGTCTAAAAGCTCGTATATGATACCATAAACCCTTATATCAACTTTCTCTCTTTCAGCGGCTTCTTTTGCTTTGGCATCTGGTCTCACATTAAAACCAAGTATTATTGCCTTTGCAGCTTTTGCAAGCATTACATCGCCTTCGGTAATAGAACCTACGCCTTCATGGATTACCTTTATGCTAACTTCTGAGGTTTTTATATCTGACAAAGATTTTTTAATGGCTTCCAAAGAACCTACGGCATCAGCTTTGACTATAAGTTTAAGCTCTTTTACTTCACCCTCTTTGATTTTCTTAAATATATCATCTAAAGATATACCAAGCTCTTTGTTTTTCTCTTGCTCTTTGGCCATTTTCCTTATTTGAGCAAGTTCTTTAGCCTGCTTTTCAGAATCTACAACCTTTAACACATCTCCAGCCTCCGGCACTTCTTCAAAGCCTATGATCTCTACAGCCATAGAAGGCATCGCTTGTTTTACTCTATGGCTAAGACTGTCCATCATAGCCCTTACTCTACCGTAAGTGGCGCCCACCGCAAATATATCCCCTACCTTCAAAGTACCTTCCGTAACAAGCACAGTGGCTACTGGACCTTTCTGTTTGTCTAGTCTCGATTCTATAATAGTACCCTTAGCCTTTTTGTCTGGATTGGCTTTTAACTCCAGCATGTCTGCCACAAGCATAACCATATCAAGAAGCTCATCAACTCCTTGCCCAGTCTTGGCAGATACGTCTACAAAAACAGTATCTCCACCCCATTCTTCTGGTATAATTCCCACTTCCGATAACTCTCTTCTTACTCTAGAAGGGTCAGCACCTGGCTTATCTATCTTGTTAACTGCTACCACCATTGGCACGTTAAAAGCTTTAGCATGATTTATAGCTTCTATAGTTTGGGGCATAACACCATCATCAGCTGCCACAACCAATATAGCAACATCTGTTACCTGAGCACCTCTAGCGCGCAAACTTGTAAACGCTTCGTGACCTGGAGTATCTAAGAAGGTTATGAGTTTTCCTTCTTTGGTTTTCACCATCGATGCCCCTATGTGTTGGGTTATGCCGCCTTTTTCTTTGGCAGCGACGTTTGTTTTTCTTATGGTATCAAGAAGCGTAGTTTTACCATGGTCTACGTGCCCCATCACTACTACTACCGGAGGACGTGATTTTAGCTTTGATTGATCTTCCTCTTCTTCCGTTTCCTCTTCTATAACTATCTCCGGTTTTTTTATCTCCGCTAGATATCCAAGCTTATCAGCTATTTTAGCAGCTAAGTTAGGATCTATATTCTGATTTATGGTTACTAATATGCCTTCTTGGAAAAGTTCTTTTATAATTTGATTTGGGCCTACTCCTAAAAGCTCGGCGAACTCTCTTACAGATATCACTTCAGGAATTTCTATTATCTTTATTTCTTCCTCTTTCTTTACTTCTTCTTTTGGTGGAGATGGTTTTTGGGGTTCTTTTTTAGGCTTTTGAGAAGACACTTTTTGAGATTCTTGCTTTGTTTCAACTTTTTCTTGTTTTTCAGCTTTTACCTGTATTAGCTCTTCTTTTGCCTTCTCTTGTTTTTCTTCTTTTATCTTGCTTTTTTCTTCAGTATGTTCTTTCTTTTCTTGAACTACCAGCTTTTCTTCACTGGGCTTTATTTCAGTTAAAGGTTCTTGTTTTAGCTGTTCTTGAGCAATATTTTCCTCAACAACCTTATCCATACGCTTTACAGGTTTTCCAACAGATTTATCTTGCTCTATCTTTTCTTTTGGTTTTTCTTCCGCTACAGGTTTTGATTCTACAGGTTGAAAAGTCTCTGAGAGTACTGGTGCTGATAGTTGCTCTTCTTTCTTTGGCTCTGATAGAACAACTTGATCTTTTGTTTCTTGTTTTATTTCTGGCTTTCTTGCTGGAACTTCTTGTTTTTTTGGTGTTTGCACTGATTTTACTTGAGGTTTTTTAGAAGTTGGTTTTTGGCTTTTAGCAGATTTAATACGCTCTTTTTCTATTTCTTTAGCAACAGTTTTTGGAGTTTCCTCAACAAGCACAGCTTCGGAAAGCTCATAGTAATCTATCAAAAAATCTTTATCTTCTTCTTCTATATACTGCGTAACTTGGGATATGTTTTTGCTACGCCATTCTCTAAGTACACTTTTTATTTCGTCTACTCTGTCCTCTAAACCGTAGGTTTCAACAAAATCTTTTAACCTTATACCGCTTTTTTTCTTTGACATACTATTATTATACCTGAAAACCTTGAAAATTATTATACTTTATGAAGCCTTAATGGAGTCGACGGGACTTGAACCCGTGACCTCCGACATGCCATATCGGCGCTCTCCCAACTGAGCTACGACCCCTAAATAAAACTAAGTATATTTTACATCAATTTTTGTTTATTTTCAAGTTTTTCTTTCTCCTCCCTATATATATCTTCAAAATCGCTTCTAGGACTAGATTTAAGTTTATCTAAAAGTGCTTTTCGTCTTTTAATCTCTTCAGACACTAAAACTTTGCTTTCTTGTTTAAGAGTACCTATAAGTCGTTCGTAAGCCATAAACAACCTCCTTTCAAAATTGGTATAACTATATATATAACAAGTAAACAATTTTGCAATGATTAACTGATAAATATTATAAAAAGAAGGTCGTTATTTAAATAAAAGCCCCAAACGGGGCTAAATATATTTTATTAGATTAAACTATCATGGAATAAAGCTTGCCTTAAATTTGTCTAAAGCTGTTTTTAGCTTAGATTTTACAGAATCATCTATAGCTTTTTTGGTTTTTAACTCATCTAAGAGGTCTTTGAAGTTTGCATCTAAAAATCCATACAACTCCATTTCAAACTTTCTTACAGATGACACAGGTATATCGTCAAGGTAACCGTTTGTACCTGCGTATATAGCTATTACTTGCTTTTCTACAGGTATAGGACTGTAAGGACCTTGCTTTAACAATTCTACAAGCCTTAAACCTCTATTGATGGTGTCTTGAGTAGCCTTATCCAAATCAGAAGCAAACTGCATAAAAGCTTCCAATTCTCTAAACTGAGCTAAGTCAAGCCTCAAAGTACCAGCCACTTGCTTCATAGCTTTTATCTGAGCACTACCGCCAACCCTTGAAACAGAAAGACCTACGTTGATAGCTGGTCTTATACCTTTGTTAAAAAGGTCTGGCTCTAAGTATATCTGACCATCTGTAATAGATATAACGTTTGTTGGTATGTAAGCCGACACATCACCAGCCTTTGTTTCTATGATAGGAAGAGCTGTCAAAGAACCTGCGCCAAGCTCATCGTATAGCTTAGCCGCTCTTTCCAATAGCCTTGAGTGTAGATAGAATACATCACCAGGATAAGCTTCTCTTCCGGGAGGACGTCTTACCAACAAAGAAAGCTGTCTGTAAGCTTCGGCATGTTTTGATAGGTCATCGTAAACGATGAGAGCATGTTTACCGTTGTCTCTAAAATACTCGCCTATTGTACAACCAGTAAATGGTGCCAAATATTGCAAAGGAGCTGGGTCCGTGGCAGAAGCCACTACAACGGTGGTATATTTCATAGCCCCTTCCCTTTCAAGAAGCTCTATGATGCGGGCAGTAGTAGATTTCTTTTGACCTATGGCCACATATATACAATATACATCTGTATCTTTTTGGTTAAGTATGGTGTCTATAGCAACAGTGGTTTTACCTGTGGCCCTATCTCCTATTATAAGCTCTCTTTGCCCTCTACCTATTGGTATCATAGCGTCTATAGCTTTTATACCTGTTTGAAGAGGTTCGTGAACAGACTTTCTTTTCACTATACCCGGAGCTATCTTTTCTACTGGGCTCCTATGCTTTGCATTGATGGGGCCTTTGCCATCTAGTGGATTACCTAATGGATCTATAACTCTACCTACAAGTTCTTCGCCCACAGGAGCGTCCAATATTCTACCCGTACGCTTTACTATACTGCCTTCTTTTATACCAGACTCTGAACCAAGTATTATGATACCAACGTTGTCTTCTTCAAGGTTAAAAGCGAGTCCAGCCTCACCACTGTCAAATTCCAAAAGCTCGTTGGCCATAACGTTGTCAAGACCGTAGGCTCTTGCAACACCATCACCTACAGCATAAACTACGCCAACCTCTTCCATCTTTATGTCTGTTTCAAAGCTTTGAAGCTGAGATTTCAGTATCTCCAAAGCGTCGTCGTAAGCAAGTGTCATATCTCACACCCTTTTATCAAGGATACCCTTGATGCTGGTATTTTTACCCCGCCTTCTTTTTAGCGTGAAGGCCCTTCCAGCCGGCGGCTTTTACCTTCACACCGTTTTATAAGCTTTTAACTTTATTGGATAAATTTTGCAAAACACTTCTTACAGATGTATCAAGCACCAATCCAGAGAGCCTTAATTCAAAGCCACCTATCAGAGCTTCGTTAACAGATATTTCTGGCTCTATCTTTCTATTTAAAACCTTTTCAACTCTTTGTATTATTTCGTCTACAAGCTCTTTGACGGGCTCTTTGGCAAAGATAAGTTTACCTTTATAAATAGACAATATCTTTTCAGATTCGTAATCAAACAACCTTTTAATCTCACCAACAATTCTAAGAAGGTTTAAGTCAATAAGTTCATCCACAAAAAACTCTATTTCTTTTGGTATATTACCCTTTTGTATAAGACTTTTTATAAAAAGTTTTTTCTGCTCATTTGACACAAAAGGAGACAAAACAAAATCTCTAAACTTAGGTTCTTTTTTGTATAATACCCCTAAAAGCCCTAAAAAATCAGATACTGCGCTAAGAGATTCTTTGTCTTTTGGAACGGAAAAAACAATCTTCTTTGACAGCTTTCTAGCCAACTCCTTGTTTACCTTCATTTACCTAACCTCTCAAGCCTTGACTTTATATAAGAAACTTCTACCTTCTCATCTTTAAAAGCCTCTTTTAGCTTCACCTCTGCTTTTGATATCAAAGATGAACTAAGTCCAGATATAAGTTGAGACTTTAGTCTGTTGGCTTCTACCTCTACTATTTCTTTACCCATCTTCTCTATGTTCTCGGCCACCATCTTCGCATGAGACAGTATCTCATCGTATTGTTCTTTTGCAAGTATCCTTTGATTTTCAAGAGCTTTTTCATATTTCTTTCTTGCTTCTTCAACTTCTTTCTTTGCCAAAGACACAGTCTCTCTATTGGATAAAAGCTTAGAAAGAGGTTCTTCTACTTGAGATATAAATGATTTGTAAGCTTTCTCAAACATATCTTTTATTTGCTTACCGGCAAACTTATAAACTAAAGCAAAAAATAATATTACGTTAACAGCTTTCCATATATTTTCAAATACATAGTTAGACATAAACTACCCCTTTATTACCTTTTCTACCAGCGATTCTACCAAAGAGTCCAAAGAAGCTTCTAAAACTTTTTTCTGTTCTTCTAGTTCTTGTTTTATCTTTTCTATTTGAGTACGGTATTCGAGTTCAGCCTTTTCCTCAGCTTCTTTTAAGATTCTTTGTTTCTCATCGTTTGCTTTTTTTATAGCCTCTTCCAAAATCTCTTGAGCTTCTTTTTTAGCTTTTTCTAAGATCTCTTGAGCTTCTTTTAAAAGCATTTCACGTTCTTTGGCAAGAGCCTGAGCTTCCTTAAGCGTTTTATCAGCTTGATCTTGTCTTTCTTTAGCTATACCAAGATACGGTTTCAAAACCATATAATTTACAATGGCTACAAAAACTAGAAAAAGGACAATCTCCACAAACAAGGTTTCATTGGGTATAATGCCTATACTCATACTAAGCCTCCATTAAAGTATTATTATAACATGGCTCCATAGCTTTGCGCAAATTAAATACACTTACTAATGTAGATATAGTATATTATATATTATGAAAAAACAAGAACAAAATAATACACCAAGGTATGTAAACAAAGAAGGCTTGCATGAAAATGAGGTTGTGGAAACTTATCAAGCGGGTATTGAGCTTTTAGGACCAGAAATAAAATCCATAAGAAACAAACAAACCGTATCTTTCAAAGATGCTTTTGTTAGGATAGAAAACGGCGAAGCATTTTTACACAACTTATACATAGCTCCTTACAAGTACGCCACTATAAAACCTCCGGATCCACTTAGAAAGAGAAAGCTACTTCTTCATAAAAGGGAAATTTTGAGGCTTTTAGGAAAATCAAAGGAAAAAGGTTATACGATAATACCGCTTAGCCTTTACTTTAAAAACGGCAAAGTAAAAGTAGATATAGCTCTTGTCAAAGGTAAAAAACTTTACGATAAAAGAAAAGAGCTAAAAGAAAAAGATATAAAGAGAGAACTACAAAGAGAGTTTAAAGGGAGAGTAAAGCTCTAATGGAAAAAGAAGAAATAGTTACAGCTATAGAGAGTTTGTTGTCTTCCAAGAAAAAACCAGTCTCTTTTGGTGAACTTACAAAACATATACCAGTAGATAAAAAGATACTTAGGAAGACTTTAAGAGAGTTAATCAAACAAGATAAAATCATCACCACCAAAGGACATTTTAGCCTAAACAGAGAATCTATAAAAAAGGTAGTAGGTGCTGTAGAGGCAAATCCAGCAGGTTTTGGATTTTTAATACGAAAGGATGGTTCTAAAGATATATACATACCGTTTTTTGAAATGCAGAAAGTGTTTGACAAAGACGAGGTGGAAGGGTATGTTGTCCTTTACAAAGGAAAAGAAGAGATAAGAATTGAAAGAGTCCTAAAACGAGCTAGAAAAGAGTTTGTTTGCAGCATATCAAATTTCAAAAAATGCATTGCAAACCCAATAGACGAAAACCACTTTCACGATATAGAGCTTTCTAAAAACCAATGCAAAAATTTAAAACCAGAGCAGCTTGTACTTGTAAAGATAACAAAATACCCTACAAAGACTCAAAAAGCCAAAGGAAAAATAATTGAAGTAATAGGAAATCCATCTGAAAGTTTCTTGTCTTTGGAGCTTTTAAAAAGAAAATACAACTTAAAAAATCAATACCCAAAAGAGGCTATAAAAGATCTAAACTCGTTTTTAGAAAAATTTGATTTTCAAAAGGAGATATCAAGACGAAAAGATTTAAGAGACCAACCTTGTTTTACCATAGACCCAATAAGAGCAAAAGACTTTGACGATGCAGTTTATCTTGAAAAAGAAGGTGATGACTACAGGCTTTTTGTACATATAGCAGATGTGTCTTTGTTTGTAAAATTTGGAAGTGCCCTTGACAAAGAAGCCTACGAAAGAGGTACCACAATTTACCTTCCAGGAGAAGCTATACATATGCTTCCAGAAGAGCTATCTTCAAACCTTTGTAGTCTTGTGCCAAATGAAGACAGATTTTGTCTTAGCGTGGAGATGGTTTTTGATAAAAGCGCAAAATTAAAACATTACGAGATATATGAAAGCGTTATAAATTCAAAGGCAAGGCTCACCTACGACCAAGCTTTAGATATAATAACTGGTAAAATCAAGCCACCACTTCCAAGCATAAGAGAAACCCTTATTGAGATGGAAAATCTCTATAGAAAAAGACATAAGATGAGATGGGACTTAGGAAGTATAGACTTTGACCTACCAGAGGCTGAGATCGTAATAGACGAAACGGGTGAACCAAGTGCTATACTACCTTACGAAAGACATATAGCTCATAGGATAATAGAGGAATTTATGGTATCTGCCAACGAGGTAATAGCGACATTCATGAATGAGAAATCAGATTTAGGCTTTTATAGAGTTCATGAAAAACCAAATAAAGACAAAGTCCAAAACCTTCTAGATATACTATCTGGACTTGGATACAAAACTACAATGCCAGATGATTTCGAGCCAAAATTTTTCCAACGTATTATAGAACATTTTGAGGGAAAAGATGAGGAGTTTTTGGTGAGATTTTTAACCTTAAGAAGTATGCAAAAAGCCAAGTACTCACCCATAGACATAGGACACTTTGGCCTTGCATCAAAACATTATACGCACTTTACCTCTCCCATCAGAAGGTATCCAGATATTATAGTACATCGGATAATAAAATCTATTTTAAAGAAAAAACCTTTAGCTTTTAATATGAGCTATCTTGAAGAAGCAGCAGTGCATTTGTCTGAAAAAGAACGTTTGGCTGATAAAATTGAATACGAAGCTATAGATTTCTTAAGAGCAAGGTTTATGAAAGATAAGATAGGAGAGATATTTGAAGGCATTATCACCGGTATAATACAAAACGGTATCTTCGTGCAGATAAAAACCATATTGGCCGAAGGGTTTGTAAGCATAAGCTCTATGGAAGGTGATTTTATCTACGACCAAGAAAATCATAGGTTTATAGATACCAAAAGCCATAAAACCTATAGGTTGGGAGATAGTGTAAAAGTAAAAGTAATAAAAGTAGATGAACAAAAAGGAAAGCTAGACTTTGAGATAGTAGAAGAAGTTATATAAAATAAAAATGGCGGTAGGAGGATTCGAACCTCCGACCTAAGACTTATGAGATCTCCGCTCTAGCCCCTGAGCTATACCGCCTTTATATTACTTAGAAGAAAGCCAATTTATTATAGCTTCTCTTTCTGATGCTGGCAGAGCCATAGCTGGTCTGCAGTGAGATATAGCTTTTACGAGTTCTTTTTTCTTGCCAGCAAACTTTGTGTGAAGCTCTTTAGCAGATGGGGCTCTCTTGCCGTTATGACATTTCATACAATGCATTTCAAATATCTTTTGCGGGGTCAAAGCAAAAGCCCCGAAACTCACCATGGCCAGAAGTCCTAAAGTCAAAGCTAAGTTTCTCATATATATATAATATATTACATTTTCTTAGCTTTTTCTATAGCTTCATCTATGCCCCCCACCATGTAGAAAGCATTTTCTGGAAGATCATCGTATTTACCAGTGAGTATTTCCTTAAAGCTTCTTATAGTGTCTTCAAGTTTTACATAAGAACCAGGCATACCAGTAAATTGTTCTGCTACGTGGAAGCGTTGAGATAAGAATTTTTGTATACGACGAGCTCTATTTACTATAGCCTTATCTTCATCAGAAAGCTCTTCCATACCAAGTATAGCTATGATTTCTTGGAGCTCTTTATATCTTTGTAGTATACGCTTTACTTCCATGGCTACGCTGTAGTGCTCTTGTCCTACAAATTCTGGAGCCAAGTATTTGGATGTGGACTCAAGCGGGTCTATAGCAGGGTATATACCAAGCTCTGTAAGCCTACGAGCCAACACCGTTGTGGCGTCCAAATGAGCAAATATAGAGTAAGGAGCAGGGTCTGTGATGTCGTCAGCAGGCACATAAACCGCTTGCACAGATGTAATAGAACCTTTCTTGGTGGAAGTAATACGCTCTTGCACTTCACCAACGTCTGTATTCAGCGTGGGCTGGTATCCAACGGCAGATGGCAATCTTCCTAAAAGCGTAGAAACCTCAGAACCCGCTTGAACAAATCTAAATATGTTATCTATAAATGTCAAAACATCTTGCCCTTGAATATCTCTAAAATATTCAGCCATTGTAATGCCTGTTTGAGCTACTCTAAACCTAACACCTGGTGGCTCGTTCATCTGTCCATAAACCATAACGGTGTATGGCAAAACACCAGAGTCTTTCATTTCATGCCATAGGTCGTTTCCTTCACGGGTGCGCTCGCCAACACCTATAACCACAGAATAACCTTTGTGAAATTTTGCTATGTTGTGTATTAGCTCTTGCATTAAAACGGTTTTACCAACACCAGCACCACCAAACAAGCCTACTTTACCACCTTTCACGTAGGGCTCTAACAAATCTATAACTTTTATACCGGTTTCAAGTATTTCTACCTTAGTTGATTGTTCTGTAAGAGGTGGTGGGTCCCTAAACATCGGCCAATGGTCTGTGGCTTTTACATCGCCAGCTTCATCGATAGGCTGTCCTACTACATTAAAAACTCTTCCCAACACACCATCACCCACTGGTACTTTTATAGGACCGCCAAAATATTGAACTTTGGCACCTCTTTGTATACCATCTGTAGGTCCCATTGCTATAGCTCTTACTCTTTTTTCTCCTATGTGCTGAGCCACTTCTAAGTAAAGCTTTTCAGTAAGCCACTCGTCGTTGTCCCCCATAAACCTTCTGTCCATAACGAGCCCATGTCTTATTGGGGGTAATTCTTCTGTATCAAATTCTACGTCTAACACCGCTCCTATTACTTGAACCACCTTTCCTTCTTTCATACTTGCCACCTTTTAAAAAGTTTTTACTATTATAGCATGTTTATATTTTGAAATCAACAAAAGCCGGCGATGGGACTCGAACCCACGGCCTAGGCATTACGAATGCCTCGCTCTGCCGACTGAGCTACACCGGCTTAAACTATTTTTTCACGCTTTTAGAAGGATTTTTTACCTCTGGAGTAGTTTGTGCTGGTACACTCATTGCTTGAGCTGCGTTTTGATAAGAGGGTACCATTGAAGAACCTCTTAGCTGTAGTTCTGGCACAGATTGGGATGAGTTGTAAAGCAGATCGCTTATTATTTGCGTAGGTATAGAAGCATGTGCAGTAGCCACCACTAAACCGTTTGAGGCATCTATTATTCTAGCATTTACAGACGTCGAGTAATCCCCTACCGAGTATGTCCCAACTAACACATAACCTATCTTGTATTCTTTTCTTAAATTATTTATATCTCTTGATAGATAAAACTCCCCTTTTGGATTTATAAGCATGAAGGTTTGAGCCCTTATATCTATAACTGCCATATTTTTCCTTTGAAGTTGGGATATCAAATCTTCCGATAAAAGCCTACCAAAATCCGTGGTTTGATGCAACTTGTTTAGATCTACTATCACAGAGACACCTATTGGAGCTCGTATAGGCGTAAGCTCACTACAAACCAACTGATTTGCTATATCCTTTGCCATCTCATCCACGCTTGTTATTGGCTTTTCATGGTCCATCATACATGATCTATAATAATATTCTCTGCTATAAGATTGCTGTATGTAAGCTGGTTGATTTGACGCTGGTATCTTAGGCCCAGCTGCCATTTGCTTTTGATATATTGTCTGGTATATAACTTGATGCGTATCTTTCTCACCACCAAAAGCCAAACACAAAACCCCAACCAATCCTAACATAAAAATAAACTTTTTCATAATACTATTATAATACACACATTGTATAAGTTGTGTACAAGTTCAATACATCGTGAACACATATGAGGTAAAAGCATGATAAAACCTCGCTGCAAAAGCCAGGTGTCCGTATTGTGGAGCAGGCTGTGGCTTAAAAAACAAGAATTATCCACCAGCAAAAAGAGATATATTTATTAAAACCTTATAATGCTATAATATTATTTTATGAGAGTTGGTATAATAGGCGATGGACAACTTGCCATGATGAGCGTAATGGAAGGGCTCATGATGGATATAGATTTTGCTGTCTTATCTTTTGAAAAAGACCCTCCAGCTTCTTACGTAACTAAACATGTTTTCAAAGAAAATGAAGTGGAAGAGTTTGTGGCTTTTAGCGATGTGATAACCTATGAGTTTGAGCATTTTAACAAAAAGATATTTGACTGCACGAAACTACTGGACAAGCTTTATCCTGGTGTAAAACCAATAGAGTTAAAACAAAACAGGCTTTTAGAAAAAAAGTTTTTAAAAGACCACAACTTTCCAACAGTCCCTTTTTACGAAGCTAAAAATACAGATGAACTTTTTGAGATTGTAGAAAGTTTAAACAAAGAAGCGGTAGTAAAAACAATATCAAACGGCTACGATGGTAAAGGACAGTATGTAATACATACAAGAGAAGATTTGGAACTTTTAAAAGATAAACTAAAAGATTCTAAAGACAGTTTTTTAATAGAGGAGTTTTGTTATTTTGATTTTGAAATGTCTTTGATAGCTGGTATATCAAAAGATAGAATCGTCTTCATGCCAATGACAAAAAATATACATAAAAACGGTATTTTGTTATACAACCATACAGATTTTTTTACAAACGAAGTGCAAGAAAAAGCTAAAGCTATAACCTCAAGGCTTCTAAAGGCCCTTGGTATAGAAAAAGGTGTTTTAGCGGTGGAATTTTTTGTAAAAGCCAAAGACGTTTATATAAACGAATTTGCCCCAAGAGTACACAACACCGGTCATCACACGTTGAACGATGCCGAATACTCCCAGTTTGAACTGCTTTTAAGAACAATGTTAGATATGCCAATATACTCTCCCTCTCTTATAACACAAGGTGGGATGATAAACATAATAGGCAATATAAATCTTACAAAAGAACTAAAAGATGGTATATTGTCTTTAGAAGGTGCTAGTCTTTATTGGTATAGGAAAACACCAAGAGAAGGCAGGAAATTAGGACATATAAACGTTGTTGGGAGAGATGTTGAAGAAGTAAGAGCTAAGCTTAGAAATTTATCTAAACTTTTATACCCTTCGTTAAATATATGGTAAAATTATAGACTTATGAAGACATCTATAATAAGTCCAAAAGCTGAAATAGGTTTAAATGTAGAAATAGGTGAATTTTGCATCATAGAAGATGATGTAAAGATAGGAAACAACGTAAAGATAAAGAACAAAGTACTTATAAAAAAAGGTACTATCATAAAAGATAACGTAAAGATATACGACGGAGCAATAATAGGCGAAGACCCACAACATTTAAAAGATAACGGCGAGGGTTCTACTGTAGAAATAGGGGAAAATACCATCATAAGAGAGTACGTCACAATACATAGAGGTACCACTTTTGATAAGAAGAAAACAACAATTGGTGCAAACGTTTTCTTGATGGCTTATACACACGTAGCTCACGATTGTGTGGTAAAAGACGGTGTTATTATGGCAAACTGTGCTACACTTGGTGGGCATGTTGAGGTAGGTGAATACGCTTTTGTGGGAGGGCTTTCAGCAGCTCATCAACATACAAAAATAGGAGCTTATGCTATGGTGGGGGGACTAAGCGGAGTATCTTTGGATATTCCACCCTTTGTAAAAGCGGCTGGTCCTCATGCTAAGCTTTATGGAATAAACACAATAGGGCTTGAAAGAAGATGCTTTTCCAAAGAAGATATAGAGATTATAAAGCATGTTTACAAAATAATTTTTAGAAGCCAAAAACTAAAAAAAGATGCCATTGAAGAAGTCCTCTCTTTGTACAAAGACAACAAATACGCTCTTATGTTTGTGGATTTTATTAAAAACTCGAAACGTGGTGTAGCTAGAGAAGAAAGATGAAATTTAAAAGGAGGTTAACAGTATGAACAACAGAAAAGACAAGATGATAGAAGAGTACATTCACGATCCTTACTTTAACAAAGAAAAGCTTGAAGAACCATCTGTATGCGAAGTTTGTGGGGTTGTCTTTAGGGATGGAGCATTTAGATGGGAAGAAGCTCCAAAAAATGCAAAAAAGATGATATGCCCAGCTTGCAGAAGAATTCAAGATAAGTATTACGGTGGTATAGTGGAACTAAGCGGAAATTTCCTAAAAACTCATAAAGAAGAGATAATGAATCTTATAAAAAATGAAGAAGAAAAAGAGAAAAACCTAAGACCCCTAGAAAGAATAGCCCTAATAGAAGAAAACGATGACAATATAACAATCAAAACCACTTACGAACATATAGCAAGACGCATAGGAGAAGCTGTACACAAAGCTTATAAAGGCAAACTAGAGCTACACTACCAAGAAGGGGCTCATTTTCTAAGGGTAAAGTGGCATAGAGACTAATAATTAAGCGTTTTCGTAAAAGCCTATATTTAGATAGCGATCGTGTCTTTTCTGTACTATTTCATCTATATTGTATTTCAATACTTCGTTTAAGGCTTTTCTTAGGAAAAACTTTACATTGTAAAAGGTAAGCCTATGAGACATATGAGCCCCGCAGTAGGGCTCTGGTATTATACAATCTATTACACCTAGCTCATACAAATCCTGAGCTGTTATTTTTAGGGATTTTGTAGCTTCTTGAACCTTTGATTGATCTTTGTAGAGTATAGCTGCACAACCCTCTGGTGATATTACAGAATACCAGGCGTTTTCAAGCATAAGTACTTTATCAGCCACCGCCAAAGCCAAAGCACCGCCAGAACCACCTTCTCCTATTATAATTGTTATGATATGGGTTTTTAGACTACCCATAAGCTCTATACTTGTAGCTATAGCTTGAGCTTGGCCTCTTTCTTCGGCCCCTATACCAGGATAAGCACCTGCCGTATCTACAAAAGTTATAATAGGTATTTGAAATTTCTCCGCTAGCTTCATTATCCTCTGTGCTTTTCTATAACCCTCCGGATGAGCCATGCCAAAGTTCCTATATATCTTATCTTTCGTATCCCTTCCTTTTTGATGCCCCATTATACATACGCTCTTGTTGTAAAACTTCGCAAACCCAGATATTATGGCTGGATCATCTCCATAGCATCTATCTCCGTGAAGCTCTACAAAGTTTTTAAAAACAGCTTTTATATAATCTAAAGTCTGGGGCCTTTCGTTGTGTCTTGCTATACTTACCCTATCCCAAGGGCTTAAATTTTTACAAAACTCTTTTGATATTTGTTTTGATTCTCTTTGAAAAGCCCTCAAATCTTTTTCTACATCCGTTTTACCTTGTTTGTAAAGTATTTTAAGCTGGTCTATCTTAGTTTTTAGTTCTTGTACATCCTTTATTGTCATTTTTTGCCCCTTCTGTAGGATTTTTTATACCCGGTTTGTTTTATGGCGTTTTTTATCCACTCTGACATCGTTTTCGTAGAAACGTAAGCGTCTTCTGGTATTTCTTGGTTTAATTTCTGGGCCAAAGATTTGGCAAAAGCAATTTGCTTTTCTGTGGGGGGTGTATATCCATTTGTGTTTTCTTCGGTATTTCCCTCTTTTTTAGGATTATGCTCTTCTATAAAAGCTTTTATAGTTTCATAATCCGTAGAATGAGGTGGTTTTATATTTTTTGCCCTTGCCAAAGATCTTGCAAACTCTATCATCTTCTTTGTAGCCATCGGCACTCTTTTCATTTCTACAAACTTAAGTCTATCTATGTTGTCTGATACAAATTCTTTTATATTGTGCATAAACCTTATATAACCCTCTTTTGATTTTCTTTCTTTGTATATTCGTTCAAGCTCTTCTTCCCATGTTGTGGTCATCTCTGGCTTGGATACATCGCTATCTCTTAGAGATTTTATAAGCTCCTCTCCTTTTAGCGTAGGTAGTAAAGATTTATCTACCCTTGATATGTATTTTCTTTCTAAAAGCGTCTCTATTATAGAAGCCCTCGTAGCTGGTGTACCAAGGCCTAGCTTTTCCATAACTTTGAGGAGTGTACCTTCTGTGTAAAGAGCTGGTGGCTTGGTAAACTTTTGTAAAGCTTCTAAAGATCTCTTATAAACTTTATCATCTGGTTTCAGGCTTTTAATATAATCAAAATCTAGTGTGCTGTAAGCATTTCTCTCTTCTCCTTGGTGGCTGCGCCTGTTCCTTAGCTCCGAAACACGCTGATATCGCTCTATATTATTAGGTTCTATATCCTCATCTTCAGACAAAGATTCTTTAATTTCAAGCTTGTAAGGTCTATATAAAGAAAGGTAAGTCTTTTGATACTCTTCCTCTGTCAACGTTTCTATGTTTATATTTGATATAAAAGTAAATTCTCCTAACATCGTTTTTATAGTAATAATGGCATATTCGTAAGGTTCCATAAAAGCACCTACAAATCGTCTAAAAACGAGGTTGTATATATTTTTCTCTTCATTAGAAGCATCTTCCGGTATAGGTCCAAAAGGAATTAAAGCGTGGTGGTCTGTAAGTTTTGAACTATCAAATACCCTCTTGCCAACTTTGTTTATATTTTTTGATAAAAACTCATAAATATTTTTATCAACTAACTTTTTTAAAAGGTTCTTAACAAGATTTTTGGTTTCTTGATCCTCTCCAAGGTAGTTTGAGTCCGTTCTTGGATAAGATAAACACTTGTAAGATTCGTAAAGCTTCTGAGCTATATTTAACGTTCTCATGGAAGAGTATCCATATATTCTGTTGGCTTCTCTTTGCAAAGACGTCAAAGAGTGTAAAAGCGGTGGGTTTTCCTTTCTTTTAGTGATTTTTACATCTTTTACAATACCTTCTTTAACTTTTTCCAGTTTTTCCATTATTTGATTTTTTGATTCTTTTAAAAGCGGTGTAAAATATTTGGACTTTGGAGCACCTGCAGTCTTTTCTGACTCTTCCTCTTCCAAAGCATCTTTTAACGTCTTATACGTTTTTTCTTGAGCTTTGTCTAATACCAAAAGCCCTACATAAGATTTAGATATAGTATCTATACAATCATCACAAGCACTAAACACAGCTTTTATTACATAGTATTCTTTTGGTATAAAATCCTTAAACTCTTTGTACCTATCAACTATAAGCTTAAGAGTAGGAGTTTGTACCCTACCTACAGACCATACACCACCTCCTGCTTTTACCGTCATAAGCCTTGTAAGATTTATACCCACTATCCAATCGGCATGTGAACGAGCTAAAGCAGAATAATATAAACTATCAAACAAAGAAGCATCTTTTAAATTTTCCATCTCCCTTATAATCACTTCTTTTGTAAGAGCATCGGATGTCCAAAATCTTTTTACAGAGCCTTTAAAGTGGTTTAACATCAAAATAAGCCTTGCTATCAACTCACCTTCTCTTCCAGCATCTGTGGCGATCACCACTTCGTCTACTTCTTTTAAAAGCTTAGATATTACTTTAAACTGATTCGAAGTTTTATCTATAACTTTATATTTGAAAGTCTCTGGCAGTATTGGAAGCGTTTCTAAGCTCCACTTTCTTGGGGCTATCTCATCGTCTATTTCTACCAAATGCCCTATAGCCCAAGTGATATATAGGTTTTTTTCTTCACATTCAAAATACCCTTTCTTTGAAGCGTCTTTGTTTAGGCTTTTACATAAAGCCGAAGCTATATCTCTTGCCACAGATGGTTTTTCAGCCAATATAAGTCTTTTCATAACTTTTTATGCCAACAAGCTATCTATTCGCTCTTTTAATATTGTAGTAGTGATCTCTCTTATTATAGCTTTTATATCTTCTTCTTTTATAGCTGTTTCTATCTCTTTTGTGGCTATGTTCATAATTTCATTTCTCATGTTGTTTACTATTTCGTTGACACTGTTTAACATAAGTGATTTTATATCCTCAGTGGCTATCTGAGATTGTATAGCGTTTTTTGCAAGCTCTCTAAAATCTATACCAGACAAAGACTCTCTTACAGAGTTTCTTATCTCTTCTTTTAGTACATCTACTATAATATCTTTTAAATGGCTTTTTGAAGAATCCATAGCTAAAACCTCCGATATCTTATCTAATCCTTTCTTAGCCTTTCTTGAACTAATATTATATTCCGATATAAGCTTTAAAACTATTGTTTTTAAAGAATTTTCTATTTCTGCTTTTACGATACCCACCTTCTTGACGATAGGTATACGGCTTATATCTATAGGAAACATATCATCTAACACGATGATAACAGGAATATCTGCATTTTTATACATGTTTATAAGCTCTCTTGCCGCCGATACGCCTTCTGTGGTATCGTATATTATAATATCTGAATTAAATATCTCATCTTTATTTATTTGTTCTGGTGAAAATATTTTTACGTAAGCTATATTTTCTAAAGCGCTTTTTATGTTGTCTAGGAGCTCTTTGTCTTTTGATATTACAGATATTTCAACGCCTGTATGAGATTCCTTATCATACTCATAACTTCCTTGAGTTTTTAAAGAATATTCGTTTACAGATTTATCTCTTGAAACATTTGTATTTGATGTAATTAGCTCTTTGTATTTCTTTATAAGCTCTGGTAAAACAGATAACTCTCTATCCCTTGATATAATGATCTTACCAGGTATTTTTAGGTTGTCTGGGTCTATGGGAAAAAGATCATCCATCAGGACAATATATTTTGAGTTTCTATAGGCTTTTTCAAATAAAGAGTTCAAATCGTTCTCAGACACAAGGCCAGAGACCGCATCGTAAATTATTATATCTATGTCTTTTAGTGCATTTCTTATAGCTTCCTCGCCGTTTTTCACAAAAATAATGTTTTCTCCCGAAAGAAGATATTGTAACTTTTCTATTAAAAGCCTATCAAAAGAAGATACCAAAATCTTCATGATTTGCTCTCCTTAGAGCGTTCTTTTGCATAACTTAGTATTATGTCTATTATACGCTTTGCTTCTTCCGAGCTTTCTTGGGGTATTATCTTTGCTGTGGCGATGGTAAGCCTTAACGCCTTTAGCCTTTCTATCAACTCTTCATCAAGATAATCTACAAAGGTTTTCCTAAGACTCCATACTATCCATGTTGCTATCGCAAGCCCTATCAAAAACATACCAACGGCTATAGGCGTCCTAAAAAGCTCTGTCATAATATCGCCAAAACTAGTTATCTTGATACCTACTATTACTGTATCGTTTCCTATCTTCTGGGTGGCCCCATGAAATAGGTTTTGGTCTATGGGATGGTTTATAAGGTTTGTAGATTTTATAACACCGTTTGGAGTCCTCACAACCACCACCATATCTTCACCATAGGGTAACACTATTTGATTTGAATTTGATTTTATGCTGTATAAAGCCATTGCCATATCTTTTGATATATGCTCTTCTTTTGTATAATAATAATAATCTGAAGCTATGTAAAAACTTCCCACTATAAAAAATATTGCGCAAAACATGGCAAAAAGCGATGTAAAGATGTTCATATCATACTCCCCCTATTGTGATATTTTCTACCAACACTGAAGGAGATCCCACATGTCCAAAAAACCTAAAGTCATTTCCTACCAATTTTATTTTCTTTAAAAGCTCCAAAAAGTTTGAGGCTACAGTTACCGCTCTTATAGCATACATAGGTTTTGCATTTTGATAAACAATACCAGAAGCACCCAAAGAAAAGTTTCCAGAAATAGGGTCTGCCATATGAAGACCCATAAGCTCCGTAATATATACACACTCTTCATAAGCACCAAGAAGTGTTTCTAAAGAATTGTTTTTAGGTACCAAATAAAAGTTGTGAATTCCAGTTTGTGGTACAGATCTATAACCTGCTCTTACGCTGTTGGCGGTAGACTCTTTATTGGATTTTTTAGCTGTGTATATGTTGTGCAAAAACATTTTAAAAACACCGTTTTCTACCACTATATTTTTTTGGGTTGGATTTCCATCGGCATCAAAGCGAGAACTTCCCAAAGCTCTATTTATAGTGCCATCATCTATTATAGTTACCTCTTCACTGGCTATCTGCTCTTGTAGTTTATCTTTTAGCATAGTTTTATTTTTTATAAGAGAGTCTCCTAAAAATACACTGGAAAATGCCCTTAGCAAAGATACCATGCTATCCGGTGAGAAAACCACCGGTAATGACTTTGTTTCAAAGCTTTTAGGATTAAGAAGATTTACCGTATTTATAGCTATTTCCTTCGAAAGTAAGTCAAAATCCAAATCCTCATAAAATCTACTAGCTATATAAGAGCATCCGGAGGATGTATCTTCACCATCTTTTGCTATAGCACACCCCATTACAAAGAAACCGCTCAACGTTTCTTCTATTTTTACTCCGTAGGAGTTTTCCATAAAATAAGAATATGTGGACTCTGCGTAAGATAAGTCCCTAACCAAAGCTATACGAGGATCGTAAGCCTTTATTTTATCTTCTGTCTCTAAGAGTTTATTTATCTTTAGTTGTCTATCCTTAGAAAGACCTTCTTTATCAAAGAGCTCTATTTGATTTTTATTTTCTTTTTGTTCTTTTAAAAGCTCAAAAACATCCTCTTTCTCTTGAGATAGATCTATGTCCATTGCTATTTTCGTACAATCTTCTATGTCTTTTTTTGTAAGCTTCGTAGTATAAGAAAATCCCACTTTTCCATCTTTTATAACCCTTATACCCAAACCTTGTTCTTTTGAGGCTTCAACTCTATCTATAGCTTTATCCTCAATGTCAATCTTTACTTTGTTAGATTGACTTACATATATCTCAAACTCAAACCCTTCTTTTATGACATTCTTTACAATAGCCTTTATATCTTCCATAGTTTTATTATAAACTAATTTTCATCAAAAAATAAGCAAGAGTTATAGACATGATTATGTGGTCAATATTTTCATCAAATATTCATCATTTTGGTTTTATATTTATAACATCAACCTTAAGGAGGTATTGATATGAGAAAAATAGCAAAGGCAGTATTAGGAGTTGCACTTTTATCTGGAGTTGTGTTGGCACAACCAACAAAGCCTGCCACGACACATGAAACCAAATCTCAGGAGAAATTTGAACATGTGAAGGCTCGTATTCTTCATATGATTGACAAGAGAATGGACTTTTTAGCAAAACACAAAGCTTGCGTGGAAAAAGCTCAAAACTGGAAAGAGCTAAGAGCTTGCAGACCACATAGAAAAATGTGGCATAAACCCATGAAAAAGATGGAGCAAAAGTAAATTATCACAAGTATGCCACGCTAAACAAGTATGCCACGATTAACAAGTCTGCCGCGGTTAAACAAGTATGCCGCGGTTTACCCGCATCATAAACATCATAAAAAAAAGACTTAAACATATTAAATTTCATATAAAGGAGGTAAAAGATGAATGTTGTAAATGTTAGATTTGCAAAAATAATTAGTATAGTTGGTCTATCGGCTGTGCTTTTTTCCTGTGCACAAACTGGCCAATATAGTTTATCTCCAGCTGGCCAGCAAGGAGCAGCTGTTGGCGGTATCCTAGGTGCCACTGCTGGTACGATGTTAGACAATAGTAACAGATGGCGCGGTGGAGTTATAGGTGGTGTTATGGGTGCTCTACTTGGTGGAACCTTAGGTCAGATAGCAAACGAAGCTGCTCAGCAAGCAGCTACACAAAATCAGCCAGTCCAATATTCAAATGGCAATCAAACAATCCAAGCTATTCCACAAGGACAAGCTCAAAATGGCTGTCAAACTGTAACCACAAAATACTATCAAAACGGACAACTTGTAAAAACAGAGACAAGAGAAGTGTGCCCAAGTCAACAGTAAAATTTAACTTTAAAGCGGGTTTTACCCGCTATGCCTTTAACAACTTTTATGTAACGTTTTGGTATTTCTTAATTTTTGACAACACAGATTTGACATAGCCCCAGTTATCTGAGTTTATACCATTGTAAGCTTTTATAGCGGTAGGCCAATTTCCATACTTTTGAAAATCTCTAGCCAGTATGGCTGTGCCAGCTTCTATATTGGTGTCTATATCAAACAGTTGGTTTTTATCTTTTATATTTAGCTCTTTCATTATATCTATATTGTGATCGTAGTTTACCTGCATTAGTCCCCTATCTGTGGTACCATCTTTGTTGTGATTTACAGAATAAGGATTAAAAGAAGATTCTTGATCTATAATAGCATATATAAGTTCTTTGGGAATATGGTATTTGAAAGAAGCTTTATCTGCGGCTTGTCCTATTTGATTTTTTAGGTCTTTTGGCAAGCTATCAAAACTATATTCTATAGCTTCTTTTGTGTTATCTGTGATAAGATTTGTTAAGTTGTTATGGTTTTCATTGTCTGTAGGAGGATCTTGGGTAGTGTCAACAATATCAAAAAACTTAAACATTTCCACCAAAGAGGAATTGTCTGACATAAAACCGTCTTTTGTAAAGGGAATAAACTTTGATTCGGTTTTTTTAGAGTTTTCAGATTTTAACGTATCTTCAAAAGAAGGCACATCTTCTTTTATCTTTTTAACAATTTTCTCTTCATTACCACCTTTTATAAAATTTGTTAAATCCTCAATCCTCATAATATTATTTTATCTCTTTTAAAAATTCTAAAATCTTTTTCTTTTGATCAGGCTCTTCTTCTCCTCTTTTATTTACTATGTATAGGGCTTTTAGTAACAAACTTTTGGCTTCTTTTGGTTGTCCCAGCATAAGTTTTATCATGCCAAGATGTTGTATAATTACGGAATCTTTTGAATTTAGCTTGTAAGCCTCTTCTTCGTATTTTAAAGCCTTTTTATAATCATGCAAAAGAAAGTATCCATAAGCTAAGCTATCAAGGTAAGAGGGGTTTTTAGGAGAAAGTTTCACTGCTTTTTCTATATACTTCATTCCCTCTTTTATATCTTTATTGTAAATAAGCATAGTATAACCTAAGTAATTTAGCATATCTGCATCATTTGGCTTTAACTCTACTACTTTTTTTAAATCCTTTATTTCATTGTCTATCTGATGAAGCTTATCTTCAATCATAGCTCTTATAAAATAGCTTCTATAATCATGATGATTTAGCTTTATAGATTGATCCGCATATACTTTTGCCATTATGTAATGACGATGACTAGCCGCTATTATAGCTTTAAATATGTAAAGCTTTGAGCTCAAGGGGTTGAGTTTTAAGCCTTTTTCTATATAAGGCATAGCCTCGTTATATTTACCTTCGTCTATCAAAATACTTGCTATTCTTTCGTATAGCTTTGGGTTTTTCTTATCTATTTGAAGAAGCTTTTTATATACTTCAAGAGCTTTTACCGGTTTGTGAGCAGCTTCCAACGTCAGTCCGTAAAGGTAAGCAATGGGTTTGTTGTTTGGATGCTTCTTATACAAAGGGGCTAAAACTGATAAAGCCTTATCGTATCTCATGCTTTGGAGCAAAGATAATGCATACTGATACTGATAGTTTAGATTGTTTTTGTTTAGTTCTGCAAGTTTTTTATATATATCCGAAGCCTTGTAGCTAAGGCCTAATTTAAAAAACAGGTTACCCAACCGCTCCAAGGCGCTTATATTAGAAGAATCTTTTTTTAGTATATCTTCATAAAGTTTTTCCTCATCTTGATATTTACTTTCTTGATCGTATATACTTGCCAAAGTATCTACGGCCTCATCAAAGTTTGGTTTTAACTCTATAGCCTTTTTAAGATCTTCTATTGCCTTTTCTTTGTTTTGCTGTGCAAGTTCTATACGTGCTCTAATATAGTAAAAAATCTCTTTTCCGTTTTCGTTTTTAAAAGCCAAAAACCTGTTTATAATATCTTCGGCTTTTTTAATTTCTCCATCATGTATATACGTGGTTATAAGATTTAGAGCAAAGAAATTGTCCTGAGGAAATTTACTTAGCGCTTCTTCCAATGTCTTTTTTGCATTTTCATAGTCTTTATCCATAGTATAAAGAGTGTATAGATCTATATAAGGTTCTTTTAGATTTGGATATCTATCTTTGTAAAGCTTTGCAACGTAAATAGCACCTTCTAAATAATGGGCTCTTACATACATACTTATAACATCTTCAAACACACTTGGGGTTGGAAGTTCCTTAAGGGCTTTTGAGCAATAAGGATAAGCTTTTTGAGGGTTATCTATATAATAATGACACATTGCATAGTCAAAATACGGGTTTGCCAAACCTAAAGAGCTTGCAAACAAAAGTGATAACAAAATTTTTCTAAACATATTAACCCTCAGCTTTAAATATGTACAAAGGATGCGTACTGTTTCTTAATATTCTTACAGTTTCTACACCGCCAAATATCCTTTCTAAAAGCTTAGGCCTTTTTGAAGCTACAAATATAATATCTGGGTTTATGTTGTTGGCAAATCTTTCCAACGTTTTAGCTATATCGTTATCGTTTATTATCTCATATGAAAAGCTGTAAAATTCAGAAAATTTATTTTTTATATCGTTTAGTTTTTTTAGTTTTACATCGTTTATACTTTGCTCTAATGTTTGAGATACCTCTGGAGAAATTTGAATATTTATACCTTTATCCACGTGTAGTAGTATAATCTTTGGTTTTATGCTTTTAAAAGTATCAAATATAAAATCTAGCATCTTATCGCATATGCTGGTAAAATCGTAAGCCACAAGAATATGGTCTAGTTTTTCTATTTCCTTAGCTTTTATCACTACCAAGCTAACTTTAGAGTTCTTAACAACATCTTCAGTAGTGCTTCCCACCAATATCTTTTCTATAAGGTTCTTACTATGCCCACCTAAAAATATACCGTCCATATTGTTGTTTTCGGCTTCTTGAGATACTATTTCAGCAAACGGCGTATCTATTAGTACTTTGTAAGTGGTTTTCACCGGATCTAAATACTCTGCTAAGGCGCTTAGTTTTTCCAAAGCTAAATTTTTTGCGTTTTCTTCGGCTTTTTTGATAATATCCATGTCTACTATATCTATAGAAAGACCTTCTGGGTATGGAAGGTATGTAAAAGGAGCTATTATATGAAGAAGCTCTAACTCTACATTTAGTTTTGTAGCAAAGACTTTTGCACTTCTTACCACCAAGTTTGTGATATCTGAAAAATCAACGCTTACAAGATACTTCATAACTAACCCCCACGTTTTTTTGCACAACACTTAGCATCCAATCGTGTATTAAACCGTTAGAAGCCACTATATCGGTAGGGCTTTTGAGGCCGTTGGTTAAAGAGTAAGTCCCACCTGCTTCTAAAAGTACTATCAAAGCCCCCGATATATCCCATGGATGAAGTTCAAATTCCATAAGCCCATCAAATATACCCTCTGCCAAAAAGCATATATCAACCGCCGCAGCACCGGGGCGCCTCATAGACGCCACTTCTATAAAAAGCTCTTTTGAAGCTTGAAGATAACTATTTAAATCTCTTTTTGAGCGAGAGGGAAATCCATAACACACGTTGCAATGCTTTAGTATATGCCTATTGCTAACTTTTATAGGTTTTCCGTTCTTAAAAGCTCCCAAACCTTTGGCTGCAAAGTAAAGTTTATCAAAATAAGGCAAATAAACAGCTCCAGCTATAGGCTCATCTTCATAAGCAAGCCCTACTGAACATGCAAATATTGGAAAACCCATAAGATAATTTTTTGTACCATCAAGAGGATCTATATACCACTTGTAAGGACTATTATTTATAGAGGATCCTTCTTCACCAACTATCTGATGGTCTTTAAACACTGAGTTTATATACTCTACTATCTTTGATTCAGATGTTTTATCAACAAAACTAACAACATCTTTTTCAGCTTTTTCCTCTATATCTGATACTTTAACACTACCAAAGTACTCTTTTAATACTTCCCCACCTATTAGGCTTGCGTTTTTTGCCACATCTAAAAATCTACTTATATCATCCATATTGATTCATTTTATCATGTTTTTGGCTTTTAAAAGCATAAAACAAGAATGCTCCAAAGCCCCAGTATAAGCGTAAGCTTTCATAAGATTCCTTGAAGCGGCGAAAACCCCATGGGTTTTTACTATCACTATATCATATTCTTTTAGAGCCAAACAAAGGGCTTCTTCCAAAGCTTTTGATGCGGATGGTGGATTCACATCCAAAACCGGTGCTTGTCCAAATATAAGCTTTCCTTCGGAGTCTATCGGTAAGATCTTATCGTATAAAAACGATGCAAGGACAGTATACTTTGGATGAGTATGGAGTATAGCTTTTTTACCTGTGTTTAGATATATGGCTTTATGGACCGATGCTTCAGAAGAGGCTTTTTCTGATATTTTATCTTTTTTTAGATCTATTTTTATTATATCTTTTTCTGTGAGATCTCCAAAAAAAGAACCTCTTTTGGTAATATACATATAATTTTTATACGAATAGCTTATATTTCCAGCAAAAGCATTTACCAAGCCCTCTTTAAAACTTAACTTTGCAACTTTTAGTATCTCAGCTTTTATGAAATCCATAAAGATAGCATTATTAAAAGCATAAAAACGATGCTTATATAACCGTTTACAGTAAAAAAAGCTTTGTTTAGCTTTGATAGGTCGTTTGGTTTTATAAGCTTGTGTTCATAGACCAAAAACCCAGCTATTCCAACAAGACCAATTAGATAAAGAACTCCAAGCCTACTATCTATAAAATGAAGCCACAAAAGACACAAAAACGTTATGACATGAAATACCCTTGCCGTATATATAGCCTTATCTTTTCCAAGCCAAACAGCTATTGATTTTACACCATGCTCTAAATCAAACTCATAATCTTGAAGAGCGTAAAGCATATCAAACCCACTCACCCAAAATCCCATTGCAAGACCAAGCATTATAGCTTCTTCTGATACATGGCTATTTAGGGCAACATCCACTCCTATTGGTATAAGAAAATAAACCAAACCAAGAAAAATGTGTGGCATGTAGGTAAACCTTTTGGCTTTTGGATATATATAGATAGATAAAAGCACTATAGGAGAAAGAAAAAAAGCAAGTTTATTTAACATAAGGCTTACTATTAAAAACAGATAAGAGGTAACGAAAATGATAAGTTTTAGTTCAAGTTCCGAAACAGTACCTTTAGCATGGGGCCAGTTTTTTGTACGAGGGTTTAGCTTATCAAGATCAATATCTGATAGTCTATTCATAGTCATGGCGTCTGTTCTTACAAGCACCATAGCTATTATGATAAGTGTAAACTTCCATAGGTCAAAACCATGAGCAAGCAATAAAAATGCACTTATACCAAAAGGAAGAGCAAATATAGTATGCTCAAACTTAACAAGCTCTGATATCTCTTTTAAATTGCTCATAGTGTTTTATTATATCCTCTGCTATGGTTTCTGGGCTTTTGGTAACATCAAAACGTTGATGTGCCATACTGTAAACGTAGTATCTTTTATTATGCAAGCTTCTAAGCTCCTCTAAAGATTTTCTAAGCAGTGGTCTATTTGGTAAACCTTTGCAACGGTTGTAAAATTCTTCAAAAGATACATCCAAGAAAGCTACAAAACCATTTTTTTTCATAAACTCCATAGCCTCTTCATTAGCCCCAAGACCACCACCTGTAGATATTACACTTTTTGGCTTCGAAACATCTTTTAATGTCTTTATCTCAAAATCTCTAAAAAAAGATTTTCCTTTCTTGGTAAAAATCTCTTCTATCGTCATATTAAGGCGGTTTTCTATCTCCTTATCTACATCTATAAAGGCAAAGTTTAACATTGAAGACAATATATTGCCTACAGATGTTTTGCCACTACACATGAAACCCACTAAGAATATAGGAATATCCACTTAAAAGTCTAAGTCTATATCTTCGTCGTCTATTTCAAATGTATCTGTGGTAAAGAAAAAACCCCTTACGTTTAAAGCTATGTTCTTAAATTCATTTAGATATTCAAGGACGCTGTCGTAAAAGTTGA
Organism: Hydrogenobaculum sp. Y04AAS1; assembly: GCF_000020785.1. Lineage (NCBI taxonomy): Bacteria > Pseudomonadati > Aquificota > Aquificia > Aquificales > Aquificaceae > Hydrogenobaculum > Hydrogenobaculum sp. Y04AAS1. The sequence goes on from NC_011126.1 coordinate 973,764, forward strand.
TAGTGTCTCTTAAGTTCCTTATTTGATCACCATCTAACCCTTTTTTTCTCAACATCCTCATAGAGGCTATACGTCCCATTCTTGCTTTGGAATATTTTTCCTGCCACTCGGTCCAAAACTCCTGTTTATGGACTGGGGTTTTGATGACAAAGCTGTCCAACTTGGACAATTCTTCTAACCATTGGAGCTCCAAAGAAGATTTCTTGTTCATACAAATATTATATCATATTAAATTCTTAAAACAATAACATTAGGCATAAATTATTAAGCATAAACTTTTAAAAACTCTTTACACCTTTTGCTATCAAAATTATACCGCATATTATCGTTAAAAACGGTACACTCAAGTTAAGATAGCGTTTGTTTATAAATCTACTTACAAATCTACCTGTCCAGAGCCCCGCTACAGATGCAATCCCCCAGTACAGTATATAATCGTATCTTACATTTGAAAAAGCATGAAGCATATAGTATATAAAAAGCCTAATACCTACTAGCAAAACAAAGTAAATAGATATGAGATATCTATACTCATCAAACTCTTTTACTATATTTCTCAAATATATAGCCGCCGGCGGCCCTCCAATACCTACTATACCAGAAAACACCCCAGACACAACTCCCACCAAAAATCCATGCTTTATCTCTATTTTTGAAGTTAAGTTTAAAAGCTCATTTTTAAATATGGCTAAACCATCAAACATTCCTATGCTTATAAAAAACAACCCACTGAAGATCTCCATATAAGGAACGCTTATGATTTTTAAAATATGGGCACCCAAAAATATACCAACAAAAGAACCGCTTATCAGATAAAATATCATCTTTATATTTGGTTTATAGCTTTTACTAACCAAAAGAATACTAAAAGGTCCTAAAGCTTGAATAAAAGAAAATGTAAGCACAGCAGATTTTATATTCATCACAAGACTTAAAAGTGTCAGCATAAAAACCCCACCGCCAAAGCCAGATATACCTTGGACTATCCAACTTGCAAATATCATTAAACTTGTGATAAAAAGAAGATTCAACGGACTCTAAAAGCACTCGGAAATGCAGTTAAAAGCTTTATACCTTCATTTGAATTTGTTAGCATGACTCTTACTATATAAAAACCTTTTTCTTGCTTTACCATCGGTTCAAAGCCTAAAGCTCTTGCCTTTGATATAGCCCTTTGCAAAGCAGTTGGGGATTTGAAAGCTCCAATTTGGAATAAAATATTACCACTATTTTCCTTTTTTTGACTATTTCTTATTATCTGTGTAATAGTTTTTGGAGCATTTGGTTTTGGTTTTTGAGCTATTTTTTGGGGTTTAGTAGATGGTTTTGGTGTTGATGTTTGAGGGGGTTTAGCTGATGGGCTGGGAGTGGGAGAGCTAGGCTGAGAAATAGCTTGGTTTTGAGGGGTTTGCACAGGTTGATTTTGAGGTTGTTGATTGTTTGTAGAAGGCATTTGAGGTGTTTGAGTTTGAGGATTTGATGCCACAGAAGATGTATTTTGATTGGGTGTGGAAGAGGCTGTAACTATATTTATCTTGCCTGTGGATTCTTTTTCATGTTGCCACTGGTTTAAACCTATATAAAAAAGCGTAAAACCTATGAACGCTCCCAGAGATAAAAGTGCCGTTCTTTTTAACTTCATACAAATATTTTACCATCAAAAAGTTAAAAACTAAATTTTTATTATCTAATTATTGTTCAAACTGAGCTAAAAACCTTATATCGTTTTCGTAAAATAACTTTATGTTGTCTATACCATAATAAAGCATTGCAAGTCGTTCTACACCCATTCCGAAAGCAAAACCTGTGTATAAAGATGGATCTATATTGCAGTTTCTTAAGACGTTTGGATGCACCATACCGCATCCCATCACCTCAAGCCAGCCAGTTTGTTTACAAACCCTACAACCACTTCCTTCACATATCACGCATTGGATATCTACTTCAAAGGATGGTTCTGTAAATGGAAAATAAGAACTTCTATATCTGGTTTTTAGGCTTTTGTTAAAAAATAACTGCAAAAAAGTATCTAAAACATACTTTAGGTGTCTTAAATTTATATGCTTATCCACCGCCAGACCTTCCACTTGAAAAAACATCGGTGAGTGAGTAGGATCGTCATCTTTCCTATAAACTTTACCGGGTGCTGTTATATATATAGGTGGCTTGTTAGAAAGCATAGTTCTTATCTGTATCGGAGAAGTATGGGTTCTCAAGACATAGCCTTCTTTATTTACGTAAAAAGTATCTTGCATATCCCTGGATGGGTGATATTTTGGTATATTTAGCATATCGAAGTTGTATTCTTCTTTTTCAAGCTCTGGCCCTTGCTGTTCTAAAAACCCCATAGACTTTAGTATAGAAAGTATTCTATCTAGGGTAAGCGTTATAGGATGAAGACTACCTATCTGGTTTGTAGGAGGAAGCGTAGGATCCACAAATTCTTTTGATAAGTTTTTTCTTTCTTCTAGGCTTTTAAAATATAAAAACTTTTGAGAAAATAGCTCTTCTACATTTTCTTTTAGCTCGTTTAAAAGGCTTCCATAGGTTTTTCTCTCTTCTGGTGGAATATCTTTTATAGCTTTTGAAAGCTCTTTTACAACACCTGTTTTACCTAAATACTTGCTTTTTAATTTTTCTAAGTCTTGTAAAGAAGAAACGGAAGCTAACTCTTCGTTTAGCTCCCTTAGTATAGCATCTTTATCAAGCAACATGCTGTCTTGCTTTTTCTATAAGCTCTTTAAAAGCCTGAGGGTCAAGGATTGCTATTTGGGATAGAGATTTTCTATTTAGATTTATACCAGCTTTTTTAAGACCGTTTATAAACTTGCTGTATGTCATGCCGTTGGCTCTGCAAGCGGCATTTATACGAGCTATCCAAAGCGCTCTAAACTGTCTTTTGCGCTGGCGTCTATCCCTGTATTGATATTTCAGTGCTCTTATAACAGCTTCCTTAGCTTTTCTGTAAACTCTACTCTTTTGGCCTCTATATCCCTTTGCTAATTTTAAAACTTTCTTCCTAAACTTTTTGGAAGAGCGACCTTTTACTCTCATAAAAACCTCCTTAAACTAAATATTATAACAAAAACTTCTTCTATGTATAGAAGAAAGTCCAAAATCCTTTATCTCTTTTATATGCTCTTTTGTGCCGTATCCTTTGTGCTTATCAAAACTAAAAGGTTTAAAAGAAGAAGCGTAATCTATCATCATTTTATCACGGGTGGCCTTGGCCACCAAAGATGCAAGCCTTATAGAAAAGCTCTTCTCATCACCTTTTACTATTGGTATACAATCGTAATCTTCTAAATTTATAAAATCTGACAAAACTATGTCAAAACCCTTCAAAGCCTCAAGTGCTCTTTTCATAGCCATCTTTGTGGCTTTCGTAATACCAAAATCATCTATCTCTTGATGCGTGGCAATACCTACACTATATTTAAAATATTTTTTTATCGTATCAAAAGCCCAAAACCTATCGGCCTCTTTTAGCTTTTTGGAATCTCCTTTTATAAGGGTATATTCTTCTTCAAAGAAGATATCCAGATTATCCACCAAAATAGCACCAACCACTAAAGGACCGGCCAAAGCACCTCTACCGGCCTCATCCACACAAGCCAACGTTAAGCCTCTTTTCAAAAATTGATGTTCGTATATTAGGATTTCTTGGATTTGGCTTCTTGTTTGAGCTTGTCGTGAGCCTCTTTTTCCCATGGTTTAATCTCTTTTATCTTACGCGCTGCAGTTTTACCCTTTAGCTGTCTTAAGAAGTAAAGTTTGGCTCTTCTTACCTTACCGTATTTTACTAGCTGTATGCTGTCTATGTTAGGGCTATAGTATGGGAATGTTCTTTCTATGCCCACTCCGTAAGATTCTTTTCTTACTGTAAACATCTTATTTAGGCCTTTATTTTTTATCCTTATGACTATACCTTCAAAACCCTGTATCCTTTCTTTATCACCTTCTTTTATTTTGTAATTTACCCTTATGGTATCACCTACTTTAAACTTTGGATACTCTTTCTTAGGGGTATATAACTTTTCTAACTCTTGAATATTCATGGCTTTTGACCTCCAAAAATCGTTTTAAACAAGTATTATACCATAAATTAGATCTTTGGATTTAACATTTTATCTTTATCTATAGGTAAGCCCGTTTCAGTGGAAAGACAAGGGGCTCTAAAGAGTGAACCATGCCATACGCCCTGAAGAGTCCTTACCATAACTATTGCATAGAAAACGGTGAGCATAAGTATCTCTATACCAGATAGTATTTTAACAAATATATAACCTGTGAAAATCCATATTTGAATAGTAGCTGCTGTAAAAACACCCAATGGGAACGTAAATCCCCACCATCCCATGTTGAAGGGCAATCCTTCTCTTAGATACTTTAAGGTAGTCATTATAGCCATCACAAACCACCATAGCCCGTACGCCCACAAAAGCATACCTATCATAAAACCTACTCTGAAGAAAAGCCTTGAAAAAAGCTCAAACTCAGTACCGTAAAAAATTCCAGAAGATGCCTGACCTAGCAAAAACATTGCCAAAGCTCCTGTCCCTATAGGACCAAGAGTAAGCCATATGGAAACTGCCATATCTTTTGGTGGCAAACCGTGTACTGCCAATCTAAAAAATAGTATAACCAGTATACTCATAGCAAGAGGGACAGACAAAGACCATAGTATGTAGCTTGTATAAACAATATATTGACCGTACATTTGGGGAACATGAGGTGCCACAATACCACCAGAAGCAGCTGTAACCTCTGATGGAACAATTGGTAAAAGCCATACGCCTGTCATCTTGTCCAAGCTGTGATCATGTGATATAAACATATAAAATGGCACTAAAAATCCACTTATTATAGCTAGTAACGCATCTATCCACCAAAGATAGTAGTCTAAATGGGCATAAAGATTGCCATCAAATAGTATAAAACCGTTTACTATGGTGGCAAAGCCCATAGGTATAGCGCCTATAAACATAGACTGGACTGGATGATGAAGCATTTTTTTAGCACCTTCAAAAAAGAATATCCATCTTGCTATAAAAAGAAGCGAAATTACAGCAAAAAATACTATATTTAGCTCCCATAAAAACTTTGTTATAGGTATCATAAAAGGAAAGTGATAGGGGGAGTTGTGAAGGTCTATGGCCACTATACCTGTACCCATCGTAAGGGTGAACCAGTTAGGTGTGAAATTTTTCACTATGTCCAAAGGATGGCTTAAAGCTTGTAGAGGTTTATAAAATTTCTTAGTTTCCATGCAAATATTTTAATGTTTTTTATGTTTCCAAGCAACACAAACACACTTATAAGCAATAAGTAAACGCTACATTTACAAGATTATATTTTAGATATGATATAATTTATAATGAGTAATTTCATTGTAATAGTATCATTTTTGAAATACCATTATACTATGCCAAAAGTTTTAATTGCTAAAAATGCAGGATTTTGTTATGGGGTTAAAAGAGCTATTACACTTGCCGAAAGAGCAGCCAAAGAGCAAGAAAAAATATATACGTTGGGCCCTCTTATCCATAACCCCCAAGAAGTAAACAGGCTTTCCAACATGGGTATAAAAACCGCCACCGATACAAACATAGATAAAGATGCCACGGTGATAGTACGCTCTCACGGTATATCTCCAGAAAAAGAAAGGCTTTTAAGAAATACGTTTGTTAAGGTTGTAGACGCCACTTGCCCTTACGTTAAGGCTGTTCATGAGGCTGTTGTATCGCTTGCAAAAGAAGGTTACTTCGTAGTAATAGTAGGGGAAAAAGATCATCCAGAAGTTCAAGGAACAGTAGGATATTTAGAAGAAGCAAAAGGACGATACAAGGTTATAGATTCTCTTGAAGATTTGGAAGATATAAAAGAAGATAAAGTTGGAATAGTAGCTCAAACCACTCAAAATGAAATATTTTTTGAAAATGTAGTTTTAAAGCTTTTAAAAAAGGTAAAAGAAATAAAGGTAATAAACACCATTTGCAACGCCACAGAAGAGAGACAATCAGATATATACGAGCTCGCCCCCATAGTGGATGTGATGATAATAATAGGTGGTAAAAATAGCGGTAATACCAAAAGGCTTTTTGAGATAAGTAAATCTTTGAACCCACGGTCTTATCACATAGAGACAAAAGACGAGATTGACCCAAGCTGGTTAGAAGGTGCAAAAACCATAGGTATAAGCGCAGGTGCATCAACTCCAGATTGGATTATAGAAGATGTAAGATACTTTTTAGAAAATCATGAAAACTTCACAGAAAAGCTTTAAAATAAGCTTATCCTACATTTAAGGAGCTTTTATGAGAGAACTTAAACTTGAATCTTCAAAGAGTTTTCATATACCGTCCTATGTATGGTATGCTTTGGCAGGCATTGGCATATCTTTGATGTTGGGCTTATCTGGGCTTAACAATCTATTTCTTTACAAGATTGCTTTTTTTGGATACGCCATATCGTTTTTTGTTTATTTTGCTTTTGTTATTTTAAGAAACAATTTATTTTCTAAGCTATCTACTGGAAGTTTGAGCTTAGCGGTGATGCTTAATTTATCCGCCATGATAGCAAGGATGCTTGATAGCTACAAGATTGGGCTTTTTCATCCTCCTTGGACAGACCTTTTTGAAGCTCTCACCTTTTGGTCTTTTATAGTGGGCGTTGTTTATCTTTACATAGAGCAAAAGTATGGCTACAAGTTAATGGGTAGCGTAGTTGCCTTTTTCATAAGCGGTATATACCTTTTTGCCATGCTAAAAGCCGATCCCAACATAGAACCTCTTATGCCGTCTTTAAGAAGCTATTGGCTTTATATACACGTTTTAACGGCATTTTTAGGTTATGCAGGTTTTACAGTGGCTTTTGCAGCAGCCGTGTTTTATCTTATAAAATATTATGCCCCTAACCATGTAAAAGCTAAGCTACCGCCAGAAGATGTTTTAGATGAAATAGCTTATAAATCTGTGGCTATTGTATTTCCAATATGGACTGCATCTATCATACTTGGCGCCGCTTGGGCTGATGAAGCTTGGGGTGGTTATTGGTCTTGGGATCCAAAAGAAGTTTGGGCTTTGATAGTGCTTCTTTTCTTCGGGGCTTACTTACACGCTCGTTATATGATGGGTTGGAAAGGTCCTAAAGTAGCTTGGATGGTAGTTATAGGTTTTATAGCGATATTGATATGCTTTTTTGCAATAAACTTATACTTCCCAGGTTTACACAGCTACGCAAAATCTTAAAACCTTTTGATGAATTGGCTTAAAATAGATGAGGCTATAAAAAGCTTTTTAGAAGAAGATATAGGCTGGGGGGATATAACCTCCTCAGGCCTACCTGATGATTTAAATGCCAAAGGTTTTATAAAGATAAAAGAATCTGGCGTTGTAAGTGGTTTATTTTTTGCAAAAAGGGTTTTTGAGCTTTTAGGCATAAAAGAGATCATATTAAAAGCCAAAGACGGGGATTTAGTAAATAAAAAAGACATCACAATGGAACTTCAAGGAAACGCAAAAGCCCTTCTTATGGGTGAAAGGGTGGCTTTAAACCTTATACAGTCTTTATCTGGTATTGCCACAGAGACAAAGTTTATGCTTGATAAGATAAAAGATTATGAAGTTAAGCTTCTTGATACCAGAAAAACCACACCAGGATATAGGTTTTTTGAAAAATACGCCGTTAGGACAGGAGCTGGCACTAACCATAGGTTTGCCCTTTACGATATGGTGCTCATAAAAGATAACCATATAAACCTATACGGTAGCATATCAAAAGCGGTACAAGAAATAAGAAAAAACTTATCTATGGCTTACAAAGTAGAGGTGGAGGTAAGCAACTTTGAGCAACTTGAAGAAGCCCTCAACTTAGATATAGATATGATACTGCTTGATAATTTTGGCGTAGAAGATGCCAAAAAAGCAATAGAGCTTATAAGGAAAAGATCTTCTATAAAGATAGAGCTCTCAGGTGAAATAAACAAAGACAATATAGAAACCTATGCCAAGACAAGACCTGATTATATATCCTCTGGAGCTATCATACACTCCTCTAAATGGCTAAACGCCAGTATGGATATAACAATATAATTATCTCTTATAAAAATATTTTATTTTCTTCTTACATATATCTTGACATACGCATCTTTAGTGATATAATAGTAATTTGAAAACATGTAAAGGAGGTTTACCATGACAAAAACAGAATTAGTTAGTTATGTGGCTCAGCAAGCTGACATAACAAAGGCAAAGGCTGAAAAATGTGTTAACGCTGTATTTTCTGCATTGGCAGAAAGCCTAAAGAAGAAAGAGAGAACCACAATACCGGGCTTTGGTACTTTTACAGTAAGCACCAGAAAAGCCAGAACCGGCAGAAACCCAAAAACTGGCCAAGAGATAAAAATACCAGCCAGAACTACCGCCGTTTGGAGACCCTCTAAAGAGCTAAAGAAATTAGGTTAACTAAATTAGGGGCGGTGCTTTATGCACCGCTTCCTTATAAAGGACAAGAGCAAAAACAGTGAAAAAAGATTTAACAAACCTTATAAAAAGCGAAGATCTCTACCAGTCCAATGATTTCTTAAGCGAAAGAACAGCTGCTAATTATGTGGCAAAATACCTTATAAGCTATATAACCATAGAACTTCAAAACCTACCAAAAGAACATTGGGAAAAAACGTTAAAAACATGGTTAAAAATAATAGCTTTAGCTAAAAGCCTACAAAACAACATGCAAAGGAGTATGTTTTATCAAGAGAACAAGTTTGACATGGTAATGGAAGGTATCACAGAAGATGTGATACACACAATAAACGGCTTTCAATCTATAAACTTGCTTTCTAAAGACTTCAAACCTTATGAGCTTATAAAAAAATCCCTTGAAATCATCGTAAAATATCAAAAACATCAAGAATACCAACTCTTTGAAGAACCGTTTAAGTATCTATGCCAAATCTTTGATGTTAAAACCTAAAAAAACATTCGGTCAAAACTTCTTAAAATCAAAAAATATAGCACACTCCATAGTAGAGCTTTTAGATGTAAAAGAAGATGATACAGTCATAGAAATAGGTCCTGGGCTTGGGGCATTGACAGAGTTTTTATATCAAAAGCCAAAAAAAGAGCTTATATTGGTAGAACTTGACAAAGATATTTTTGGGCTTTTAGAAAAGAAGTATAAAAATGCTACGCTTTTAAACGAAGACGCTTCTTTGGTAGATCTATCAAGCTATAAAAATCTCAAGATCATAGGAAACCTTCCTTACAACATGTATGCAAGCATACTTATAAATATGATAAATCAAGAAAAGCATATATCAAAGATGGTTTTTATGCTTCAAAAAGAAGTGGGAGAAAGACTTATAACAGATTCCAAAGATAAATCTTGGCTTTGGGCATATGCCAACACTTACTTTAATATACATTACGCTTTTAGTGTACCAGGGAGGTTCTTTGAGCCTGTGCCAAAAGTGACCTCTTGTGTTTTGGTTTTTGATAAAAAAGAAGATACTCCTTCTTTTGAAAAACAAAATTATATGGATTTTTTAAAAAAGATGTTTTCCAACAGAAGAAAGATGCTAAAACACAAATTAAATAATATCGAAGATAAATACGCTCTAAAAAGAGTAGAAGAGCTTTCTTTAGAAGATATAAAATATATTTACAATACGCTTTCGTGTTTTAACAAAAACATCTTTACATCCACACCGGCGTTGTAACCACCTATGTAATTTTTATCTTTATAAAAGCCGTTAAACACTACCCTATGACAAGGTATAAATATAGGAAGAGGGTTTAATTTCATAGCGGTGGCTATAGTCCTTTGATGAAGGTTTAGCTTAGCACCAAGCTCTTTGTAGCTTACAACATTTCCAAAAGTTATATTATTTTTAAGATACATATAAATATCTTTGTATCTATCTGGTATATAAAAGATATCTTTATTTTCTATATCTTTTTTTTCTATGAAGTATATATCAAATATATCTTTTATATCCTTTGGTATATGCTCTTTTTCATCGGATATAAAAGGTTTTATATAAAAAATCTTACCGTTTTTTATATATATGTATAGGTTAAAGTTCTGATACTTGTAAACAAACATAATTTATAAAATAAAGCGGGCTTTTAGACCCGCCAAAGGACAAAGCTATGAAAAGCATAAAATCCCCCGTCCACTTTATCGTGGCGGGGATTAAAAACTTAAAATACGGTTCTTAAAGCAAGTGTCCAGTCTGTGAAGTTTTTGAGCTGATTATTGCTATTTGCGGTAGCAGTCTTCAAATCACCATTTGGATTTACTATTTGAGCACCCAAAGATATGTTTGCATTTTCACCATCTATATAGTAGTTAAAGAATATATCTGTCATAGATACTTTAGCATCTACAAAACCACTACCGTTGGGGTTGGCATAGTAATTTTTATTTTCATCTTGTTCATATCTTAAAACCAAAGCTGGTTTTCCTATACCTACATATCTATCGTATAAAAGCTGTGTTTGTAAATAATACCCTTGGGCTTCTGGTTGAGCTACATCACCGTTATTGTCTTCTGCATATCCTAAATCCTTTTGGTCAAGCCATGCAGCTTGGAAGTTTGGCACAAAATCCCCAAACTTTTGTTCCCACAATACATCAAACGTATAGGCTTTTGCTGTGGTGGAAGATGAAGCACCAGGTAAATTTAATCCAGAAAAAGAACAAGTGTTTGTAGCACCTGTAGTAGCGTTTGTTCCACATTCTATCTTTTGTTGTTGATAGGCAAAAGCAAATGTCAATGTGTTTTGTTTGCCAAGGAACGTATCTTCATCTACATAACCAGGTGTACCTTTGTATCCAAGCATTGTAGGTGTAAACTCTATTCTAAAACCATATTTTAGATTGCTGTTACCGTTTTTACCAGCTTCATAATCGTATTTACCATTACCAGCCATGAGGTAGTACTTTATCATGGCATCTTTACCTATATCACCCCAAAGGGCTATACCAGCATCCCGAAAAGAGTTACCCACATCAGAACCAAGCGTAAATGGAACAAGAGGGTTTATGAAAGGTTTACTGTTTAAAATGTCAGTGCTCCCCAACAAATTCCCACCATCAGTGTTTATCTCAGATATACCTGGGTTATAGTTCTCAAGTGGTACTATGAAAGAGTACAAATCACCAAGAGCTACCCTTGACCATGGGTCTAAGAAAAGACCAGCCATAACTTGAGCTTGTGGCATAAACTTAAAGTTTATAAAAGCATCTTTTATACCAGAAAAAGCCTTAGAACTTGAAGTACCTATACCACCAGTATGAGCTCTTGCAGAACCATCTGGAGCTAAAGCTGTGTTGTCTGCAAAATCAATGTTTGCGCCAAATTGGACTATTGGGTTTATTTGGCCTGAAAAATAAAGCCTTGCGTTTTCCACCGAGAAGTTGGTGCTGCTGTGGTCGTTGGTGGTAACGGCACCGTTGTTTTGAGCCCAGATAGCAAGCTTAAGACCTACGTTTGCAAACTCGTTGTCGTTTGCTTTTAATAAGATAGCATCGGCGCTATGAAGGGGTATCATAGCCATACCAAAAACCGATAGAGCTAGTAATAGCTTCTTTTTCATACAAACCTCCTTAAGTTTTGATGCTTTTATTATAAAAAAGAATTGTTAATTTTTCATTAAGATTTCATTTTTCTTTTATAAGGTATATTAATTTGTTTATATATTTAGATGCTCTAACTTTTCTTTAAGAAGCTCTATATCATCTTCTTCGGAAAGCCCAAGATGTTCTAAGAGTTTTCCTATACTTACCCATTTTTTTAGGACCATACCTTGGGTGATAAGCCTATCAAAAGGCTCTATATGGTCTATAAGGCCTATATCGTATAAAAACTTTTCAAAAAACCTCGAATAAAGAAGATGAAGCACCGCATGCTCTATACCGCCTATATATATATCCACATTCATCCATCTATTGGCTATATCTTTATCAAAGGGAAGCTTGTGGTTTTTTGGATCTGTGAACCTCAAAAAATACCAAGAGGAATCAAAAAACGTATCCATAGTGTCTGTTTCTCTTCTTGCTTTGGCACCGCATTTTGGACATGTAGTATTTACAAAGCTCTCAGATTGTTCTAAAGGGTTTCCGTATCCTGTGAAGTTTACATCCTTTGGAAGAAGCACCGGCAAATCTTCGTAAGGCACAGGCACTATACCGCAGTTTTGACAGTGTATCATAGGTATAGGGGTTCCCCAGTAGCGCTGTCTTGATACATTCCAATCTTTTATCTTGTAAGAGATTTTTTTGGTGGCTAAGTTTTTGGCTTTTAAAAACTCTAAAATTTTTTCTTTTGCCTCATCGGAAGAAAGTCCATCAAAATCTCCAGAGTTTATAAGAATACCCTTTTCTTCGTAAGCTTTTTCATCAAAATCATGGTTGTCGTTTTGGGGTTTAACAACAGGTATTATATCAAGCTTGTAAGCTTTGGCAAAATCAAAGTCCCTTTGATCGTGAGCGGGCACTGCCATTATGGCACCTGTTCCATATTCAAAGAGGATATAATTTGCCACGTATATGGGTATTTTCTTGCCGTTGGCAGGATTTATGGCGTATAGGCCTGTAAAAACTCCTTCTTTAACAGATGCGGTACCCCTTTCTCTTGTAGATATATGAGACATTTTTTGTAAGAAATCTTTTACGGCTTGGTTTTCTTTGGATACCTCTTTAGCCAGTGGATGTTCTGGGGCTATAGCCATAAAACTAACCCCAAATATCGTATCTATACGTGTGGTAAAAATTTCCAAATATTCAAAATCTTTTAGCTTTGTTTCCAATGGAAACTTTACCAAAGCCCCTTCGCTTTTTCCTATCCAGTTTCTTTGCTGCATAATTACTTTTTGAGGCCATTTTCCTTCTAAAAGCTCCAAATCTTTTAAAAGCCTTTCAGCGTAATCTGTAACCTTTATATACCAAGAGGGAATTTCTTTTTGGACAATAAGAGTACCACATCGCCAGCATTTACCATCTATTACCTGCTCGTTGGCAAGCACCGTTTGATCGTGAGGACACCAGTTCACAGTGGCGGTTTTCCTATAAACTACGCCTTTTTCATACATCTTTAAAAAAATCCACTGATTCCATTTATAATAATCTGGATTGCAAGTGGCAATTTCTCTATCCCAATCGTAAGAAAAACCAAGAGATTTTAACTGAGCCCTCATATAATCTATGTTTTGATAAGTCCAGATATCAGGTCTTAAGTTGTTTTTTATAGCGGCGTTTTCGGCGGGCAGTCCAAAAGCATCCCATCCCATCGGATGAAGCACGTTATGTCCTTCCATTCTTTTGATACGGGCTATAGCATCTCCTATTGTGTAGTTTCTTACATGCCCCATGTGTATTTTTCCAGATGGATATGGAAACATCTCAAGTACGTAAAATTTGTTTATGGGTTCTTGGGTTTTAGATTCTTTTTCCCAGCGTTCTTGCCACTTTTTTTCTATGCTTTTAAAATCCATATTAATAATCAAAAAGCATCGCTTTTGCCACTTCTTTTGCCTTTTCTTTTGAAGTTAATTTTTCTAAAAGCCTAAAACCAAAAACCATAGCCGTAGCTGGACCTCTACTGCTTATAATATTTTCATCTTCTACCACAGATTCTTCTTTGTATAGATGTTCGTTAAACTCAAGCTTCACAGATGGATGAGAGGTAATATGCTTATTTTCCACCACACCAGCATTTTTTAGCACCAAAGGACCTGCGCATATAGCGCTAACATATTTTTTCTTAGCATTCATTTGATTTATAAGGTTTTTTACTTCTTCACTTTTTTTGAGATTTTCAACACCTATCATACCACCAGGGATTATGATCATATCGAGGTTATCTACATCCTTTAGCTCATCTATGGTTACATCAACTTCAATTTTTACATTTCTGGCACTTGGTATGACTTTATCTTTTACACCTACTATCAAGACTTCTACACCGCCTCTTCTTAATATATCTATGGGGGCTATAGCTTCTACTTCTTCAAAACCAGGTGCCAACAACACAGCTACTTTTGCCATCATTCCCTCCTTTTTATATCAAACTTCACTTCTTTTGCCCACTCAGGTCTTCTGTTTAACCAACTCATCATATTTTCCAAAGACCTTGAATAGCAAACCTCACACATCAAAGTCCCGTCATCCATTATCTTAGAGTTATCATCACAGCATTCGGTTATGTTCCAGAATTCGTAGTTATCGTGAAGTATAAGTTTACCGCAGTTTTTACACTGGTATAGTTTATAGTTTTTGGCTTTTAGTATCTCATCAAAATTATCGTTGGTAACATCTTGCTCAAATATATTTGATAAAAACTCCAATTGCTCTTTTGAAAATTCCATAAACGCTATATTAAGCCACTTCTTCGTGGGCTTCCGCCATCACCATTTTTATGGCGTTTCTTTTTAGCATATCAGAGCATACGTATACGCAAAGAGCACATCCTTTGCATCTATTTGTAATCACATAAGCGTGATGTTCATCATCAGAGTACATAAGGGTGTTTGGTTCTGGACAAAAAAGCGTGCATTGTTTGCAGTTGTATTTGCTGCATTCGTCATTTATAACCTTAGCTACATAATACATATCAAGCCTCCTTTGAAAATGAGATAGTTATATATTATAACATTTGTTTGGTGTGTCAATATGTCTTTTGATAGTATAAGCTTTTTTTGAGCTTTTTATAAGAATATTTTTGCGTTGTGCCTTTATTTATGGTTTATAATTATATTCTAATACTTATGGAGGTATAGTCTATGCTGCATGCATTTTTTGCAATGTTTACCGGCGTTTACGCTCTAACGGCTTTTACAACTTATCTTCTTGTGTTTACAATCCTTAAGAAAAAACCAGTTATGATGTTTGGTCTTACAAATCATGGTTTATCGGTGATTTTTGGTATCTTGGCGGTGCTTACTGGTTTTGGTGCCGAGAGAATATCCTATGTGATGGTGAAAGCCCCGGCGCTTTTTGTATTTTTACACAAATGGATTGCCATATTTACAGCTCTTTACATAATAGGTACTTTCATATATCTTTGGGTAAAACAAGAAGATGCCGGTAAATTAAAAGGTATAGCTATAGCTGTAACAGGTTTATTTTTCTGTCTTTTTACGGTATTTTTAGGGCTTGATATCATATTTGATTTTGTAGCAAGATAATATATTAAATTAAATGAGTATATTAGAACATATAAACAGCGTATTGGATTTAAAAGAGCTTTCAAAAGAAGAACTAAAGCTTTTAGCCGAAGAAATCAGAGAGTTTATCATAGATGTAACATCCAAAAACGGAGGTCATGTGGCTCCTGGTCTTGGTACTGTAGAACTTACCATAGCACTTTTGAGGGTTTTTGATGTTCCAAAAGATGTTGTGGTTTGGGATATAGGGCATCAAGCTTACCCTTGGAAAATACTAACAGATAGGAAAGAGGTATTTCATACACTTAGAAAAAAAGGTGGTATATCTGGGTTCTTAAGAATAGAAGAGAGCTTATACGATGCTTTTGGGGCTGGGCATAGCTCTACTTCCATATCGGCAGCGGAAGGTTTTAGAGTGGCAAAAGACCTATTAAAAGACGATTCTTATGTAGTAGCCGTTATAGGGGACGGTGCCATGACCGCAGGCATGGTATATGAAGCTTTAAACAACATAGGACATCTTCATCATAACAAACTTATAATAATATTAAACGACAACGAAATGTCTATATCAAAAAACATAGGTGCAATATCCACATATTTAAACAAACTAATCACCGGCAGGCACATACAAGATACAAGAAACAAAATAAAAAATATTTTAGATAAAGCTGGGTTTGTACCAAGAAGATTTGCAAAACTTACAGAAGAGTTTGTAAAGGGTTTTGCCACCCCTGGTATTTTGTTTGAAGAGCTTGGTCTAAATTACATAGGTATAATAGATGGTCACAACGAGGAAGCCCTTGAAACAACGTTAAAAAACGCAAAATCTATAGATGGACCCGTGTTAATACACATTGTCACAAAGAAAGGAAAGGGCTACGAACCAGCGGAAGAAAACCCCGTCAAATGGCACGGTGTTGCCCCTTACAAAAAGGAATCCGGTGAAGCTTCAAAAATGTCTGGTGGTAAATCCTGGACCCAATGCTTTTCCGAAGCGCTTCTTAAAATAGCAGAGCTTGATGAAAGAGTGGTAGCCATAACCCCAGCCATGAAAGAGGGTTCTGGTCTCGTGGATTTTGCTAAAAAATATCCAGATAGGTTTTTTGACGTTGGCATAGCCGAACAGCACGCCGCTACTTTTTCTGCTGGGCTTGCTGCAGGTGGCTTAAAGCCGGTTTTGGCTTATTATTCTACTTTTATGCAAAGAGCCTACGACCAAATAATACACGATATAGCTCTTCAAAATCTAAACGTTGTTTTTGCAGTGGATAGAGCTGGTTTAGTAGGAGAAGATGGGCCTACACACCACGGAGTTTTTGATATATCGTTTTTAAATTGTATACCAAACATCGTTATATCATCTCCCAAAGACAATCTTGAGCTTTTAGACCTTCTTTACACCGCCATAAATTCCAACAAACCGTTTGCAATAAGATATCCAAGAGGAGAAGCGGTTTTATCCAAAGAAGAAAGAGCACCAAAGCTTATAAAAATAGGTAAATGGGAAGTGTTAAAGCCCGGTACAGATATAGCTATACTTACAAACAGTTATCTTTTAAAAGAAGCTTTAGAAGCATCTTATGAGCTTTTAGAGCATGGTATAAACATAGAAGTGGTAAATGCAAGGTTTATAAAACCTTTAGACGAAGATATGCTATTTGATATAGCAAAAAGGTTTAACGCTGTTCTTAGTATCGAGGACGGGGTATTAAAAGGAGGTTTTGGAGCCTCTATTTTAGAGTTTTTTAATGACAATATGTTAGACGTAAAAATGTATAGGATAGGTATTCCAGACAAGTTTGTAGAACATGCTTCTCAGAAAGAGCTAAGAGAGATGTTTAACCTTACAAAAGACGGTATTAAAAAGTTTATATTAGAGCATATAGTTGCATCTCAAAAGTTAGAAAACTTTTAACACTATAAAAGATAGGTTATCTTTTATATGACGCTCTTTTGATAAGATATGCTCTTTTATAGATTTAGGATCTTTTTCTACTATATCTTCCAATACATCTTTTATATCGCATATGCCGTCTGTAGATATGAAAAAAATATCGTTTTTCTCAATGTTTCCTATTGTTTTATATAAATCTATACTCCAATTTGTACCAAGGGCTTTCACGTATTTTTTATGGTTTTCTAGTTTGCTTTGGTCTTTAGTAAGTTGCATTAGGCTTTTATCACGAATAAGAAATATTTTAGAATCTCCAACATGATATACATAGTACATCATGCTATCTAAATCGCATTTTAATACACTAAGCGTGGTACCACATATAAGCCCATCTGCATATTTACTTAACCTATTTATAATCTCTTTGTTTATTTTATAAAAAGCCTTTTCTATATTATCAAGATATTGTTCTAACACCTGTATCGCTATTTTTGAGGCAAGCTTTCCAGAGTTTTTATCTCCCATACCATCTGCCACTGCAAACACGCTATCTTGCACAAATATTTCATCGCTTTGGTAATTCTTCTCTCCCATTATCTGCCCGCACTCGTAGACTATATTCATAAAATCTCGTGAGTCTTTAGATATTCTCTTAGTTCTATGGCATTTTGAAATCTTTTGTTGTAATCGCACTCTAAAAGCATCTTTATAAACTCCCTCGTTTTTTGAGGTATGTCTTCAGACATCTTGTAATCGCAGTTTTTGTTTCTTTTTAACTTTGGTATATCGCTTTCCACGTCAAAAGGGTCTTTTTTTGTAAGGATATAGTGAAGCAACGCCCCCATAGAAAAGATATCACTGGCTGGATATATTTCGTTTCTAAATATCTCAGGGGCTATATAGCCTACAGTGCCTTTTACAGATATAAGAGATTGCCCTTTTTTTGTTTTTAAAAGCCCAAAATCTCCCAATTTCCACACAAGCCCTTTCAATATCTTTTTACCAAACACGTTATCTGGTTTTATATCGCTGTGTATATAGCCCATTTGATGTAAAAAAGCAAGGCCGTTGGTTATATCCGTAAAAATCTTCAATACAACCTCTTTGTTAAGATCTTGATGAGATATATATTCTTTTAAATTTCCAGTATCCATAAGCTCGTATATAACATATAGTCTCTTTTCATCTTTTTTATAAAGATAGCTTATCAAAGATATAATGTTTGGATGTCTTAAAAGTATAAGGGATTGGACTTCTTTCCAAAGATATTCTATAGCATATTCATCTTTTGCTATTTTTAATGCAAACTCCTTCCACTTGTATTTGCCTTTTAAGCCCTCAACTTTGTATACTTTACCAAACTCACCTTCCCCAAGAATACCCACTATCCTATACATATCTAAAACTATATCGCCTATTTCCATCAGTAATATACCTTTTTTAAGTATAAACCATGAGCTTTTGCCGTGTGGTTTGAAACTCTCTTTGCTTTTAAAAAATCATTTACATCGTCTATTGATATAAGCCCTTGAGCGTAAGATAACATCGTCCCTACCATACGCCTTACCATATACCTCAAAAATCTATTGGCAGTAATTGATATTTCTACCAAAGGGTAATCCACTTTAAAAGTTATATTTTCTACAGAGCAATAGCCGTTTTCGTCTTCAAGCTCTTTGGTAAATCCCCTAAAATCCTTATAACCTAAAAATAAGTGCGATATTTCCATCATTTTGCCTAAATCTGTAGGCTTATACACAAGCATTGCCCTATCCTGGAAAAACGGTGAGTTTTTCTCATCAAAAAACAGTTTATATATATAGGTTTTTTTTAAAGCATCAAAACGGGAGTTAAACTCCAAAGGCACCTCTTCTATGTTGTGGATTTTTATATCCTTTGGTAGAGCGCTATTTAGGGCTTTCCTTAAAAAATTTAAATCTTTATCAAATTCCATCTTGACGTTGAATACAAACTCAATAGCATGAACGCCTTTGTCTGTCCTAGAACAACCTATAGCCCTTATTTTTTGCTTTATAGGTTTTTTCTTATTTACTATGTAATACAGTTTTTCTTCTACTTCGTTTTGTATGGTAGGTACGTTTGGTTGGTATTGCCATCCGCTGTAATTTGTGCCTACAAAGGATATAGTAAATTTATAGTTCTTCACACCGCCAACGTGTTCTTTAGATAAAGCTTTGTTATATATTCCATTACCATCCTATTTGTATTAAAATATGTCCCACTTGTGGCTACAGCCATTTTCATAACGTTTATATATTTCCCAAAGCTGTTGTAGTAAGTGGGCAATATTATATATCTAAGCTTGTTGTAAAGATCGTGTATCTCTTCTTTATCCCATTCTGGTTCTAAAGCTATATCTTCCCAAGAGGTTTTTTTACCTATGGACCAGCCGTTTATGTTTTCCATACAGCCTTCTATCCACCATCCATCCAATACAGAGAAATTGGGAACACCATTTAAAGCTGCTTTCATTCCACTTGTACCAGAAGCCTCTAAAGGTCTTTGTGGAGTGTTTAACCATATATCTACGCCGGATATAATAATCTTAGCTTTATACATGTCGTAATTTTCTATAAAAGCTATTTTTAGCTTGTTGGTTTTGGATTTTGCATAATCTTTTGCATCAAATATCTCTTTTATGATAGCTTTGCCTTCTCCGTCAAGTGGATGAGCTTTACCAGAAAATACTATTTGAAGACCGTTAAAATCGTTAGCTATATCTATGAGCCAGTCAATATCTTTTAATATAATATGATTTCTTTTATAGGCAGTTATACGCCTTGCTCCCCCTATAGTAAACCAATCTCTAGAAAATGAAGCATCCGTTTGAGAGTTTACCAAATCTATAAGATCGTCTTTTGCCTTTTGATGGGCTTGTATAAATATCTGATCTGGTACATTTACTATCTGTCTTAGTAAGGAAGGGTCTTCTTCCCAACCTCTTATAAATTCTGTGTAAAGCTTTTTATGATGAGGTGATACCCATCTCATATGATGCACACCGTTTGTCACATATTCTAGCTTATGCCCTTCAAAAATACTTTCAGATACGTATTTGTGTTTTTTTGATACAGCAGCCACAGTTCTTGAAGCTTTTAAAGATACCCAAGATAGGTTAAACTCTTGATCGTGATCAAAAAGATCTTCCATATTTGCATCTTTGATATAATCTTTTAAATAGGTTTTCACATCTTCTATTGGAAACTTGTCAAAAGCAGCTGCCACAGGTGTATGAGTTACAAAAACTACCCTATCCCTAACTTTTTCTATGTCTTGCAAATCTCTCAAAAGACCCACCGTTAGAAATGCTGAGTGACTTTCGTTTATGTGGTATACCATTATTTTATAACTCAAAGCTTTTAAAAGCTCATAACCCCCTATACCAAATATAATCTCTTGAAGCATCCTATCTTTCCCTTGGGCAAGATAAAGCCTGTCAAATATTTGTCTTATATCTGGTTGGTTTTCTTTCAAGTTTGTATCTAAAAATAGTACTGGTACTATATGACCATTTATACCCATCATATCGTATTTCCAAGCTGTCACATATATATCTTGACCGTTAATAGGTATTTTGATTTTAATATCTAAAGGCTTTAAATATTTTGATGGGTCCCAAGCTTGCGGGAAATCTGTTTGAGCTCCATGAGCTGTAAGATGCTGAGATATATAACCCTTTCTCCAGAGTATAGTAACACCTACAGAGGGCACTTTTAAATCCGCAAGGCTTTGAAGCGTATCACCAGCCAATACTCCCAAACCCCCACTGTAAGTGGGTATATATGGCTCTACGCCGCATTCCATTACAAAATAAGCTATCATAACGATTATTTTATCAGATTGTCAAACTCTTTGTACATTGCTTCTTTTGAGTTTGCAATACCAGTTTCCACTTTTCCAGTAGGACCCACAAATGTAGGCGTTCCATCTACTCCTAAACCTTGCAAATATGATATATTTTCCTTTACTTTTTCTAAACCTTTTTTACAAGGGCTTTTTGGTACCGGAGCGCTATACATAAACTCCAGCATGCTATAACTAGCGTTGTTGTCACATAAAAGCTCAGCGGATTTCTTAACAGAACCAGGATGCAAAGAACCTGTTGGTGTTTGTACAGGATATAAAATTACTTTTATTGCTATATGGTTTTTCTTAGCCCATTCTTTAAGAGGGTTTTCCGCTTCGTGACAAAACGGACATTGAGGATCTGTTATGAAATATACAAAGTTTTTAGCGCTTTTACCGTTGTATACAAAATCAACATGACTTTCTAACTTTTTTAGTTGATGTTTTGACAGCTTTTCATACTTAGATAGATCTGGGGCCACCAAAGACTTATGCTTTATATCTATCACTTGACCTTGTATTATATAGTTTCCATCTTTGCTTATAAAAAAGTATTGAGCGTTTAGAGGAGATACCTTAAACACCACTTCACAAAAACCTTTAAGCCTTTTGGATGGAGATACATCCTCTATTTTTAGAGTAGGCGGTAGATTAAAATTTTTCAATATGCTTTTAACATCTGTTTTTGATGGACAAGCGTCCTTTGCATAAGCACTACTTATCATCATACCAAAAGCAACAATAGATAGCAACAATTTTTTATACATAAAAATCCTCCTAAATATTAAATGCCATTATACCACAGCTAAATGAATAAATCATGAATAGTCTTCACTTTCTCTAACACATCCTCTGGTTTTACAAAATCAAGACATTGATAGGTTTTTGTTTTACAGCTTTTAGGATTTATAGAACAAGGGTGACAATATAACTTAGGTTCTAAATAAAACCCATTTATAGGATAAAACCCATAAGAGGCTGAAGTAGCACAATATATTGAAATAGCTTTTATACCAAAGGCGTTTGCTATATGAACAGAAGAAGAATCGTTTGCAATCATAAGAGAAGAAAGACTCGAAGTAGCTAAAAACTCTTTCAAAGAAGTTAAACCTGATAAGTTTAAAACATTTTTTATATTGTCAAAAGCCTCTAAACGTTTATCAGATAATATAACTACAGGTTTATCAAGAGATTTTGAGAGCTTTACAAAGTGCTCTTGTTTCCAGGTTTTTAAGAAAAAATTTGACGTAGGAGATATTGCTATAAAAGAAAGTGGTAAATTGAACTTTCTTTTCACAGCTTCTTTTAGATCTTCTTCTATATATAGCTTTGGTGGTTTTGGGTTTAGTTTTTTTGATATCAAAAGCTCCAAAAGTTTTATATTTCTTTCTATCTCGTGAATACCTTTTTCTTGGTAAGGTATAAGGTCTGTATATAAAAATTTTCCTTCTGATCTATCAAAACCTATCCGCTTTTTAATACCAGATAAATATAATATCAAGGCGCTTCTAAAAGATACATGTAAAGACAAAACAGCATCGTAACCTTTTATGGCTTTTATGATATCAAAAGAGTCTTTCAACGACCTATCGTAAGGGTAAAGCTCTATAGGGTAACCATAGAAAATATCTTTTATGAAAGGCCTTCCTACAAAACCTACGTTGTGTTCTCCGAAAATCTCAACAGCATTTTGCAAAAGGGATGTAGCCAGCACCACATCCCCTAAGTAAGCTGTTTGCCAAACAAGTACTTTCAATAAACAAGCACTAAAAACTTATGTTGGTTATCTTCCAAGAGTCGTTCTCTTTTGATACAGTAAAGGTAATATCACGTTCCATATGCTCGTTGTCTTTGGTTTCTAGCACAACCTTTACCTCAGAGTCTGAAATTTTTGATACGTTTTTAATCTTAAAAGATTTTACAAAAGACATCTGACCCTCCAAAGAAGCCCCCAAAGCTTCGTACGGCTTCATCTCCACTAAAGCAAGTGGTAATTTTAATTGGCTTTCTAAGCTTTCCCTTAGGCTTGGATCAAGCTTTCTTATAGCTTTCATAGGATGATGGTCTTTTAGATTAGCA
Organism: Hydrogenobaculum sp. Y04AAS1; assembly: GCF_000020785.1. Taxonomy (NCBI): domain Bacteria; kingdom Pseudomonadati; phylum Aquificota; class Aquificia; order Aquificales; family Aquificaceae; genus Hydrogenobaculum; species Hydrogenobaculum sp. Y04AAS1. The sequence continues at coordinate 996,777 of NC_011126.1, forward strand.
ACAAAATCCGATACTAAATCTCTAGATATTCCTTGAGGTGAAGACCCGCAAGCTCTAAAAAGCAAAAATACAGCCCCTAAGGCTACTATTCCTATAATAATTTTCTTCTTTGACATGCTATGACCTCCTGGATTTATTAATAAGATAATCGTAAATATGCTTAGCCGCTTCTTTCCCCTCTTTCAAAGCTCTTACTACAGTATCACCGCCGTTTACCACATCCCCAGATGCAAATATACCATCAATAGAACACATATAATTTTGGTCCACTTCAAGAGTACCCCATTTTGTAGTCTTTAAGTTTAGTTCTTCAAAGGCTATAGGGTTCGGTTTTTGACCTATAGCCAACACCACAGCATCACAGTCTATAACAAACTCTGAGTTTGGTATCTCAACTGGTCTAGGTCTTCCTGACTCGTCTGGCTCGCCAAGCTCCATTCTTACACAAAGAAGACCTCTTGTATAACCGTTTTCATCTCCTATTATTTCTTTTGGTTGTGTAAGCCAATGTATTATGGCACCTTCTTCTTGAATGTGATCCCACTCTTCGTCTCTAGCTGATGAGGTTTCTCTGGTTCTTCTATAAACCACATGGGTTTCTATACCAAACCTTATGGCACTTATAGCACAATCCACAGCGGTAAATCCACCACCTATTATGGCTACTTTTTTTATATCGGCCATTTGACAACCTAAAGCTATATTCATGAGAAATTCTATTGCAGAATATACATTTATAAGGTTGTCTCCTTTTATACCAAGATTTCCCCTACCAGCACCTACACCTATAAACACCGCATCAAAGTTTTCTTTTAATTCTTTGAAGGACATACTTCTTCCTACTACTATGCCAGTATGGAATGTTACGCCCATTTTTTTGAGTTTGTTTATTTCGTATTCTAGTATGGATTTATCAAGCCTTGCATTTGGAATACCGTAAAACATCACACCACCAAGCTTAGGAAGCGCTTCGTAAACCTCAACATCTATACCTTTTCTAGCAAGTTCATAAGCACATCCTAATGATGCTGGACCTGAGCCCACAATCGCAACTTTGTATCCTTTCTTTTCTTCTATATCTACTGAAGGTTCTATGCCAGATATCCTTACAAAATCTCCTACAAACTTTTCTAAAGCCCCTATGTTAACAGGAAGGCCCTTGTTTCTCTTGTTTCTTACCGTATCAAAGTACAATATGCAAGCACCTTCGCATTGCCTTTCTTGAGGACATACCCTTCCACATATTGAGGGAAATATATCCGTTTGAGTGATTATCTTGTAAGCTTCCAATATGTTACCTTCCGCTATCTTCGATATAAAACCAGGTATGTCTACATTTATAGGACAACCTTTAATACATCTTTTATCTGCATCTTTGCAAAGTATACAACGCCTTGCCTCATCTATAGCTAAATTTATTGTATAGCCAAGGGCATACTCTTCAAAGGTTTTTGTACGCTTCTCCACTGGCATTAAGACTTCTTGGTTTCTATCGTAATACCTAATTTTTTTCATGACTCAACTCTTCCTAGAACGCACCAACACTTCTTTTAAAATTAGGTGCCTTCTGTTTAAATCATCAAAATCTATCTTGTTGGCTTCAAGCCAAGGCCCTTCTACGCAAGGGAGTTTAAGTTTGCCATCATATTGAATCCTGCAAGCCAAACAGAGCCCTACCGTACAAAGCATCCTTGTGATAACTGCACACAGAACATCTTTATCTTCATAAACACTAACTAACTCTTTAGCTAACTCGTTAGAACCAGCACTTATAACAACATCATATGGTTTCTCGATCTTACTAAAAGCCTCTATACTATCAAACTCATAAACATGATCAAATATATCTGTATAGTTTTTCAAATCATCTAAACGCACAGCATCAGAATTTATGAAAGCAAGTTCTACTTTGTTTTTTGATTTTAGATGTTTTGCAACATTGTATATACCTGCAAAACCCCAATTTATACTGACAAATAGTATATTTTTATATTCTAGCTGAGGAAAAGGCTTTCCCGCTGGACCTTCCACGTAATGCAACTTTTGCCCTGGCTTTACATTTTCAAAAGCCTCAGTCACCACCATATCATCAGATTTTTGCAATAAAAAAGAAACCGTACTGTGTTCTGCATCTGCACTCATGATAAAAATGGGTATTCTTTCTGGCTTTTCTTGATATTGCATGATAAAAAACTGACCAGGCTTTGCTTTTGAAAGATACAAACTCTTTAGTGTTATTAGTTTTAGGCTTTTAGAGATATCTAAAACTTCTAATACTTCAGCCATTCACAAAATCCCTAATGTCAAATATCACCGTAGAACAGCAGTTTGGAGATATATAAGGTTTCATGCCAAATTCCATGCTTTGAGATACTATGCCCTCTGCTGGAAAAGCTATACCATTTGCCCCTGCTAACATAGCGTATGTATCAAAAGCCAAACGATACTCTCCCGCTGGTCTTGCACATCCTATTATTATAGGGTTTTTTGGCATTTTTTGCCTAGCGTAAAGTATCACCTCTGCAGCTTCTTCAGCACTTGGAGGTTTTATAAGCTGATATCTTGCGTTACCGTAGTAAGGCATAACCACTACAAGCACCAAAGCATCGGGATCATACTTTGATATTATGTCCACCGCGTTAAACTCACCTATGATCTTGCCGTAATGTAGGCCTATGATAATATGCGGCACTATTTTAAGGCCATGATCTTTTAAAAGTCTTAAGGATTCGTCGTAGTCTTTGGTGCTTTTGTGAGGAAGTTTATAAACCTTATGAATTGTTTCATCTTCACCTATAATATCTAAAAGAACAGCATCCACCTCAGCTTCTTTCAGCGTCTTAGCTAATCTTTCATCCACAAGGCCAACATGACATGTTACTATAAGTCCCAGCTCTTTTTTGGCATATATCATGGCATCTTTATAGTCATATAGTTCCACAACGTTATCTTTGTTTGAACCTCCAGATATCAATATACCTCCAACGCCTGCTTCTTTTAAGTCCTCACAAACCCTTATAAGTTCTTCAGGTGAAGTGGCAGGTATCATATGATGCAATATTTTAGAAGCGCAGTGATCGCACATCAATTCGCACTTTTTTCCAGTTATAGATATATCTACAAACCTTGGTTTGGAAACAGTTTTAAAATCCTCTACCTCGTAATGCTTAAAACCTGGCCCATAAAAAAATATATTGTTTCCAAAATGCTCCTCTTTTGTTTTAAGACCTGTTTTGAGCTTTTCTAAAAAAGCTTCATCTACTTCTATATCTATCATAAATTCTACCTCAAAATGTTATTACTTTAGCACCTTGATCTATAAGTTCTAAAAGCTCTGGACCAATAGCCAAAACATTGATACCTTTTTCTTCGTTGTACTCCTTTTCCCCTAGCTTTGTAGAGTTGTTTATACAGGCCATTGTAGTAATGCCTTTTTCTAAAAGCTTATAAAACAAATCTTTTAAATGAGGTATATCCTCTATTTGCCTTGGTACCTTCACTCCGTCTGCCCAAAAGAAAAATCTAACATCAAATCTTGGATCCTCGGAGGCTCTTAAAGCAAACCTCATACTCATCTCTACTTTCAATTCACTTGTATTTACATCAGACATCAACACAATAGCTAGTTTCTTCATTTAAAACACCATATACAATTAATTTTTAAATTTAGTAGCCCTACTCCAAAAGAGTAGGGCATAGATTATATTAACCGCAGGAAATACCTTTTTCTTTTGCTATAGCACCTAACTTTTCTACGGCTTCTGAACCTTTAAGAAGAGTTGATACTTCTGATGGATTTGTAGGTTTTATTTTTGCTATCCAACCAGCACCGTATGGATCGTCGTTAGCTAAAGCAGGATTTGCCTTTACTGTATCGTTTATCTCTACTACCTCACCACTTAACGGAGACGGCACTGGACCAACCCATTTTCCGCTTTCTATGGTAGCGACGGACTTTCTTCTTTCCACAGTCTTACCTGGTTTTTTCGGTGTATAGGCCACCAATCTACCAGCCATAGCTGCAGCTACAGAAGTGAGGCCCACTGTGAAGGTGCCATCACCGTTGTCTTTTGCCCATGTAAAGGCGTTGGCCTCTGCGTCAACGTCGTAAAGTAAATCCTCTGGGATATTGCACCCGTTTACTACTGCCATATATACCTCCTTAATAAATTATTTTCTAAATTAATGTTTCCTTCTAAAAGCTTAAAAGATTATTACCTTATCAGCTTCCAAAGATTTTTGAGCAAATTCCCCAGCCGGAACTACACCATCTAACAACGGTATTAACTCATCTTCCTTTAAACCCGACGAGTCTATAGCCTGCTTGCAAGAATAAAGTTTAACACCGGCAGCTTTAGCATCTTTCATAAATTCATATACTGATTTTGGTTTTTGACTTGCTACACAAGAATCCCCACCAGGGTATATAGACTCTGGAACACCCTTTCGTATTAGATTTGTGCCATCCATATTAAAAAATATCTCTACTATTGCATCGTTTGAAGCCATCAAAGCCCCTATAAAAAACGGTGTAGCGCATCTATGAGGTGTTTTTGGCCCACTGGTCATAAGTATTAAAACTTTTTGGCCTTCTACTTCCATCATGAGTTAAGCACCTTCCTTACCTCTTCTTCTGAGGGTACTCCTACAAATGTTAGTTTGCCATTTATAATAGTGGATGGAACACTTCTAACTATTAATTTTTTAGCCCAAGCCCTACCTTCTGGTTGAGCCACATCAAGCACTTCGTATTTAAATCCAAGCTCAGCTTGTAATTTCTGATAAAGAGCATCTGCATCTGGACATGTAGCACACCACTGAGATACTAAAAGTATAACATGTTTATCAGAAGCTGCCATCATGTACACCTCATACAAATAATATCTTCTCTATCTATATACTCTTTCATTTTTCTAATAGCTTCTTCACCAGTTACCAAATCTTTTAAATCTCTTTCTAAATTTACAGGTTTTAAAGTTACTATCCAACCTCTACCATATGGATCGTAATTTATTATATCAGCTTGCTCTAGCAACTCTTCGTTTCTTCTTACTACTTCACCCTCTACGATACAAGGTATAGGACCAGCCCATTTACCACTCTCTAACGATGCCACTGGTTTACCTTTAGGTATTTTCTTACCGACATCTTTTATGCGTATATGTAGAAGCTTACCAGATCTGGTTTGACCTACATCTGTAAGACCGTACGTTACATTACCGTCTGGTTCTAATCTAATCCACACTTGATTTTCTATATCGTAATACAAATCTTTTGGTATCAAACAACCGTTATGATCAACTATATTTTCATCTACATTACCATGTAAATCCATGCTTATACACCTCTAGATCTCTAAATCGCCCCCAAGAAATATAGGGGGCAACTTAGTATATCATGCCAAACCGTATCTTTTCAATACTGGTAATGGATCAGATAAATTGTCTTTTAGCTTTACTTCAGAGGCGCTTCTTCCCAATGCAAGACCTAAGAGTTGAGTAAAATAAACGGCTGGTACATCAACATCTGGAACACCTTTTAACATTAATCTATGCCTATACATTTCCAAAGAAGCATGGCAAAGTGGACATTCGGTAGCTATAACATCGGCGCCATTTCTTTTAGCGTTTTGCAATATCATCATAACAAATTTTTCTGACACTGACTCATCCGACAAGGAGTGAGGACCACCGCAACATTGGGTATGCATAGGTTCAAAATCTACACTAGTAGCTCCGGCTGCTTCTAAGAGTTTGTTTTGGAAAAATGGATGTTCATCATCATCAGCCGTTGCTCTTCTCATGGGTCTATCTTTATCTAAGTCCTGACCACCAGAGTGCGAATATGTCCTAGCATAGAAGTGCGGTCTTGTATATAGACAACCGTAGTAGTTGGCTACCTTTAAACCTTTTAAAGGTTTCTTGGTCTTTTCTTTTATTTTTTCTGGGCCAGCTTCTTCGTAAAGCCACTCTAAAGCATGATATGTCTCAGGTATTACATCCAAAGGATCCACACCGCCTTCTCTTAAAAGAGCATTTGTTTTAGTAAGCACAGAATTATCGGTGGTTAGAAAGTACCAAGCCCTTTGGAGTGAAAAAGAACAACCGTTACAAGGAGCCACTATTACTTCATGTCCTTGTTTTCTAGCCAAAGACATATTTCTAGCGTTCATTAAAATGGTGCCCCAGAACGTTACATTTTTTGATTCCATTGCTCCGCAACAGTTGTAATCTTCTAAATAATCAAACTGTAACTCCAAATCTTTAGCTACCAGTCTTAAAGATACATCGTAAGCTCTAGCTGCACCTTCTAATGAGCAACCTGGGTAGTAAGCCACACGTTTACCTATAACACCCATGTAAAACCTCCTTTAATGAGTCATTATGCCTTCTTCTCTTATAACTCTTTCAAGAACTTGTTTGAATCTATTCCAGTTTTGAGTTCTTGGATGTATCAACATATGTTTGGCATTTAATATCAAGAAATCTATGTTCATACCTTTCAACGGTTTGATAGCTAAGCTTTTTAACCAATCTGGCAAACCACCTGCAAAAGGTATTGGTTTCTTGAGGATTGGATCCTTCATTACATTAAAACCTTGTTTTTCCATCCATCCAAACAAAAGCTCTCCATCTTCTATACGTCCGTATTCTATGACACTTTCAGTAAAGAACTTGTCAAACTTTTTAGATGGGTACTCTTCTATAAGGCCTCTTTTTGACATTTGATTTACTATTACCTTTAATACTTCCTCTACCAAAACGCCTTTTGGACATCTATGCGTACATTTGTGACAAGATACGCATCTCCATATTACATCTGCTCTTTTCTGCAACTCATCTAGCATACCTAACCTTGCTAAATATATGAAGTGTCTTGGGTTGTATTTCTCATCCCAATAGTTATGCACAGGACAGCTAGCTGTACAGTATGAGCACTGATAACACTGGTTTATCGTTTTTCCTTGGGGGTGGTTGATGATGTCTTTGGCAAAATCCAAATCGTAATCATCTATTACGCGAGGAAGTATTATAAGGTTCCAGTCTCCAGATGCATCAACACCGTCTATAACTATTCTGTCTTTCTTTATTATACGTTCTTGCTCTACAAGGCCACGTTCATGAATAGCCATAACAACCTCCTATTAATAGGTAAAAGTTACTTCATCATCTCTTAAAACACCTAACAGACGTTTAGCGATAAAATCTGCAGGCGGGAAAAACCCTTTAGCACTATGCATTGTAGATAAGGTCATGTAATCAACGTAAGTACCATAAATCATAGCCAAAAAGATATCTACAAACAAAAATCCTCTCACTCTTATACCGAACTCCAGAAGCTTTTCGTAAACCTGAACATAGGTTTGATAAAAGTCTTCATACGTAGAGCCATACATCTCTCTGCCATGCCCATTTACTGGGGCTTCTTCTTTTAAGAACACAATAGCTCCACTTTCGGATTCCGGGTCCCATATCCAAGAGGTAAAAAGTATGTAATCTTCTGGAAACGTAAAATGTAGTATCTCTGCCGCAATATCCCTAGCGTTTTTCTTGCTTATGCCTCTTATTACATCCGTAAAAGCGTTAACCTTTTGTTCCCAAGAATCTGCTTTAGAATATAAAAGATCGCTTATAGCTTTTTTGAGGTTGTTAACACCGGTCTCTTCCACTATCTTGTTTCTGAATCTTCTAGCTGGGTACATTCTGTAAAATACATCAAGCAATTTGTCCTTGTCTATAGAAGCTAATCGCTCCTTTGAGAATGTCTCTCTAAAAAGATTTGATTTCTCAAGAACCCTAGAATAGAACTCTTGCGCTAGCTCTTCTCCATCTCCTAATATTTTTATTAAATAATCCCTTACTAAAAAGTCATCAAGAGGGGCCGCTTTGAACCCCTCGTTTGGTTTAATGTTGCTCATTATACACTTACCTTAGCTCCTATAAAAGCTATTGCCTCTGCAGCAGCTGCTTCACCTTCAGACATAGAGGACTCTATATCTACCGGGCCTTTACAAGCGCCTGCTATAAATATACCTTCTTTGTTAGATATTATATTTGAACCTGAATTGTCAGAAGGTATTAGGAATTTACTATCTTGATCTTGGTTTAAACCTAGTATCTTAGCAACCTTCTTAGTGCCTTCGGATGGTTCCATTCCAAGCACCAAAACTACTAAGTCCATTGGCACTTCTGATGGCCTTTGAACTATAGTGTCTTCGTGCTTTACCACAAGTCTTCCATCTGACGGTCTAAAGGTTATTTCAGCTATTCTTCCTCTTACATATCTAACGCCAGCTTTTTCTTGAGGAGCCCAATAGAATGGGTATTCCCAAGTACCATATGTTCTAACGTCCATATAATAGCAAAATACATCTACATCTGGATAATGTTCTCTTATCTCTGTACCTTGTAAACCAGAGAGAGCACATCCGTATCTACAACAGTGTACATTTGATACACCTAATTGCCTATCTCTTGAACCAACACAAAATACAAATGCTACACGCTTAGGAAGTTGGCCGTTGGATGGTCTATAGAGCTTGCCTTGACGGGAAAACATTTGCTCTAACTCAAGGTTGGTTATTACATCTGGGAAAAGCCCATAACCGAGTTCACCCTTTCTTCTTGGATTAAAGTGTTGGAAACCTGTAGCCACTACTATAGCTCCAGCTTCTACAGTTTCGCCATTTGACAGTTTTACTTTGTAATTACCTGGCACGCCTTCACAAGCTTCTACTTCTGTACCTAATTTGACTTTAACGTTTGGGTTCTTAGTTACTTCATCAATAACGGGGCCTAAAACTTGTGATGGTTTTAACTTTCTTGGAATAAGAGTATGGTAATCTTCCAATACCGGTCTACCACCTAGTTTTTGTTCCTTCTCCACTAAGATGGTAGATATACCTAATTTGCCAAGAGTTTTAGCTGCGGATACACCAGCAGGCCCGCCACCTATTACTAACACGTTCTTAGACATATATAACCTCCTAAGGTTTATTAAGATCTAAACAATACCTTATCAGCCGTTGCACTTGCTCTTGGTTTGCCGTCGGATGTTCTGCTGTATGGTTCATACAAGTCATAGGTTTTAAAGAATTCTTGAAGTTCGTCGTGTTTGCCTGCTTTATCAAGCTCATTTATATATTTTACGGTGTCTTCCCACTCTTTTTTTAGCTCTTTCCAGTTGGTTATACCCATTTTTTCCAAAAGAGGTTCATAACTTGAGCAGTTCCAGTACAGCTGGACTATCTTGTACGGATGTGCACCGCAGGCTAAAGCTGAGAACATAACATCTGACATAACAGCTACCGGATAGTACATATCATGAGCTTTGCCTATCCATTGATTCTTTTCGAAAGTTGTGGTACAACCAGTATCGTGAGTTACGATGAGGTCTGCCTTAGCATCCTCATATATTACCTTCAACTTTCTATTTATAGCAAAAGACCTAGTAAACTCTCTTTCTGTCAATATATGCCTAAATCCAAAACCACAGCAATCATACCATGTGTAATAGTCAGCAACTATAGCTCCCAATTCTTTTATAACAGCCGTAGATGCTGCTGGTCTTTGGCCTCCATATATTTCTGGGTCATATACGTAATCGTCAGCTATCATTTTCCAAACGTGGCAAGCGTTGTGTATAGCAACTCTTACATTTGACACATCTATACCTCTTGGTTTACCTTCTTTTTCGTATAATTCTTTTATTTTATATCTGTTTGCATGTGTCCATTCTGAATAATGTACTACCTCTTGAGGTATCACCAATTCACCATTTGGTCCTAATCTACCCAACTTCTTCAATATAGGTCTTACAGCATCTCTAAGTTCTTTATTCATTATGAGTTGTTCTCTAGTTTCCTTGTAAGAACCAAATGAAGTACCACAGTGAATTAAAGGATAATAACCAGTCTTCCAAGCTTGGTGCATGTTTCTTAGCCATACAGCTGCCAAAGCCACTGGATTTGACGTACCAGAACCGTGATAGTTCCATGCGGTACAAGAAGTTTGGTGTGGTTCATTTAGATAATCATATCCAAACTTGTTCATAAACCAGAATATAGATGCTGGATAACCGGGTATATTACCACATTGTCCACAAGATTTATGATGCCATAGTTTGTTGGTAGGCACAGTCTTTATACGACCTGTTCTTGTATAAACCTCTACAGGTTTATGTTCTTCGGTGATTCTATGTATAAGGATCTCGCCCTTTGCTTCCAATTCTTCCATGCGCTCAAATATTTCATCGTAATGAGCATGGTTGTTTTGAATTGGAAATTTGGTCTTGTCATATCTAAGTAAACTCATAAAACTAACCTCCTAAAATTTTTTTGGCACTATGCCAAAAATTGCACAAATCATTCTTCTTGCATGTCTTCCCAGCGCTCTTCGTTTTCTTCTACCATATCCATAATAACGTTGTAAAGGTTGGGGTCTATCTTTTCAAGCATATCAAATATACCTGTTTCTCTCCAAATACTGTAAAGCTCTATGGCAGTTTGAAGAGACACTTCCCAAGCTGTTTTTACAGCTTTACCTACATCAAAGGGTATAGCCATACGTTTTGCTCTCAGATTTTCCATATTGTCAGCCATCTTTGGACCCCAGTCTGGGAAAAAGTCCGGTTGAAGCATATCCGCTGAGAGCTGGTTACCAGTGGTCATAACCTTAAGCAACACACGACCGTATGGTTTGAGAAGATCTTTGGTTGCGTCAAAGGCGTTTCTAACGGCTACTTCTCTCATTATAGCCACAAGACCACCTGGGTTGTTTACGAATGGACACCTTATCCAACAGGTGAAGCATTGAGAACAAGCCCATATATATTCGTGCATCATATCATAAAGCACTTCCACATCATCTTCCAAAAATCTTTGCACTATCTCTCTGGGTGAATAATCAAAAAATCTGTTGGATGGGCATGATGCAGTGCAAACACCGCAGTTTAAGCACCCAAATATATATTCGTGATAGCGAAAGTCTGACTTGACTTCCTCTACAATTCTAACCTTCTCTTCCCATGGCACATCTTTTGTTTTCTGTGATATGGGAAGATTGTATCCATAAGCGTGACCATCCATAACAATTACCTCCTTAAAGGGTTATAACGGCGTACTCGCCACTCATTACTTTGTCTAAGAATGCCGCACCACCTATTATACCGTCGCAAAGCTCAGTATTGACATCCTCTCTCTTGTATTCTTCCGTCAAATCTAAAGATGGTACACAAAGATATACCTTTACTCCTGCTTCTTTTGCCATTTTTATGAAATCATATACAGTTTGTTCTACACCAGGTCTTACTTTAACCTTTTTTGCATTGTCTTTCATCAACAAGAATCCAGCCTCTGAAGTAATAACCATCTCTACTTCAAAGTCCATTGTTGTAGCCGCAGTAGCTAAGAAAAAAGGTGCACCCGCTTGAGGGTTTATAAGCTCACCAGTCACCGCATCGGCTCTTTCAAAAAATGGGACAGTTAAAATATAGAAAATAATCTTATCAAATCCATTTGGTACCGCCATAAATCTCTCCTTTAATAAGTTTAATCCTAAAATTTAAAAAATCAATTAAGATTTGCTTATAAGAATATAATAAAAATCTTATAAGCTTTTCACTACAATTACACGCTATAACCAGTGCCATACTTTATCCTATACAAAAATTGTTATAGGTTTATCAGCTTCCAATATAAAATCAAAAAGCGTCATAGCACCGCCCGGAGGCTCCAAACCATCTATTAAATCTTCGTATTTATATCCGAAAAGATCCATAGTCATTTGGCAAGGTATCATTTTCACATCGGCTTCTTTACATAGTTTAAGAAGTTCTGGGATAGAGGCAACACCATGTTCTTTTATAGATTTTTTCATCATTTCAGTCATTAAATCCGTCATTCCTGGTATTACACCCATTAGCTGAGGAGGACCTGGTATAAAGTTTGACACACTTTTAAGAAAAGGAAACTTTTCTTCCATAGAAGGTGGGAAGGCCATGGGCATAGCCGGGTTTCCAACGGGAGCCAACTTTAACTGGTTTACCTTTTCCTTATGTACTATATTTAAGCCGTAAAACGTAAAGAATATGGCTGTTTCTAAACCCATCGAAGCACCTACTGATGCTAGTATCAATGGCGGATATGCCATATCTAACGTACCTTTTGTGGCTATTATGGCCAATCTTTCCATAGCAAACTCCTTACTTTTTCTTTAGATAGAATATAATTTTTCCACCTTCTTCTACAGTTTCTAGTAGCTCATCACCAGTTCTTTTACAATAAGCTGGTATGTCTGCTTTTGCTCCAGGGTCTGTGGTGATAAGTTCCAAAATTTGACCAGATGACATTTCTGCCATTTCTTTTTTGGTTTTAAGTACCGGTAAAGGACAATTGAGACCAGATGCATCTAAAGTTCTGTCTGCTTTCACAGCCATGTAAAATACCTCCTAAACAAGTTATGCTATTATTTTAATCTTTATTTTATATTTTATGTATTAAGATTTTATTAAAAAAAAATTAATTTTTTTTATAATTATTGTTAAGCAAGGCCTCTTTGTTTTAGAGTGTCTTGATATATCCTTTTATATAGAATGTTCCACTCCGACGTGCCTTCTACAATCCTCTTGGAATAGTTTTTTATACGCATACGTACTTCTTTCTCTATTTCTTCTTCTTCTTTAGCAGCTTCTATAAGGATAGACGATATAACTTTTCTTATCATCGGTATATCTTCATAAATTTCTATGTTTGGATCGTTTTTAATGAGATCTCTTATCTTGTTGGTTATTTGGTTCATGCGTTCTCTAGGTCTTGTTTCTATCTTCATTTCTTCAGCCAGTTTCATTCTTATGGTTCTATAAGCTGTCCTGTAGTCTATATTTTCTTTTTCTATATAAGATAACTGGTCTTTTAATATTTCTTTTGCCCTTTCATCCAAGTTTTTTTCTTCTTCATCGGCTTCTTTAAATATTGCCAGCAACTGTTTTTTAAAATAATCTACATCTTCTACTTCTATATATTTTTTTGTTAAAAGCTCAGATACTAACTTATTTATTATTCTTTCCACCAACCTTTCTGGTAATCTCACACTTATGCTCCTTAAGCTTTTATTTTAGGACTAAAATGCTTTGCTATGTTTATAAACGTTTCCGCCATCTCTCTTTTTTTCTGCCATTCTGATATTTCTTCAGCAGTTCTTGCATCAGATAATTTCCTTGTAGCTTCTTCAAAGACTTTTTTGTATTCCTCAAGGTCTATATTTCCTACTGGAACAGCTTCTTCTGTTAGTATTATAACTTTGTCCGGTGTTATATCGGCAAATCCATATCCTACAGCTATACCGTTTTTGTCATCTTTGTTGAAGTAAACCAAACCTGGTTTTATTTGAGTTAAAAGCAACATATGGTTTTCCAATATCCCCATTTCACCATCGTAGGCTGGTATATTTACAGATTCTACTTCTTCAGTGTATACAATGCCCTTTGGTGTGACTATATCAACTTTTAACATAAAGCCTCCATATCATAAGATAATATTATACCAAAATATTTTTTGTAAAAAAATTAAATATGCTATAATTATGGTATGGATTTAGAAAAAAACCAATGTAGCGTAGTCTTCGATAAAAAAGAATTTGACGATATCATATCCAAAGCTAAAAATACCACAGAATCGAAATCCATACTCCCGATACTGTCAAATTTCCTTATAGAGATAGAAAATTCTAAGTATTTTGTAAAAGCCACAGACTTAGAAAACTATATAAAGATAGAAGGCAGACCAGAACAATCGGAAGTTAGCTGCACCTTGTGCATAAATTCTAAGAAACTAAGCGATATAGTAAAAAGTCTTTCTTCTGCTACATTCACGCTAACGCTTGTAAACGACCCTTCAGCACAAAGCTCTTACGTGCAAATACAAAGCGGTAGAAGTAAGTTTAAGCTAACGTTGGCTGAAGCTTCTGAGTTTCCCGCTTTTCCAGAGATAGAAAACGACATGATATCAAACAACATACCGGGTTTTATGCTTTTAGAGGGCTTAGAGAGAACAGATTACGCTGTAGCAAAAGAAGATGCGATGAATCCTACCCTTACAGGCGTAAACATGATATTTGACAACAACGATGGAAAATCTTTTGTAGAGTTTGCCGCCACAGATGGTAATAGGCTTACGGTTTTCAAAAAATACTACCCTAAAGATGAATCTAACGAAAACATAACCTTAAGCAACATGTCCTTCACAATACCAAGAAAAACGGTAAAAATCCTAAAATCTATAACAAACAAAGCATCTTTCGTAAATATTTACTACAAAAGCGGTAGCTCGTTTTTGATTTTTGAAGATAAGGCAATGGGATGTACGTTGTTTAGCAGGCTTTTAGAAGGAGAGTTTCCAGATTACAAGACTTATATAGAAAACATAGATAGACCTTTAAACGCCAAAATACAGCGTAAAGATTTGAGAGATTTGATAAGAAGGCTTTCTTTTAGTGCAGATGGCACTGTTATACCTATAAAGCTTACCTTTGCCGATAACATTTTGATAGGAGAAACCTCAGACAGAGAATCAACAGAAGGAAGGGATGAGATCGATATAGATTACGTAGGAGAAGCTTTTAGCGTAGACCTAAATGCAAGATATCTAAAAGAATCCGTAGACTACGCTCCCTGCGACTATATAAATATATCTACCGACGACCCCATGAACGGTATGTTAGTTTCTTGTGGAAATCTTGAAGAAGAAGGTTTTTATTACGCTTCTTTAATAATGCCTTTTGGATGATTTTAAAATCTTAAAACTTAAGTTATGACTGAAAACAACCAAATATTGGAAGAGCTAAGGTTAAAAGAAGGAGACACGTGGCGTATCTTTAAAATCCTTAGCGAATTTGTGAGTGGATTTGATACACTATCCCACGTAAGTCCAGCGGTAACGTTCTTTGGAAGCGCCAGATTTGATGAAAACAACTTTTACTATAAAAAAGCTTATCAGCTTAGCTACGAGTTTGGGAAAGGTGGTTACAACGTTATAACAGGTGGCGGACCTGGTATTATGGAAGCGGCTAATAGGGGTGCTAAGGATGCTGGTGTTATATCGGTGGGCTTAAATATAAAGCTTCCTAAAGAGCAAAAACCAAACCCATATCATACGCTTTCCATGAGCTTTGAATACTTCTTTGTAAGGAAAGTTATGCTTATAAGATACTCTACAGCTTACCTTGTTTTTCCAGGTGGATTTGGCACTATGGACGAACTATCTGAAGCTCTTACCCTAATACAAACTAAAAAGAGTCCAAAATTTCCGCTTATTCTCTTCGGTAAAGAATTTTGGGAAGGTCTTATGGATTTTTACAAAAATACCCTTATAAAACATGGTACCATCGACGAGGAAGACTTATCTCTTGTTCATCTTACCGATGATATAGACGAGGCTATAGCTATAGTGGATAAACATCTCTTAGAAAAAATCAAACTCATGGAAGAGGAAAAAGAAGATAATTCAAAGTTAGAAAGGTATAAAAACACCGCAAGGGTAAGAGGTCTTAGATGATCAAGTTTTTACACATAGGAGATATACATGCTGGCAAAACGCTTCACAGCAGATCAAGAAACGATGATGCAGAATACGCCATATCTCAAGTGATAGATTTTGTAAAAAAAGAGCCTGTAGATTTCATACTTATGGCAGGCGATATCTTTGATCAATACACTCCGGATGCAGAAGCCACAAAAATCATATTTGATTTTATGGTAAGTGAGTTAAACGCTTTAAAGATTCCAGTAGTCATGATCACCGGAAACCACGATGGACATAGTTTTTTTGAAGGTTACAAGACTCTTGCCAAATACGCCAACATGCATTTGTTTGTAAAACCTTCTACAAAAGATTACATTATTACAATAAAAGATACCAACATAATATGTGTACCTTATGTTTTTACTAAGATCTTAGATAAAACCTGGGAAGATAACGCTGCCTCAGAATATGCTCATAAAGTAGAAAATTTTATAAATGCACTCATTTCAAAAGCCCCAAGAAATACCTTTAATATATTGCTTTCCCATATGATGGTAAAAAGTGCAAAACCAACAAAATCAGAAAGAGAAGCTTCCATAGGGGAGTATTATGCAATAAATTTAGACAACATAAACAATCTTAAAAACTTGGACTACGTTGCCTTAGGGCATGTGCATAAATATCAAAAAATACCCACCACTACAGATACCTATTACACAGGTTCTTGTTTTCAAATAGATTTTAACGAAGAAGGGCAAGAAAAATACTTCAACTTTGTAATTTTAGAACAACAATCCACCAACAAAGTAGAAAAGATAAAATTAGATATAAAAAACCAGCTTAAAACTCTAAAAGTTAATGCCAAAAGCTTAAATATAAAAGATATAGAAAACGTAAAAGGATACGTAAGGGTAATCATAGACGATACCATCGAAAATACTAGGCTTTTAGAATCAAAATTAACATCAGAACATATAGCGGGCAAAATCTTAGAAATAAGAAGAAACGTTTTTGAAAAACCAGACATAGAAGTAGATTTAAACAAAATAAGAAATAACCTTGTGGATTTTTACGAAGAATATTACAAGGCAAAATACCGCGAAGATTTGCCAGAGGATTTAAAGAAAGCATTCGTAGAACTTCAATACAAAGTAGAGCATACAGAAGACTAGATCAATAGATAAAAGTTGACTTTTTCACAAACTTTTATATACTTTAAAGTATAGGAGGGTAAAAAGTTTGATAAATTTGATAATAGTAGTTACAATTGTAACAATTACAGTTATTGTTGTAAGATTTTCTATAAGGACAGTGTCCCAAGGAGAAGAGTGGATCATAGAAAGGCTTGGCAGGTACCATAGGACTTTAAAACCAGGTCTTGCTTTTGTAATACCTTTCCTAGATTACATTAGAAACAAAGTAAACGTAAGAGAGCAATTTTTAGATGTACCTTCTCAAGCTGTCATAACAAGAGATAACGCTATAGTCCAAATAGACGCCGTTTTTTTCTACAGGGTTGTGGATAGTTACAACGCCACTTACAACATTACAAACATAAATGCATCGTTGATACAATTAGCCAAAACAAACCTAAGAGCCATAATAGGCTCCATGGAGCTAGAGCATGCCCTATCCAATAGAGATGAGATAAACGCAAAGCTTAGAAACAACTTATCTGGTATAGAAAGCGAATGGGGCATAGTGATAACAAGAGTTGAAATAAAAGATATACTTCCACCAGAAACAATAGTAAAAGCGATGGAAAAACAAATACAAGCTGACAGAGAAAAAAGAGCTATCATCCTTCAAGCAGAAGCCAGCAGAGAAAAACAACGCTTAGAGTCTGAAGGTTATCTCATAGCACAAACCAATAGAGCAGAAGCTATAAAAAGGGTAGGGCAAGCCCAAGCAGACGTCATAGCAATGATAGGGCAATCTCTAAAAGAATCAGGGGAAACCGCTGGTTTATTGCAGTTGGGAGAGCGTTATATAGAGGCTATAAAAGATTTGGCTTCTTCAAACAGCTCTAAGCTGATAATATTCCCAAACAGCATAATAGATGCCGTAAAAAATCTTATAGACAAATGAGCCCGTTTCTTTGGATACTACTTGGTATATTGCTTTCTTTATTAGAACTAGCACATCCTGTAATGATATTTTTCCCCATAGGACTTAGCGCTATTGCAACTGGAATTTTTGGGCTTTTGATAGAATATTTTACAAAAATACCTTACGAAAGAATGCTCATAACCCAGCTTATTACCTTTTTTGTTGTAAGTGCCATAAATATATATCTTCTTCGTAAAATCTCAAAAGAGTGGATAAGCATAAAAACACCAAAATCTTCTCAGCCAGAAAACGCTATACTAGGGCATGAAGTTTACGCAAAAGAAGACGCCAAAGCAAAAACCATGATAAAGGTGGAATCCCCTTCTCCAATCCTCGGTGTAAACTTATGGCATGCAAAAGTTTTAGATGATGTAAAAGCGGGCGATAAGCTTATAGTGGTTGGTCACGAGGGAGGTATATTGGTTTGTAAAAAAGCCTCCTCTGATTAGGAAATGTGCTATCATATATTATCTATGAAGAAGAAAATTTTTCTTTTGGGTATTTTTGCTTTTACAATGATAGGATGCTCTTCAAAGCAACAAAACAAAGAAAACACTAGCGCTCAGAACACCTCTCAAGCACCACCACCTTCAATTTCATGCAAAGATTACTGCAAACAACAGTGCCAAGGCTTAGCTCAAAGCTGTGAGACAAACTGTCTTAACGCCTGTTATCCTACCCCTTAACAAAAGCTTTTAAAAGATTTATATTTATAGTATGATAGCTAAAAATTTTGATTATAGATCGGAAGATATAACCTGTGAAGGGTATTTGGCTTACGAAGAAAGCTCCAATATCAAAAGGCCTGGGGTTTTAGTAGTACCAAATTGGATGGGTGTAGGTGATTTTGTGAAAGAAAAGTGCGAGAAGCTTGCTTACCTTGGCTATGTAGCTCTTGCTGTAGATGTTTACGGCAAAGGCGTAAGACCAAAAGATACAGACGAAGCCGCTAAACTCTCTTCTTATTACAAAGAAAATTACCTTCTTTTGAGAAAAAGACTTAAAGATGCACTAAATGCTATAAAAACTATAGATCTTGTGAAAGATGATTACATAGGGGCTATTGGCTATTGTTTTGGTGGTAGTGCTGTTCTTGAGCTTGCAAGGTCAAACGAAGATATAAAAGGCGTAGTAAGCTTTCATGGTGGTCTTACTACGTTAGATATTAATAGAAATCCCATAAAAGCAAAAATATTGGTTTGTCATGGAGTAGATGATCCTTTTGTACCTATGTCTCAAATAGAGGCTTTTATTAAAGAGATGAATGCAAGAAAAGCTGATTATCAAATTATTATGTATGCTGATGCAGTACATTCTTTTACAGAAAAAGCTGCTGGTAACGATAAATCAAAAGGAACCGCCTACAATGAGCTTGCCGATAAAAGATCTTGGAACCACATGCTTTTATTCTTTCAAGAGATATTTAGATGATAAAACTAAAAAGAGTATACGAACCAAAAGAAGAGACTGATGGTTTAAGAATATTAGTGGATAGACTTTGGCCACGAGGTATAAAAAAAGATAAGATAGATTTATGGCTAAAAGACATAGCTCCTTCTGATGAAATTAGGAAGTTTTATCACGAAAGCAAAGATTTTGAGGCTTTTGAGAAAAAATATATAGAAGAGCTCAAGAAAAAAGACATAAAAGAACTTTTAGAATTAGCCGAACAAAACACTATAACGCTTCTATACGCCTCAAAAGAACCTAAAAACAACGCCGTTGTCTTAAAGGAGTATCTAGATTGGATATTAGAAAAGCAAAAATAAAAGATGCCCCTTACATACATGAGCTTATAAACGAGCACGCTAAGACCAGTGTTTTGCTACCAAGAAGCCTTAGTTCTATATATGAAAATATAAGGGATTTTTTTGTGGCCACAAAAGATGATAACATCATAGGTGTTTGCGCTCTTCATATAGTATGGGAAGATTTGGCAGAGATAAAGTCTTTAGCGGTAGCAACAAACTATACAAAAAAGGGAATAGGAAAAGCGCTAGTGGAAACTTGTTTAAAAGAAGCTAAGGAATACGATGTAAAAACTGTATTTGTTTTAACGTATCAAGTGGATTTCTTTAAAAAAATAGGTTTTGAGCTTATAAAAAAAGAAACGTTGCCCCACAAAATATGGGGAGAATGTATAAATTGCTCAAAATTTCCTTCTTGTGATGAAATAGCTATGTCAAAACTTTTAAAAGCCTAAAAAACGATATAATATAATAATATGAAGATAGGTTTTGTGTGCGATAAACATTCCAACAGGAGTATTATAGCAGAAGCCTTGGCTTTGAAGATGTTAAAAGAACTTGGACTAAAGGCAGAGGTGTATTCAGCAAGCCTTGAACCTGATAAAGAGATAGAAACTACCGTCTTAAAGCTTTTAGAAGAAAAAGAATTCAACGTAGCTAACATTAAAAACAACGCGTTAGAAGATATACCTTATGAAGAGTTAGATGTGCTTATAATGATATGCGATAAACTAGATAAAACCTGTCCCTATATAATATCCCACAAAAGACGAGAAACTTGGCTTGTGGAAGAGCCCTACCCATTGACAAGGGAAGAGCTAAAAAGAACTATAGACAAAATAGAAAGATTTTTGAAGGATTTGTTTAGATATGACAAATTATCCAAATGAAAAAATACTATGGTTAGCCACCAATGAAAACCCAAATTTTGGTGGAATAGAGCTTCACAGCGTAACTTTTGTAAAAGCTATAAAACAAAGGGGTTTTAACGTAAGCTTGTGCTTATCTAAAGACAACTATGTAGACAAAAACACACATGAGATTGAAAAATGTTACGCAACCACGCGCTATTCTTTTGATTTAAAAACTTTTAGAAAGATATACGAATTTACAAAAAAAATAAACCCAGATGTAATAGTAGCCAACAACGCCAAAGAGTATGAGATAGCTCTTGTTGTATCAAAGTTTTTAAGAAAAAAGGTTATAGCTTTTAGACATATGGAGAATCTGAAAAACCCTTTGGTGGCAAGGCTAATATTATCAAATATGGATATAGTCTATACCGTAAGCGAAAAACTAAGGCAAGAGCTTTTATCAAAAGGAGTTAAAGAAGACAAACTAAGAGTGCTTTACAACTTAGTAGAAGAAGGAAACCCTAAAAAGCAAAGTAAAGATAAGATAAGGATTCTTTTTGTAGGGAAAGTCATAGAGGCTAAAGGTATTTGGGAGTTTTTGCATCTTGCCAAAGAGTTAAAAACCTATCAAGAGTTTGAATTTTATGTGGTGGGAGATGGTGAAGAGCTCAACAAAGCGAAAGCTTTTTCAGAAGAAAATAGTTTAAACGTAAATTTTGCAGGCTTTCAAGAAGATGTTTACCCTTATTATCAGATTGCGGATGTTGTTTTGATACTATCAAAGTACGACGAGGCCATGACAAGAGTTGTCATAGAAGCTTTGGCAAACGGTTGCGCCGTTGTAGGTTCAATCGTCGGTGGTATAAAAGAAGCAATAGAAGAAGGCAAGAATGGTTTTTTGGTAAATCCAACAGATATAAAAGCCATCAAAGATGCCATTCTTCCTTTTAGAGATAAGAATAAGCTTTCAGAAGCTCAAAAATGCTCTTACGAGATATATAAAAGAAAGTTCTCAGAAGAGGCCATTTTAAATAAGTTTGAAGAGGATATATTAAATCTGATATGATATACCTATGAACTGGCTTATAAACTTTATAAAAAAACTATTTAAAATAGAGTCAAAGCAAGAATACGCCTATAAATTAACGCTTAGTTTCATAAAGCAATTTGGGTTAACTACAAACGATAAAGAAAATATTGAGTTTTTTTATGTGATTTTTTTAGAATGGGGAAAAACAAAAAATGGCATGAAAAACCTATACGAGCTTTTGAGCGAAGCATACGTAGTTTTTGCCAAGCTTTTAAAAGCAGAACCAAATTCTTTAAAATCGTTGGATCCTGATGTAAGCGAAGCCCAAAAAAATAAAAAATCTATCATCAAATTGCTTGAATTTGTTTTATCAAAAGCAAAAACAAAGGGTAATTTTGAGAAAATTTTGGAGGCTATAGATAGACAAGAGGTGATAGACAATGTTATTCCTTCTGTCGTAATAAGATTTTTGATACCTGTAATGCTAGATAACTTAACAAAGTTAAACGTAAAAAACGACCTTGTGAAATTTGCCAATATAATTGCATTTTATAGAAACGTTGTTAATCAAGAGATACTCATATTTTTAGAAAATATATTCGGCATATATTTAGATATATACATAAAATATAAAAACGATATAGAAGTTTTTGCTATGAGCACCATCCAAGATTTTAATTCTTTTATAGATATTTATAAAGATGGTGATAAGGAAACCATAAGAACTTTTATCAAGTATGTAGCATCTTCTTACTTGCTATTTCATATAAACAACTACAAAGAATACTCAGAAGAAGTTAAACAGTATTTTGATGTACTTTTACAAAATTTAAAACAAAGGTATGAGCAGGACGAAGCGCTTTTACAAGCAGTTTTTATAACTTTATACAACATTTTAAAGCTTTCAAGCTCTTTAAACGATGTTACGTTATATGTTCAAAGCGTGGACAACTATATAGTAGATTTTATAGAGGTGGCAAAATCTGAACAGGTAAAAGAAAGGTTGAAAGAGAATAAAATGTTCTTTTACGCCTCTAAGAAGATAAAAAAAGATATTTATACCACTGAAAGCCTTCTTATAAATTATGTGGCTTATGCAATACCTAACCTTCTAAATGTTTGTCAGAATATAGACTTATTTGAATATTGCAGAACTTTAGTAAAAGACCTTATGAACACTTTCATAGAGGTGGAGATAGCTTTTTATTACATATACGTGGTATTACCAAGATGGGTAAAAGCAAACAAAAACCAAGACATACTATTTGACATGCATGAGAAACTCAAAAGAATTCTTTATCCTATGCAAAAAGATATGAGTGAGCTGGTGAGATTTTTCTATTTTGACTTCAAAGACTACATGGTATAAATGCTTTGTATCATAGCTTTTAAGATGAGCTTTTTTTAAATTCTAAAATCACAAAAAACAAAGGAGGTAAAGATGAGCTATATACTTTCCATAAGTATGTTTCCAGTGGATAAAGGTGAATCCCTAAGTCAATACGTGTCAAAGGTATCTAAGATTATTCACGAGTCGGGTCTTGAGTATGTAATAACACCTATGGCCACTATTATAGAAAGTACGGAGATAGAACCACTTCTTGAAATAATAAAGAAAGGGCTTGAGACAATGCAACAAGATTCTAACAGAATATACGTTAATATGGCTATAGACTATAGGAAAGGAGATAAGACCGGAAGGCTAAAACAGAAGGTAGAGTCTTTGAAATCAAAGGTTGGTTAATTACTCGTAATATTCGGCACCGCAGTTTTCTGTTTCCCAAACTACTACCCTTTTAACGTTGTATTTTGCTTTTAATGTATCAAAGAAATATTTAGCTAAATTTTCGGCGCTTGGTGAAAAATCAAACACATCGTTTAAGAGCTTATAGTCTGGCAATATTTCATCAAGATATTGGTCTATTTCTACAAAATCAACACCTATGCCACCTTTGTCCAGCTTCTTTACCTCTATAAAAACCTCTATGCCAAAAGTATGACCATGAATGGGTTCTGGAGCCCCTTTGTAATATGTAAGAAAATGAGCGGCGTTAAACTTCTTCTTAACCCTTATTGTATAAGGCATCAAATATCCTCTATGGATTCTCCTTTTAAAAGCCTTCTTACTTTGTTTACCACAGAAAGCACCACAAACCAAAGGGCATGATAGTCTATATTGTCAAATTCTTCAGCCACATCAAGAGTTCCATCGTCTTTTTTTACAAGATAAACGTATTTCATAGCCTCAAGACAAAGCACTTTATTTATGCATGTAGCTAATATCTTATCTTTTATATCTTTTGGCAGTTCTAATTTTTCCATATTTTCTCCTTTATTCTAAATTTGCGGACTGTTGCTTTATTTTATCGGTTTCATACTTCATGTTCACCGCTATACGAGATAGTTCTGGCACTTTGTTGGACATCGTGGTAATCTCCCTATGAAGTTCCTGAGCCACAAATTCTATCTTCTTCCCCTTTTCTATTTGCTCTGAGGATATTATATCGAGCATATGATTAAGATGATTTTCTATACGAGATATTTCTTCAGATATATCAAGCTTTTGAAGTAAAAGCATAAGTTCGTTTACCACTATAGGATTTTGCTCTTCTAAACTTAAACTCTTGGCTTTTTCTATGATTTTTTCCTTTGATGCGTTTTCATATTCTTTAAAACTTTCCCTTGCTTTTAATAAGTATTCTTCTAAAAGCCCTACACGGGATTTTATATCTTTTATAAGAAATTCTCCCTCTTTTTCTTTAGACTCCATAAACTCCTTTAACGCTTGTTCGAAAAGCATTATGATAGTATCTTTCATACGCTCTTTTTTCTCTTCATCTTTTTCTTGGGATGTTTTGTAAGTTTCCATAGCAATATCAAAGATTTTATCGTCCGTTAGGCTTATGTTTAGCCTTTGACAGGTTTCTTTTAAATCTTTTATTATGTTTTCCAAAAATCCAACATCCACATTCTTAATATCTTTTGTTTGTCTTACATCTATGAACACCGAAATAGTACCTCTTGCCAAAGAGCTTTTTATCCTATCTTTTATATAGGTTTCCAGGGTTTGAAAGTCCTGAGAAGGTATCTTGACAGATATGTCAAAACCCTTCCCGTTTACAGATTTTAAGGTTAATACAACACTAAAGCCGTCTACCTCCGCAGTTTTCTGGGCAAACCCGGTCATGCTCCTTGCGAAAAGCTCTATACTCAAGGAGTTTGCCATGTACCTTCAGCTAGTTGCTCTTCAAAGTTTGTTTGCACGTTTTGGGATATACGGTAAGAACAAAACTCAGGCCCACACATAGAACAGAATTTTGCAGTCTTGTATCCCTCTTGTGGAAGCGTTTCATCGTGATAAGCTTTTGCGGTTTCTGGGTCTATAGCAAGTTCAAATTGGCGATTCCAATCAAAAGCGTATCTTGCTTTTGACATTTCTAAGTCCCATTCTCTGGCTCCTGGTAAACCTTTTGCCACATCTGCAGCGTGAGCAGCTATTTTGTAAGCTATAAGACCTTGTTTTACATCTTCTAGATTAGGTAAACCAAGATGTTCTTTTGGAGTCACATAACAAAGCATAGCGGCCCCATACCAACCAGCCATTGCAGCACCTATAGCAGAAGCCATATGATCATAACCTGGTGCCACATCTATCACCAAAGGACCAAGCACGTAAAATGGTGCTTCATAACAATATTTTTGTTGGATTTTCATATTAAATTCTATTTGATTCATTGGCACATGCCCAGGCCCTTCCACCATTACCTGCACATCGTGCTCCCATGCTTTCTTTGTGAGTTCTCCAAGCACCATAAGCTCTGAAAGTTGAGCTTCATCTGATGCATCTGCTATGGCTCCAGGTCTTAGCCCATCTCCTAAAGAAAAAGATACATCGTATTTTTTAAATATTTCACATATTTTATCAAAGTTCGTATAAAGAGGGTTTTGCTTTCCATGCTCCAGCATCCACTGTGCCATGAGAGCACCGCCTCTTGATACTATACCCATAACTCTATGAGTAGTAAGGGGTATAAACTCCTTTAACACGCCAGCGTGAATAGTCATATAAGAAACACCTTGCCTTGCTTGTTCTTCTATTACATCTAAAATAAGATCTTCGGTAATATCCTTTATTCTATTTTTTGCTATCTTAAAAGCTTCATATATTGGCACTGTACCTATTGGCACATCAACTGCATTTATAATAGCTTCTCTAGTTTCTTTTATAGCTTCACCAGTGGATAGATCCATGATGGTATCTGCGCCATATTTGATGGAGATTTTTGCTTTCTCTATCTCTTGGGGTATATCTGATGCAAGTTTTGAGTTTCCTATATTTGCATTTACTTTAACTCTTGAATTTATGCCTATACACATAGGTTTTAAGTGTTTGTGGTTTATGTTGGCAGGCATTATCATACGGCCTCTTGCCACCTCTTGACGCACAAATTCTGGGTGAAGGCCTTCCACCTTTGCCACATAACGCATTTCCTCGCTTATAATATCCTGCCTTGCAAGGTGCATTTGTGTTTTATTGGTCCAGTTACTTCTTAGGCTCCAATCTTCTCTCATAAAAGCCTCCAAAAATAAGATACATAAAATATTTAACTAAAAGTTCAAAAGTCAATGGCATTTTATCATTGTTTTATAGATTTCAAGATGTAAATTTAATTGCTTTTTCGAATATATTTGATTAAAAATGGCATCCCCAGCGGGATTCGAACCCGCGTCGCCGGCGTGAAAGGCCGGTGTCCTAGGCCAGGCTAGACGATGGGGACTACCATCAAATAGCTTTCTTATTATAGCAAAATCTTCTCTCATTGTAAATGATTTTAGTTATATTGATTGAGCTAAAGCTATACAACCGTATACAATATCTATACTCTTATCTGATAGTTCTGTCAAGCTACTTATAACTTTCTTCAGCTCATTATCTCTATAATAATCTATTATTTTTGCACCTATTTCATGAAATTCTTTGTGAGATTGACCTATTTGTTTGAAAAGTTTTAACGCCTTATCCCCATATTTTGATTTAATATCTTCTTCATTTATACTATAATACCACTTACCAAATTTACATTCAGTATGAGATGTTGGCCTCCAGTCAGTGTTATTAACCAATACCGAAAAAAAAATTTTTAACATACAACTCATGGCTTTCTACCATATCTATTAAAGTGTCCGTAAAATTTTTGTCTTTAATTTTGTTTTTATACTCTGCTTCTCGCAACAGGTTAATTTCTTTCAATTCTTTGTCGATGGTCTCCACAAGCTGATTACCAATCTTTGCAATAGCTTCCACAAGTTTATCGTGGTTGCCGCCACCGCTTAATGTCTGTTTGCTTTCCATTTTACACCTTTCTAAAAAGAATAGTAATATAATATGATATATACCAATATATTTTAGTTAAATTTTCTTTATAAGGCGTTAAAAATTAATTATATTTTATTTGCCATTTTTTATTTGCCATTTTAATCCCCAGTGTCATACTTTATAATGCTATCGTGAGACAAAAGACTAAACTTGGTTTCCCTATGACTATTTACTATTGAAAAGCAAAGCCCAAGAAGTATAGCGCTAACCATTATGTTGCTTCCTCCATAAGAAATAAAAGGAAGCGGTATACCCACCACCGGCACAAGACCCATAGCCATAGCCAAATTTATCGTAGAATGAAAAAATATAAAAGCTGCCACCATCACCACGTATATTTTTTCTGTATACAATCTCAAATAGTAAGATATACTTAAAAGCCTCAAAACCAAATACAAATACAATATTATTATAACCACAGATATCACAAACCCAAACTCTTCCGCTATAACAGAAAAAATAAAGTCGGTATGTCTTTCTGGTAGAAATAGAAGGTGAGATTGGGTACCTTTTAAAAAACCTTTACCAAAAATTCTACCAGAGCCTATTGATATTATGGATTGGATAAGCTGGTAACCACCTTTGGAGTAATAGGCTTTGGGGTTTAAAACCGTCAATATTCGCTCTTTTTGGTATTGCTTCATAAAATGCCACGCTACTATAGGAATTACCGTTGCTATAGGTATTGCGTATCTGAAAAAATTTTTTGGAAACTTTGCAAAGAATACCAAAGACATTACAGGTAATGTCATTATCACCGCAGAACCCAAATCTGGTTGCTTATATATTATAAGAAAGGGGATACCGATGCTAAGGAGTATATAAGCTATTTTTTGGGCTTTTAAATAAGGGCTCATATAAATTATATAATCTACTATAAGTATTACGGAGGCCTTCATAAACTCCGATGGTTGTATGCCAAAAGGACCTATACCTATCCATCTTTTTGCACCGTATATAGTTTTTCCAACAAACATTACCGCTATTAAAAGAAAAAGATTTACACCATATATCAAAGGAGCTAAAGAAAGAACTGAAGAGAACCTAACCCTACTTATACCATACATGATAACCCAGCTTAGGATAATATATAAAAGTTGTTTTATGAAAAGCCCATATTGAACACCGTAAGTGGTGTATGTAGAACTATAAACTCCCACCAAACCTATTATCTGGATAAAAAATATAGTGAGTGCTAAATCAACGGGGCGCATTTATTGTATAAAACACCAATGAGCTAAACATAAGAGCGTCAAACCTATCTAAAAAACCACCGTGCGGACCAAACACATTTGAAAAATCCTTAACATTGTATTGTCTTTTTATTAGGCTTTTAAAAAGATCACCAAATACCCCAACGATACTTACAGCTATACCTATGATAAGACCTCTCGAAAAACCAAAATAAAATATATTAAATATAATACATGACAAAGAACCACCAATAAATCCTTCTATAGTTTTATTTGGAGAAATCTCAGGTGCCAATTTACGTTTGCCAAAATTCTTACCTACATAATAGCTCATTGTATCAAGTATCCAAACCCCCAACAAAAGCCCCAAAATGTAATAATTGCCAAGCGTTTTAACCTTATATATATATTCTGGAAGCGTTGTGCTAAAGGTTAGTATAAAAAAGCTTTTATAAAAAGATTCTAAATCCTTTTTAGTTAAAAGCTCTAAAAAAACCACTAAGAAAATTGCCAAAAACCCATAAGTTATATTGTAAAGACTTAACAACATAATAAAAGGTGCTAAAAATATCACTGTTTTTGAACCTAATACATCTTTTAGTTCCTTTGCTACAAAAAAACTTAAGACAAACACTCCTAAAAGCGTTATAAACTTAAAAGATAGCAAGAAAAATAGCGTGCCAAGACCTACAATTATACCATAATATTCTCTATTCATTTAATCTCTAATTCGGATCTTGCTAAAGCCGCTTCTATACTATTTGGGTAAAGTTTTATAAGCTCCTTGTATAAGTTTATAGCCGCTGATTTTTGTCCCATTTCTCTATATATGTTCGCCGCAGAAAAATACGCCGAAGGCGCTTTATCACAAGAGGGTAATTCACCTTTTTTACACTTATCTATCAAAGATAGCAGTATCGCCAACGCTTCATTGTTATGATGCATGGCTTTTTCAGCCATTCCTAACCAGTAGTATGCGTTGTTTGTAAGTTTTGAATGTGGGTTTTTCAATATAAACTCTTTGAAAAGTCTCTTAGCTTTTTGATAATCTCCAGATTGATAAGCTGTGTAAGCCATTCCGTATAGTTCTTGAGGGCTTTGAGGCGTGTTTGAGATGAGGGCTTGCAAATTGGAAGATGAACTTTGAGTTTCAGAAGGAGCTGTAGAATTTATTATAGTAACGGTGCTTGATAGATTTTTTATGCCTTTTGAAGGGGTTATAGCTGGTAAAGAGCTAAGGTTTGAAGGTGATGGCGGTGTTTCAGAAGATTCTGGTGGGGTTTGAGACTCAGATTCTCCAAGGTTTTTTGTAATATTGTTGTATGTAGAAAGCCCAAGCTTTACCCTCAATTTTGCCAAAGACTCATCCAAAGAATCTAGCCTTCTATTTATTTCGTTGATTTCTTGTTGTTGATATTGATACTGTTGCTGAAGCATAGTTATTGGATTTGGCCCTTGCTGTGTCGGCTCTGCACAAGAGCTAAGAAGAATCGCCAACCCGCTTATTGCAAAAAACAATTTCTTTTTTTTCATACTTTTATTTTAACATAGTTAAGGTTTTAATTTTAGGTTAAAATAGATATATGGGATTTGTGCTTTATAATACGCTTAGTGCTGAGTTGGAAGAGTTTGTACCTATAAACCCTCCTCAAGTAAACATATACACCTGTGGTGTCACCGTATACGATGATTCTCACGTAGGGCATGGGAGAAGTCTTATAGTATTTGATGTTTTTAGAAGATACTTAGAAAAGCTCGGATACAGGGTAAAGTTTGTTAGAAATTTTACAGATATAGACGATAAGATTATAAACAAAGCCAACGAAGAAAACAAAGACTTCATGAGCATTGCCAACAGATACATAGCTAGATACTACTTAGATATGGAAGCCATAAACGTAAAACCCGCTAACGTAGAACCAAGAGTTACAGAACACATGGAAGAGATAATATCCCTTATATCAAAGCTAATAGAGCTTGGAAAAGCTTACGAAAGCGATGGCGATATATATTTTTCAATAGATAGTTTTAAAGATTACGGCAAACTTTCAAAAAGAAGCCCAGAAGAATTAGAAGCAGGAGCTAGAATTGAACCTTCTTTAAAAAAAAGAAATCCCCTTGACTTTGCATTGTGGAAAGCATCAAAATCTCACGAACCTGGCTGGGAATCCCCTTGGTCTTACGGAAGACCAGGCTGGCACACCGAATGTGTGGCTATGATATTTAAACATCTTGGAGAAACTATAGATATACATGCAGGCGGTATAGACCTCGTATTTCCCCATCATGAAAATGAAATTGCTCAAGCAGAAAGTATTACCGGTAAACCTTTTGCCAGATATTGGATGCACAATGGTCTTGTCACCGTTGGCGGTAAAAAAATGTCAAAATCCCTTGGAAACTTTGTCACTTTAAAAGAGATATACACAAAGTACCATCCAGACGTTTTAAGGCTTTTAGTATTGTTTACACATTATAGAAGCCCTTTAGATTTTTCCTTTGAAAAGATGGAAGAAACAAAAAAAGCTTACGAAAGATTAAAAAGCGCTATAGAAGACATAGAACCTTTAAAAGCTATAGCAAAAGAAGGGAAACCTGTTGTAGACATAGATTTTTATAGTCTTGAAAAAAGCACCCAAGAGCAATTTTACAAAGCCCTATCAGAAGATTTCAACACATCGTTAGCTATTGCTCACATTTTTAACGCTGTAGCCGAGTTAAACAAAGCAAAAACAGAGAGCTTTAAAATAGGCTATATTACACCTAAAGAGCTTGAAGGATATCTATTTTTGGCAAACAGCTTAAAACAGACGTTAAAAGATATTTTTGGGCTTTTAGAAGAAAACACCTTACAAAACACTCTAAAGACGTTGGAACCAGCTTCAAGCGTCAATATATCCACAGAATTTTTAGAAATTTTGATAAAAGCTAGAAACTTGGCAAAAGAAAACAAAGATTTTAAAGTAGCGGATTTCATAAGGGATGAGCTTCTAAACTATGGTATAAAGCTCGAAGATACAAAGGCTGGTACCATCTGGAAAAAGCCCTGATGCCATTTTACATAAGAATAGGCAAATTTGCTGTATCGACATTGGGCCTAATGATAACTATATCCCTTTTTATCTCTTACGTTGTGTCTTTGCAAATCTCTAAATATATAGGTATATTAAGATCCCAGACAGAAAATATCTTTTTGACGGGAGCGCTTTCTGGTATTTTATTTGGAAGACTTTCTTATATTATCAAAAATCACGACCAGATACCAAACTTCGTAAGCGTATTTCAAATATGGAACGGTGGTATCGATTATTACGGAACTATAATAGGTGTTATACTAGGAGTTGTTTCCGTGGCTTGGTTTTACAACATACCTATTTTAAAAGCCTTGGATATAACCTCTATAATAGGTTCTCTTATGCTTGGATTTGGTTATATATCGGCAGGTCTTGTAGGTTTTGGTTTTGGAAGACCTGTACCTTTGGCAGTGGATGTTACACCTGGGTTTCACCTTTTGAAAGCGTTTCCGTTTTTTTATGTGGTTTATAAGTTTGGTGATATAGCTCCTCCTTCTATTCCCTTTTATCCAGTACAGTTTATTTACGGTACATTGTTTTTGCTGTTTGGCATAAGCCTAATATTTTATGTGATAAAAAAACAAAATAGGTTTACGGGAGAAGTATTTTCTATTTTTCTCATGCTTTATGGAATTTCAAATATTATAGTAGGATATTACACAATAAGCCGTGTTGTATTTAATCACATTACACTAGAACAGTTGTTTGGGCTGTTAAGTTTTATATCTGGGTTTGTTATTTTGATGCTTTTAAAATCAGAAAAAACCAACATATAAAGATTTGCTATAATACTTCATATGTACTACAACGAAGAAGATAGATATACTAAGCACAAGAATCTAAAAAGGTTTCTTGTGTTGTTGGTGCTTGGATTCATATTTTACGTTGGTTTTCAACTTTTTAAAGGTTTTCCAAAGCCCGAGTTAGAACTTTCTTTGAAAGATCAACAGATATCAGGTTCTTTTAACATCTCCTGGCCCACTGATATAAGGTATGGGGTAATTGGTACACTTCAAAGCGGTATCATATCAAAAAATCCAAATCAAGGTCAATGGCCATTAGCCAGCGTAGCTAAAATAATGACAGCTTATATAATTTTAAAAGATCACCCTCTTCCAATAGGGCAAGATGGACCTACAATTACTGTCACCCAAAAAGAGGTAAACGAATATGAAGCTTTTAAAAAAGATGGCCAATCCGTAGTAAAAGTAGCCTTGGGCGAAAAACTTACAGAAAGACAACTTTTAGAAGGTCTAATGATACCGTCTGCCAACAACTTTGCATATATATTGGCTAGATGGGATGCAGGTAGCGTAAAAGCTTTTGTGGATAAAATGAATAAAACCGCTCAAAGCCTTGGTCTAAAAGATACACGTTACGAGGACCCATCAGGTGCTAGCGCTGGGACTGTAAGCACACCAAAAGATCAATTTAAACTCACCCAGCTTGCCATGCAAATCCCAACTTTTAGACACATGGTAGCTATGCCTCAGGTAAATTTACCGATAGCAGGTATACAGTACAATGTTAACTATGACCTTGGGAAAGACAACATAGTAGGTGTAAAAACTGGTTCTTCTTTACCAGCAGGCGCAAACTTTGTCTTTGACTCAAAACAAGGTAACATAGATATACTAGGTGTAATCTTTGGTGCATCTGGCAAATCTTCTCTTATGACAGCTTTAAAAGACGCCATAATCCTCATAGACACAACAAAAACTCAGATATCTACCGAAAAACTTATATCTAAAAATCAACAGATAGGCTTTATCAAAGTATCTTGGATGAAAAAAGAGATTCCCATGTTGGCATCTCAGGATTTTAGCACCGTAGTTTATCCTGGCATGAAGATAACTTACTCTCTTTATCCTATAAAGGATATGAAATTTCCAATAAAATCTAACGAAGTAATCGGTACTCTTGTTATAAATTATGGAGATTCTAGCTACAGCATGCCAGTAATAGTTTCTCAAGAAATAAAAGAGCCTAGCTTTTTAGACAAATTAAGGAGGGTATTGTGAAAAATTTTCTTTTTATAGGGGTTGTCTTAGGGATGGGGCTTAGAATGGCTTTTGGTTACATAGGTGATTCATACGAAACATTTTTAAAAGAATACAAACATGTAAAGATTTTGAGCATAGATAAAAGTATTACGCCGCATGCCAAAAGAGCTCTTGAGATAGAGGCATATAGTTTTAAGGTATACGCTCTTTTTGATAAAAAAGATATTTGCTACGAGGAATACACGTTAAAAAATAAAACACTCCCATCGCCAAATTTATTTATAAAAGATGCTTCTAAGATAAAACCAAAGCTTTTATTTAAAATACCTTTAAGAATGGCCGTATGGGAATACGATACTCCAACATATAAAATTATTTACCAAACCTTTGGTCTACCAGGTTATCTTGGAGCCGATGCAAGGATAAAACAATAAAATGGATTTGGATAATATAAAGTTTATAGGATTTTCGGATAAAAAGTTAAAAAAATTTTTGGACAAATCAAACTACATTTTTTGGGATTGGATAAATAGATTAAAAGCTAAAGACAAACTTCAATATATAAAAATATATGGGAAAGATGCCGTATATTTTGGAAAAGAGTTTGGAAGGGTTCAAGTGTTTGTAAAACTTGAAAACCTATATAGGGGCATAATAACCCTTCGCAAAAAAGCTGTGGCAATCGGCGTATTTGTATTTTCCGATGATATATATCAATTAAACGTAAAACAGTTTAGATATCCCATTTTGGATGAAGCAGAAGAAATAGTGGCAGGTCTTATAGATGCTATAAAAAACAGCGATTTAGAAAAATCCATAGAAGAAACTATAAAAAAAGAGGTTACAGAAGAACTTGGCATAGAACCAACATCAAATATATACAAAAGCCTAATGGAATCTAAGCCTATTTTTATAAAATCTCTTTATCCAACCATAGGAGATTCTTCTGAAGAAGTATTTTTGTATGTTTTGTTTTTAAAAGCCCCAAAAGAAGAATTGAAACATCTTTGTAAAAAAGAGGCTGGCAACAAAGAAGAAAACGAATATACAAAAGTTTCATGCATAAAAGGTATAGAAAACGTCTTGAATAGAGATTACATAGACGCCAAAAGCTTTATAATACAGCTTTGGTTAAAAACCAAATACTTAGAATTCAAACAATCTAATTTTACAAGTTTTGAAGATTTTATTGTGAACTTATATAAATAAAACTTAGATGCTTATCATATGCTAATATATTTAGTATGGATTTAAAGCAAGAAACGCAAGAATTACCGTTTTTTTTGGTATCTATACTGATAAACATATTCTTGTTTTCTGGTTTGGCTATGCTTTTTACCATGAGACCACTTTTAAGCCAATATCAAAATCCACCTGTCAACGTACAGCTAATAAATCCACCAAAAGAAGTACCAACCCCGCCAAAACCTATAAAACTTCAAAAATTTCATACGAAAAAAGCTTACTCTAAACCTTTAAGCCCAGCAAAAGGCTATAAACCATCAAGAGGCGTCCATAAACCCTTGCAAACAAGCGCTTTAAGACAAAGACAGGTATTCAAAAAAGGGGATATAAAAATCCCGGTGGTACACCATCCACCAAAAGCACCGCCAAAAAACATCAGCGTATTGTCATCTTTGGAAAAAGAAATTGAAGCCCAAAGAAGGCAAGCCCAAACAGACATAGAAGGAGCCATAAAACAAGTGGGAAATCTAAGTGCTACTATAAGCTCAAGAGGGTCTTACCTTCATGAGGGTTCTAGAAAGCTTATATACGCACCGCCCGCTCCTGTTATAAGAGCTGGTGAGTTCCCGGCACCTATGGTTTTAAGGATTTTTGTATCACCCTCTGGATATGTAACAAGGATTATTATTTTAAGAAGAAGTGGTATAGCATATGTGGATAGGGAAGTGGTAAACTACGTAAGAAGGTTTAGATTTGAACCTATAAATGGACCAGTAGAAAGTGGTACAATTACTATTAACTTTAAAGGAGGTTAAACTATGCAGATTGAGTTTATCGGCAAACACTTTGAAATCACAGAACACTTAAGGGCTTTTGTGGAATCAAAACTATCAAAGTTTAAAAGGCTTTTAAGAGAAACAGGTGAAGACCAAACAGAAATAGTAGTAACAATATCAAGCGCCAGAGCAAAACATACCGACGACAACATCAACAAAACATCCATCTACAGAGTAGATATAGATATCTATATAAAAAGCAACGGCGGTGGTGCGGTGCACGCTTGGGAAGAGGACAAAGATGTCTATACAGCTATAGATAAAGTTTTGGATGAAGTAGAGCGTCAACTTTTAAAACTAAAAGAAAGAAGGCTTAACTATCGTCGTAAAAGCTCAAAAACAAAAGAGGAAACAAGAGAAATACCACTAGAACCACTTGAAGAAGAGCAAGAGACTAAAGCATTTGTAATAGAAGAAACCTTTTCAGTGGAAAAGCCTATGAGCGTTGAAGATGCTATTTTAGAACTAACCGAAAACCACATGGTATTTTTACCTTTTATGGATACAAAAGACGGTAAGATAAAAATTTTATATAGAAAACGTTCAGACAGTTTTGGCGTTATCGACTTAGGGTGTAAAAGATAAGTATGCCAAAGAATATTTTTATCAATATTCTTATAGGGACTTTTATCATAATAGGTTCTTTGCTGGTGGTGGCTTTTAAGCCAGTAAACCTTGGTCTTGACTTGAAAGGGGGCATAAGCATGGTCTTGGCTCCCGATATAGACAAAGTTATAAAAGAAGAGTATGAAAACACAGCCTCTGATATATCAAAACTTTTTTTGAAAAATCATATAAACGTCTTAGATGTAACACCTTCTCAAGATGGTATATACATAGATTTATTAAACGCTTCAGATTACAGCAAAGTTTATGAGCTTTTGACAAAATACTACAAAAATAGAATAGATATTTCCAAAGTATCACCTCTTAAAGTTAAAGTTAGATTTAGCTCTATTTATCTTAGTCAGATAAAAGAAAACGTTATCACTCAAACGGTGGAAGTCCTAAGAAGAAGAGTAGACCAACTTGGCGTAGTGCAACCTGTAATTACAAGGCTTGGCAATTCTAAAGTTATGGTGGAGCTACCCGGTGTTATGGATTTAGAAAGGGCTAAAAAAGTCCTTGGGAAAACCGCTCAGCTTGAGCTCATGGAAGTGGTGGACGCATCAGCTTCTTTAGATGCTTTACAAAAAGAATTAAAACCAGATGAAAAGATATTGCCATCAAAAGATGGACATGAATGGTATTTAGTTAAGAAAAAACCTATAATAACAGGGGCTGATTTAAAAACCGCTTACGAGAGCACCGATAGCTTTAACAACCCTGCTGTTAGCTTTGAACTAAATTCAAAAGGAGCTGAAATATTTGGTAATTTTACCCAGAGCCATATAGATAAAAGGCTTGCTATAGTCCTTGACAACAGAGTTATGTCTGCTCCAGTTATTCGTTCAAGAATATCAGATCAAGGTCAGATAACTGGTAATTTTACACCAGATCAAGTAAGGGACTTGGCCGCTATTTTAAGAGCCGGTGCATTGCCTACAACGCTTCACATACTCCAAGATGCTGTGGTAGGGCCCACTTTGGGAAAAGCGGCTATAAAACAGAGTATCTATGCTGGTTTAGCGTCGTTTTTGTTTGTGGTGTTTTTGATAATAACAAGGTATAAGACAGCAGGGGTCACAGCCACTATAGCTATAATAATGAATGGGCTTCTTCTTTGGGCTGGTCTTGTGCTTTTAGGAGCTACACTTACATTGCCAGGTATTGCAGGTATCATACTAAATATGGGTATAGCGGTAGACTCAAACGTTCTTATTTTTGAGCGTATAAAAGAAGAAATAGCAAGGGGCAACACCCTAAGGAAAGCCGTAGAATACGGTTATAAGAGAGTGCTTAGTGCCGTTTACGATACACACGCCACACTTCTGGTGGCAGCTTTGATACTTTTTCAATTTAGTAGCGGTCCAGTGAAGGGCTTTGCCACCACACTTACTATTGGTACCATAGCATCGTTTTTGTCAAATGTTTATTATTCAAAAGTGATGATAGACATCTTAGCGAAACTAAGAATGCTTAAGATATGACAATCCTAATCTTACTTATATTCTTTTTGCTTGGTACTATCTTTGGAAGCCTTTACAACGTTCTAATATATAGACTTCCAAGGGGAGAGTCTGTCGTTTATCCAAATTCCAAGTGCCCTCATTGTGGACATAAGATAAAACCTTATGAAAACATACCCATATTATCTTACATTTTCTTGAGAGGTAGATGCAGTGCTTGCAAAAATAAAATATCTATGAGATATCCTATAGTAGAAGCCCTTACCGGGTTTTATTTTGCCCTTTGTGTTTATGCTTTTTATATAAAAAACAATGAAAATTTATATGTGTTAAATATCCCTGATGCTGTAAAAACATTAGAAGCTTTACTTTTTGGGTCAATACTTATAGTACAATCTTTTATAGATTTAGATTGGTTTATACTCCTTGATAGTTTTAATTACGCTGGCATAGTGTTTGGACTTTTATTTTCTCTTAGTAATTATGGTTTTGTTGATA
The DNA here is from genome assembly GCF_000020785.1 of Hydrogenobaculum sp. Y04AAS1. Classification (NCBI taxonomy): domain Bacteria; kingdom Pseudomonadati; phylum Aquificota; class Aquificia; order Aquificales; family Aquificaceae; genus Hydrogenobaculum; species Hydrogenobaculum sp. Y04AAS1. The sequence goes on from NC_011126.1 coordinate 1,034,270, forward strand.
TTAAAAGCTCAATACTTGGGATTTTGTTTGGGGGTTTAATTCCATTTTTAATATACTATATTTATCTTAAGGTTAGGAAGATGGAAGGTCTTGGCATAGGTGATATAAAACTTTTGACCATGATAGGGGCCTTTGGTGGTATCTGGATGGTGCTTGGGGCTATGTTTTTTGGTTCTTTAATAGGGCTTTTGGTAAGTATACCTACTATTATAAAAAATAAAAATATGCAATACTATATACCCTTTGGGCCATTTTTGTCTATTGGTGCAATACTTTGGATGTTTTTAGACCGTGGCATCCTTGTAGACCGTGGCATACTTGTTGGTAAATTTATAGAGAGAGTGTTATGGACTTAGGTCAGATAATCATAATACTGGTTATAGCGTATATAGTGCTTGGGCCTGAGAAGATGATGGATGTGGCTACAAAGCTTGGAGAGTTTACAAGAAAAGCCAGAGAGTTCATAGATGAGATAAAAATGCAAGCTTATATAGAAAATGTAAATAAAAAAGTGTTAGAGCTTGAGAAAGAACAAACTAATACCGAGGAAAAGAAAGATGGAGAAGGAACTTCCGAAAGCTCCCCTGATGGAGCATCTTCAGGAACTAAGACAGAGAATACTTAAATCTATAGCAGCCGTACTTATATTTTCTACCATAAGCTTTTTTTACGCTAAGTATGTTTTTGAGATTTTAAAATACCCTATAGATATATACTATCCTGGTATGAAACTTATAACGCTATCTCCCACAGAGCCCCTTTTTATCATGATGGAGATATCTGTAATAGTGGGCATCGCCCTGTCAATACCAATAATACTTTATCAAATATGGAAATTTATGGAACCAGCCCTTTATCCTGAAGAAAAAAAGCTTGTTTTTCCTTTGGTGTTTTTCTCTTTGATACTTTTTATAACAGGTGCAACATTCGCCTACTTTTTAGTACTTCCTATGGCACTAAAATTTCTAATAGGTATAGGCTTTAGCCAGCTTCAAGCTAAACCTATGCTATCTGCGGAGCTTTACATAAACTTCTTACTTAAAATGCTTCTTGGTTTTGGCGCAGCTTTTGAGATGCCCATTTTTCTTTTCATGCTACAAAGGGCCGGCATAATATCTACAAAACAATTAAAATCTTTTAGAAAATACTTTATAGTAGTAGCGTTTTTTATAGGTGCTTTGATAGCCCCAGATGTTTCCACTCAAATCCTTATGGCTTTCCCCCTCATTGCCCTTTATGAAATATCTATATTTATAGGTAGATTTGCCGTTAAAAAGCAAAATACTTCAAAAGATATACAAAAAGCCCAATAAACGTTTGGTTTCTTGTTTTAAACAATATTATCAAATATTTCAATCAGTTAGTTTATAGTATAATAATTCTATGCCAAAAAATACCAATATAAAGAAAATACTCATCGTAGGAGCAGGTCCTATTATCATAGGCCAAGCGGCAGAATTTGATTATTCTGGTACTCAGGCTTGCAAAGCCCTTATGAGAGAAGGTTATGAAGTAGTGCTGGTAAATTCAAACCCAGCCACCATAATGACAGATGAACAGCTTGCCACTAAGACTTACATAGAACCATTGAGCGTTGAAGTGCTTGAGGAGATTATAAAAAAAGAACGCCCAGATGTCTTACTACCTACCTTAGGAGGGCAAACGGCTTTAAACTTAGCAAAGGATTTATATGAATCGGGCATATTAGAAAGATATGGTGTAGGAATAATAGGTGCCAACTACGAGGCTATCAAAAAAGGTGAAGACAGGGCTCTTTTTGCAAAAGCTATGGAGGAGATAGGTCTAAAAGTTCCACCAAATGCCATAGTAAATTCTATCTCAGAAGGTATGGCCTCTATAAAAGATATAGGATTTCCAGCTATATTAAGGCCAGCTTTTACACTTGGCGGGACAGGGGGTTCTATCGTTTACAACTTAGAAGAGTTTCCAGCTAAGCTAAATGCTGCTTTAGAAGCCTCTCCTATACATCAGGTGCTTATAGACAAATCTCTTATAGGATGGAAGGAGTTTGAGCTTGAAGTCATAAGAGACACAAAAGACAACGTCGTTATAGTTTGTTCTATAGAAAACTTTGATCCTATGGGTGTTCATACTGGAGACTCTATAACAGTAGCACCAGCCCAAACCCTAACCGATAAACAATATCAGATGTTAAGAGATGCAAGCCTTGCCATTATAAGAAAAATAGGTGTTGATACCGGAGGCTCAAATATCCAGTTTGCAGTAGACCCAAACAGCGACAATTTTTACGTGATAGAGATGAACCCAAGGGTTTCAAGAAGCTCAGCCTTGGCTTCTAAGGCCACTGGTTTTCCCATAGCAAAAGTAGCTGCCCTTCTGGCGATTGGATATACCCTTGATGAGATAAAAAACGACATTACAAAAAATACGCCTATAAGCTTTGAGCCAAGCATAGATTATGTTGTAGTAAAAATACCAAGATTTGATTTTGCAAAGTTTAAAGAATCAAGCAAAATTCTTGGTACCACCATGAAATCTGTGGGCGAAGTGATGGCTATAGGAAGAACTTTTAAAGAAGCTTTCATGAAAGCCATAAGAAGTTTAGAAACCGATAATCCATATCTCTTTATGAAAGATTACGAAGCGCTTTCTTACGATGAGCTTCTTACAAACATAAGGATACCAACACCAGAACGTATTTTTTATATAAAAGAAGCGTTTATGAGGGGTATAAGCATAGAAAAAGTGAATGAAGTAAGCCACATAGACAAATGGTTTTTACATCAGATAAAAGAGCTTGTAGAGGCTTACAAACAAGATATACCTTTTGATAAAGATTATATATTTGAGCTAAAAATATTGGGCTTTTCAAATAAAGAAATAGCTAAAAAGTTTAACAAGACAGAAAAAGAGATAGAAGAGCTTTTGGAAGGTCTTATGCCTACTTTTAAAGCGGTGGACACCTGCGCGGGGGAGTTTAGGGCTTATACGCCTTATTATTACTCCTCTTGGGAATATCCATACTATAAAATCGGGCAAGAAGAAGCTATTTTTGACAACGACTAAATTTTGCATAAGTCCAAAAACTACTGCCAAAGATAGACATAAATAAACCATCTCACGAAGATTTTATCTTCTAATTTTATTTTCTAAAAGCCTAAAAATGTTAATATAATTTCTGAATTGTTAACATCAAAATCTCTAAAATCATTGTCTATCAAAGATCTGTCGATCGGCAAAAAATTATTAAAAAACGCCTTGTTTTCAAACAAAAAAATACCTCATTTTTGCCACTTTAGCTATATCTGATAAAGAATTGTCGATCTCCTATGATTTTGCTCCTATTGACGATCGACGGGAAATATGTTATATTATAAGCTGTTGATAGGTTGATGAGATACCTCAAAAACCTTGCCGGCAAAGGGTTTTAGGGTATTTCACAATTTTTTCATTTTGGGGTTTTGTTTGTACCTATAGGGGATTGAAACTTTACTTAGGGATAGTGATGATACAGTATATAGTAAGTTTTGTTTGTACCTATAGGGGATTGAAACTTTACTTAGGGATAGTGATGATACAGTATATAGTAAGTTTTGTTTGTACCTATAGGGGATTGAAACTTTACTTAGGGATAGTGATGATACAGTATATAGTAAGTTTTGTTTGTACCTATAGGGGATTGAAACGTAAAGCTTATATACGCTACTTGTCCTGGCTGCAGTGTTTTGTTTGTACCTATAGGGGATTGAAACTTTATCGCTTGATTTTCAAAGCAAACGGCAGATATGTGTTTTGTTTGTACCTATAGGGGATTGAAACGCTTCTACATCATTGCCAGACACAATTAAATCTGGTTTTGTTTGTACCTATAGGGGATTGAAACAGATCAAAGCACGATCTCTGTCTGGGAGAACGAGGAGTTTTGTTTGTACCTATAGGGGATTGAAACTCAAATACTGGATAGACATGGAAATCCAGATACAAAGTTTTGTTTGTACCTATAGGGGATTGAAACTCAGCCAGTATTCGTTGTTTTTCAACCATACTGTGAGTTTTGTTTGTACCTATAGGGGATTGAAACAAACATTAAACACACTATAAAACTGTCTACCTACTCGTTTTGTTTGTACCTATAGGGGATTGAAACTAAACCAACCGTTGAATTTTAACGTCGTAATACCAGCGTTTTGTTTGTACCTATAGGGGATTGAAACTAATATCAACGCCACGCTCTCGTGGTGATATATTTGGTTTTGTTTGTACCTATAGGGGATTGAAACTTACGAGCGAAAGCTCTTGCAATTTATCAGACAAAATGTTTTGTTTGTACCTATAGGGGATTGAAACTAAAAATCACAAAACCAATTTGGACTGCTAACAACTGGGTTTTGTTTGTACCTATAGGGGATTGAAACTCGTTCTGTACGAAGATGTATTTAATTGTCCACCAGTTTTGTTTGTACCTATAGGGGATTGAAACAGACAATACAAAGACAAAGTACCAGCCATAGAGGTGCGTTTTGTTTGTACCTATAGGGGATTGAAACAACAAATTTGGTATGGACACGTCATGCCATATGTGGCGTTTTGTTTGTACCTATAGGGGATTGAAACGGAATTATCTCCCGAATCTCAAAGGCAAATCAGACAGGTTTTGTTTGTACCTATAGGGGATTGAAACACTTTAGGGTCATATTTTCAAAGCCTGTAGTTTTTAGTTTTGTTTGTACCTATAGGGGATTGAAACTCTGTCCAGCGACGTATCCATTCCCTATGGAGCCTGGTTTTGTTTGTACCTATAGGGGATTGAAACACATTCACCACCTGGAATGGTTGGATCACCAAAACAGAGTTTTGTTTGTACCTATAGGGGATTGAAACAATATTCGTCCAAATATGAACTATAACATACATAATGTTTTGTTTGTACCTATAGGGGATTGAAACTTGATTTGTTTGCAGGAATAGGCGGTATAAGAATAGCGTTTTGTTTGTACCTATAGGGGATTGAAACGATATAGGGACTACTCAATCAGGCTCAATAGTAGCAAAGTTTTGTTTGTACCTATAGGGGATTGAAACGAAGTATTACACGAAGGTAAAGATGATGAAAAAGCCGTTTTGTTTGTACCTATAGGGGATTGAAACGATAATGATTTAGAACATATTGTATTTTTCAATTCTTGTTTTGTTTGTACCTATAGGGGATTGAAACTACAACGTTACTAGTGATAACAGTAACAATACATAGCGTTTTGTTTGTACCTATAGGGGATTGAAACACCAGAAGTTGTTTGCTGGCTCAACTAAGAGTTTGAGGTTTTGTTTGTACCTATAGGGGATTGAAACAAGTTATTTCTGTTTATTTCAAACTTGAGACTATACTTTTGTTTGTACCTATAGGGGATTTACTTTTGTAAATAATGTTAGTAGTAGCAATTTCTGGTTTCATCTGAGCCGTCTGGGTTAAGAAGCTGTGAAATCATATCCTTTAAATACTTTTGATTTGTAGTAAAATAGATCTATGGATATACAACCTCACGATACATTTTTCAAGCAGATATTTTCAGATCCCAAAAGAGTAAAGATACTTCTTGATATCTTTGCAGAGGATATAGCACAAGATATACACTCTATAACACCTGTTAATACAGAAAAGTTTTCTTCTAAATCTCAAAAGTTTATGCTTGATTTACTTTTTAGCTGCAAAGTAGAAGATCAAGATGCATATATACGGGTAGTACTTGAGCACAAATCTTATCTTGATAAAGAACTACCTACTCAGCTTCTATACTACAACGCCGCTATCTGGGAAGAAGCTATAAAAGAAAAAGAGTATTACCCTCCTATTATCAACATTGTTTTTTATCATGGAAAAGGTGAATGGAATATACCTAAATCTTTGCCAGTTGTTAAAAATATCAAATTAGAAAAATACACATCCAAACTTAACTATATACTTATAGATCTAAATCGAGTATCTGATGAAGATATTATAAGTAAGACACATCAAGATCTTTGCATGCTATGGGCTATGCTTACAATGAAACATATATTTGATAGCATAGAAAGCTTTATAAAAGTATTTGAGCTTATAGCAGATTATATCAAAACCCATGATTATATAGAAACGACTCATTGCATATTTTTAACGCTTGATTATATTGTATATGTGAAAGACAGTGCTGAAGAGGTTGAAAATATTTTAAAAGAACTAACAGGAGGTGATGAGAAGGTTATGACACTAACAGAAAAGTGGAAAATGGAAGGCAAACAAGAAGGATTACAAGAAGGATTACAAAAAGGATTAATTAAAGCTAAAAAAGATGACATTAAGAGTGCCATTCTTATAAAGTTTGGGATACTACCAAAAGAGCTTGAAGAGAAAATAGAAATTACAGATGATATACAGACTTTAGACGATATCTTCAAGAAAGTTATACTGGCCACTAAAATTGAAGAAATTTAATAAGTTAGCCGATTTAGTAATGACTTCTAAAATTTACTAAAATTGTTATCCTAATGAGATTTAAGCTTCATCTGAAGCGGGTAGGTTCTAACAACTTCACCAAATCCTGAAACGCGATTATATCTTTCTAGTGTGCCAACGGCATTTTTTACATCGTGAGTAAAATATTTGTTAAGAAGACTGGAATTTGAAATGTGGTAAACCACTCTGTCCATATTCTATCTAAACTTATACATCTTCGGATTCTATCTATATAGCCATTATGGCTTATTAGGCTTCTTAAGTTTTATTAAGAGCAGGTCGTACTTTAATAACTGAATAAGTGTATAGAGTTTTTTATACTTAGTAAATCCCAGCATGGCATTTTTAACTTTTTAGGTAAAGGCTTTGTTTTATTTCATCTGAAGCTCTTGGATATTAAAAAGACATAAGTATAATTGCAATCATAGCAACATCGTTGATTTACAATGCTTGAAAGGCAGCTTAATTTAAAACATGGTCTTTTGTGTACCTATAGGGGATTGAAACTGATCAATATCATTGCAAAAATAAAAATAGATATTAAAATCTGTCTGCTTATAGGGGTTTTAATAGCATTTAGATAAAATACAATAGGAGGTAATAAATGAAGAAGCCTTACATTATAGGAGGAACAATATTATTAGTTTTAATTGGTGGTTTTGTTTTTAACAGATACGTGTATAGTAAAATAGAATATAAAAAAGGTCTTTCTTATTATAAAAATAAAAACTACCAAAAAGCATTACCTTTATTTAAATACGCTGCGAATCAAGGATATGCGCCAGCAGAAGAGAAGCTTGGATATATGTATGGACGCGGTCGGGGTGTACCACAGGATTACTATGAAGCTGTACATTGGTTTAAAAAATCTGCTAAACAAGGATATGCAAAAGGAGAATTTTATCTTGGAACGATGTACCTAGCTGGTTTAGAAGTAGCACATGATCCCAATAAAGGTGTATATTGGTTAAAAAAATCTGCTGAACAAGGAGATGCAGAAGCAGAAGATTTTCTTGGAATGATTTACCTAGGTGGTTCAGGAGTACCACACGATTATAAAAAAGCTGCATATTGGTTTAAAAAAGCTGCACATCAAGGTGATGCTTTAGGAGAATATCTTCTTGGTCGTATGTACCAACATGGTTTAGGGGTACCAAAAGATCATAAAAAAGCTTCATATTGGATTAAGAAAGCAAAAAAACAAGGACATGCAAAAAGAAAATATTATCTTGATGAACTTCGTAAATTAAAGCACCTATTAGGTGGTTATTGAATCAAAAAAAAGTGTATGAAATGGAAAGAAATAATCTTGGAAGGATGTACCAATGAACCTGAATTTTTTAGAAACAAAAGCATATTAGGTAGAGAATGCAACGTTTTAGTAAATCAAGCTTGGAAACCATAGATAGGAGGTATATAAAATGAACTTTGATTTCATTAAGATCTCAAGAGCCACTTTTATAATAGCTATTATATGTTTCTTTTTGCCGTGGGTTCAGTTCTCCTGCGGAAGCCACCACGTAGATTTGAATGGGATGAACTTCGTTACAGGAAAAACGCTTAGCAATGGAAGACATATACATCCAATGCTCGAAGTTGTCTTTGCATTCTTATTAGCTTTAGCTGGAATTGCTATAACTTTTGCTAGAGGCAAATTTGCTAACACCAAGCTAGTCTCCATAGGTACTGCTGTAGTAGGTGCTATAGGATTTTTATTACTTTATAGATTTAAAGGACAGCTTTACAATGCCTTTCTAATAGAACAAGAACAAGGAAATATTTTCCCAGGTGTCAAGCTACACTTTCGATACGGACTTTATTTGACCATGTTATCGTTCATTGCTGCCTTTCTTATAGGTGTTTATTCTCTGAAACGACAGGTACATGATACAAAGTAAACTGATTTATGAAAACTTAAATTACAAGATGGATAGGGGGTGATAAATGAATAATATAATAGCTAATATAAAGAAGTCTTACATTATAGGAGCAGTGATCCTATTAGTTGTGATTGGTGGCTTTTTTGTTTATGAACATGAATATGGTCCAGAAGCAAAATACCAAAAAGGTCTTCATTATTATAAAGATAAAAACTACCAAAAAGCATTACCTTTATTTAAAGAATCAGCAAAGCAGGGGTATGCACCAGCAGAAGCTAAACTTGGGTATATGTATTTACGTGGTTTAGGAGTGTCAAGAGATGACGATAAGGCTGCTTATTGGTTTAAAAAAGCTGCACACCAAGGTAATGCTAGAGGAGAAGTTGGTCTTGGTTATATGTATTTGTTTGGCAAAGGCGGAGTATCAAAAGATTATCAAAAAGCTTTATATTGGATTAAGAAAGCAGTTAAACAAGGTGATGCTCGAGGAGAAAATAACCTTGGATATATGTATGAATATGGTTTAGGAGTACCACAGGATTATAGCAAAGCTGTATATTGGTATAAAAAAGCTGCTGAACAAGGACTTGCAGCAGCAGAAGATAGTCTTGGATATATGTATGAATATGGTTTAGGAGTACCACAGGATTATAGCAAAGCTGTATATTGGTATAAAAAAGCTGCTGAACAAGGACTTGCAGCAGCAGAAGATAATCTTGGATATATGTATTTGTTTGGCAAAGGCGGAGTATCAAAAGATTATCAAAAAGCTTTATATTGGATTAAGAAAGCTGCACATCAAGGTGATGCTTTAGGAGAAGCTACTCTTGGACATATGTATGCAGAAGGTTTAGGAGTACCACAGGATTATAGCAAAGCTTTATATTGGTTTAAAAAAGCTGCTAAACAAGGACTTGCACAAGCAGAAAATAATCTTGGATATATGTATGCAGAAGGTTTAGGAGTACCACAGGATTACAACGAAGCCGTATATTGGTTACAGAAAGCTGCTGAACAAGGACTTGCACAAGCTAAAATCAACCTTGAATATATAAAAACAAAACTTGCATTAATGCACCTATTTGGTGGTTATTGAATCAAAAACAAGTGTATGAAATGGAAAGAAATAATCTTGGAATGATGTACTAATATGGCTTAGGAGTAGGCTTAATTCAAATAAATAAGGCAGACAAAAGGAGGTATTAGGCATGTTAAAGAAGTTAGTTTCAGTATTAGCTTTAACAAGTTTGGCTTTTGGCAGTGGGTTGTGTTTTGACCCGTATAACCATGATTATGGGGTTAGCACAAAAAAACTGCATGATGGTAATTTAGATTATTACAACAAAATAATTATACTTCGCAATGGTAAAATGCAACTTGATAAATATACAAGGATAAAGCTTGTAAAATATGCCGTAAAGGGCAACAAAGCTTTAATGCTAATGAGAGGTGCAGGCGAGTATTTTGTAGTATATACTGAATGCATGAACGGAAAACCAGTTACAAAGGATGTAGAACAAACGGCTTTCATGAATTCAAATATACCAGCAACGAGAGTTGTTAATCTTCCAAAATATCCAATAAAGTTAGGATTTTACAAAGATGGATTTTGGGTTAAAGCTTTAGAAATTAATTGGATAAGACATATGGATCAAGATAGAGGACCTGGTGGTTATGCTTGTGATTACCAAACTGAATATTTTTCGTCCAAACCTATTCCTGTTGATCAAGAGTTTAAAGATGAATGGTTACCTACAAAGCTTTGCCAAGCTTTAGGGAATAAATACGGACCATAAAGGAGCCCAACTATAAGAAAGCTATCTGAATTTTGGTTTTCATTTTCTAATGGTATGACCTTTGCGCTTTTTTGATTTAGGTTTTTTATGTACCTACAAGAGACTGAAAAGAGCTTTTTAGGTTATAGAACGCTTGCTAAGATAGTTTACAAGTCTGCCATGCCCCACAAGTCTGCCACGACAAACAAGTATACCACGATAAACAAGTCTGCCACTCTCCCAAGTATAGCAAGATTTATGTTATTTATGATGTATTTAACCTGTACTAAAGTATTATCGCTTGGTAGTTTCAGATATCAGCTTTCCTATCTCATCAATGCTATTGGCAGTAATAGATTTATCAAATATAACATTTAGCTTTTCAAGGTCCTCTATCTTAGATAGCCTATTTTCAATATCTTCTGGCAATATCCCAAATCTTGTCAATATCACACGTTTTATATCCTCTAATTTCTCTTCAAGCTTTCCCTCAAGCTTTCCTTCTAATTTACCTTTTAACTCACCTTCAAGCATTCCTTTTAAGATGGCTTCTTGTTCTAATTCTTTAACAAGCTTTCCCACCACAGGCCACTCTTTTATGTCGTCTATAGTTAAGCTTATTTCAAGCATAGGTGCCTCCTCGTAAAAATCTATAATCTCTTTACTTAATTTAGGTCTTATACTTAAAAGCGTCAATATCTTCTTAAACCAATCAAACCTTTCTTTGCTTGGCAGCTCTTTTAATTTAGCTAAAGCTTTTTTGAATAGCTTTCCTCTATCTTTTACATTGCATAGAAATGCAAAAGTTATATCTGCTATGTTGTTAGACTCTATCAGACTATCGCATTGAATATACTTTATATCTATTATCTCGTATTTGTAAGAAATACCAATATCTTCAAAAGAATTTTCCATATTGCATTCATCTTCACCAAGATAAATAAGCTTTTGATAAAGAGACCTGTCTTTAAAATGCGACTTTATAAGGCTATAATACTCAAGCATTCTGTAAAGCATGTCTTTGTCATTACTTGTTTGAAATTCTATATGTAGTATTGAGTTATCTTCAAGCTCTAAAAGTAAATCCACTCTTCTTTCTTTTGTGCTTGGAAACACTGAGTTCAAAACACGTTTGTAGTTTTTACCTGTTATCATTCTTATAAATGCACTTTCTGAAAAAGATGGGATGATATCTCTTATTGTGATATCTATCTTCTGAGGATGTTTATTCTCTTGATCCATAACATAAGTAAAATTATATCGCTCTTTGTATAAGTCCATATAGGGCATAGAAAGAGAGGTTTGTTATATTTGAGATAAGTGTTTTCTTAAAAGACAATAATATCAAGACAAGTATACCGCGCCCTACAAGTCTGCCACGATCCACAAGTATGCCACGCCCCGCCAAGTATGCCACGATAAACAAGTATGCCACGATAAACAAGTATGCCACGGTTTATGTGTTTAAGATGTATTGAACTTGTGCATTTGTATAAATTGTTTGTTATAATATAATATTAATTTTTAAAGGAGGTTTTAGATGCCCAACAAAAGACAGGCTGCTAAAAGAGCTAGAAGAGATGAAAGAAGAAGAGAGATAAATGCGTTGCATGTATCAAGGATGAAAACTGCCATAAGAAATTTTAAGAAACTCATACAAGCCAAAGATTTAGAAACCGCCAAAGCCAAACTTCCTTTTGTGGTAAGCATGATACAGCACGCAGCCGCTAAGGGTTCTATACACAAAAACGAAGCGGCCAGAAGAGTCTCAAGAGTTACACAACTTTTAAACAAGGCTTTGGCATCCAATGAGCAAAAATAAGATATACACTATTTTATCGCTTAGCATCACAGCTATATTTGTGGCCATAGGTTTTTATTTTCTTAAAAAGCATGAAAAAGAGTACAACGAAGCTGCAAGTTATCAACTGTCAAAAGTAGATGAGCTTTTACAACAAAAAAATTATCAAGGAGCTTTAAACCAAGCTCAATTTGTGGCAACCCATTATAAGAAAAGCCCAATGGCGCTTTTGGCAATGTCTTATGAAATAGGCATATCCACGTTGGCAAACCTGCCTGTGAACGACGTTGCTTTGTCTCAAGATATTTCATCTAAGGCAAAAACATTGCCTGCTAAATTTTTATACGAAGAAAGGGCAGCCTACGGACTTTACAAAGAAGGTAAATATCAACAAGCCATAAGCATACTAAACACCATCCCAAACAACGCTTTCAACAAAGCTTCTGCCTTACTATTGGAAGCCGAAGCTTACGAAAAGTTAAACGACAAAGTAAAAGCTATAACAGTTTACAACGATATAATAAAAGCGTTTCCAAAAAGCTATTATGCAAACGTAGCCTCTCTTAGAATATCGATGTTAGAATCATGAACAAACTCTATGAAGGTAAGGCTAAAATAGTCTATGAAAACGACCAAGACACTTACATAATAACATTTAAAGATGATGTTACCGCTTTTGACGCCATAAAAAAAGACAACATATCTGGTAAAGGACATATAAATTTAGAAATAACATCTTTTATTTTTGAGCTTTTAAAAGCCAAAAACATAAAAACACATTTTATAAAAAAGCTATCTGAAGACTCGATGCTTGTTTTAAAAGCAACCCGCATAGATGTAGAAGTGGTGGTAAGAAACATAGCTGCTGGAAGCCTAACCAAAAGACTCGGCATAAAAGAAGGTACATCTTTAAACCCACCGCTGGTAGAACTTTTTTACAAATCCGATGAGCTTCACGACCCTCTTATATGTATAGAACACGTTAAACTTCTCAACCTTGCCACCGAAGAAGACATAACATTTATGAAACAAGCCGCTTTGAAAGTAAACGATGTTTTAAAAGAGTTCTTTGATCAGCTTGATATAATACTTGTGGATTTCAAACTTGAATTTGGTAAAACAAAAGACGGCGAGATAATATTAATAGATGAAATATCTCCAGATAGCTGCAGACTTTGGGACAAAAAAACCGGCGAAAAATTAGACAAAGATAGGTTTAGGTTTGACCTTGGGGATCTAAAAGAGGGCTATCTTAAAATCTTAGAGCGCATAAAAACACATTCATAAAAATACAAAGCGTTTTAAAACATAAATCTCTTGCTGATTTTATAATAAAAATTTCCATTTTGTTTAAAAATATTTTTAATTTTCCGCATTTTGGTTTTTATTTTTGATGTTAATTTATTTAATTCAAAGGCAGTTTAACTTAAAAAGGTTAAATATTTTGTAAAATAAGTTTTTGGATTTTACAATTATAATACGATTTATATCATAAAGAATGTTTTATATCAAAAGCGGGCTGCTTAATTTTAAAGGCAAAAAGAGGTTATGACAATGTGTCAAATCATATTTAAACTATTGACAAAAGATCTTATAAGTATAGATTTTTACAAACCAAAAAGGAGGCGAAGTCTATGGAAATAGTGGTATCCATACCATTTATTCCACTTGTTATTGCCGCTTTGATATCCTTTGTGGATGATAAGAGGGCGATACCAAGAATCAGTATGTTCTTTTCAGGGCTTATAGCCATTATAAGTTTGATAGGTACGGCTTATGAGTTTATGTTTCATAAAGTGATAGTGGGGTTTTACAACACCTTGGTGTTTGATCATTTGGCTTCTATACTGGTGCCTTATGTGGCCATCATAGGGCTTGTTATAAGAAAGTACGCTTCAAACTACATGTGGGACGAAAAAGGTTATAAGAGGTTTTTTATAATACTAAACTTTATTTTTAGCTCCATATACTTTATGATAATGGCAAACAACCTCATTGTAATGTTTATAACTTGGCAGATACTAAGCCTTAGTCTTTACTTCTTGATATCTTTTAGAGTAGAGTCAAAAGATGCAGTAAGGTTTGGCTCTTGGGCTATCACGGTGCATAGAATAGGAGATTTCTTTTTCTTGTTAGGGACGATACTAACATACAAAGTATACCATACGCTAAACCTTCAAACGCTATATCACATATGGCAAACCAACATAGAGCATAGCACTATTGTAAATGCAATAGCCCTCTTGTTTGTGGCTTCTGCAATGGCAAAATCAGCTATTATACCTTTTTACTTTTGGCTTCCTTACACATCGGAAGCTCCAACTCCAGTTTCAGCCCTAATGCATGCTGGTATAGTAAACGCTGGTGGTATACTCTTGAACAAAATAGCTTACCTTTATCTATCTTCCTCAATTGCTTTGAATACCGCGTTTTTCTTTGGCATATTAACCGCTATAGCCGCTTCTGTGGTGATGCTCTCTAAACCAGATATAAAACGCTCTTTGGGTTATTCTACAGTAGGACAAATGGGATATATGATAATGGAAGCTGGTATAGGAGCTTTTAGTGTAGCAATCTATCACCTCATAGTACACGGTATATTTAAAGCCTCTTTGTTTTTAGAGTCTGGTAACGTCATACACCTTGCCAGAAAAGATCCAAACATACCAAAAAATCTCTCTTACAAGCTTTTCTCAGAAGAAACTGAGGAAAACAGAAAAACCATAGGTGAGATTGTAGCTATATTTACCATAATACCTATAGTGCTTTTTACACTTATAGAGTTTTTGATAAATAGAGTTCAATTTCAATTCCAAGCTGGTATTATATTCTTAGCTTTTGGTTGGCTCACCAGTGCCCAGCTTTTCCTATCGTTTTTTAAGGTTTCTAAAAATACATCTTTAAAAACCATATTGGGTCTTATAGTATCTTTTGTATTTATAGTTTTAACCTACGAGTTTATGGGTACCACCTTTGAAGAATACCTCTATGGGCCAAAATACGTAGAGTTTTACAAAGCGGCCAATCTGTCTATACCTTACCTTCTTATTTTGCTTGCTTTACTCATAGGTGTTATAGTCTTTGGTTGGGCTATCATATACTATCAATCCTACAAAGATGCTTCTGGCACAAGGTATGAAAAGCTAAAATGGACTTTTTATAAAATCTTCTCCAGAGGATTTTTCTTGCCAGACATTTTAATAAGGTATTTTAAGCTTTTATAAGGAGGTATGCTTATGTACTACTTAGCATTGGCTATGATGGGTATTTTAAACAAAGCTCTTGAGCTTATAGAAAATATTTGAAGAGTATTTAAACTATATAGAAATCCAAGGGGCATCTCTTCTTTAAATTGTAATATATACCATGAGTCTTTACTACGAAAACCTAAAAGGTAAATTTTTAATTATCTTAAAAGCCCCGAAATCGGGGCTCGAAAATGAGAGATTTATATCACTTTTTGTGCTCTACTTTTTTGTGGGCTACTTTTTTGTGCCACTTCTTGTGCCATTTTTTGTGCACTACTCTTTTGTGCCATTTTTTGTGCACCATCTTCTTGTGCACTGGTTTGTGTTCCATTTTCTTTTCTGCTGCCATCACCATTGGTGATACTGCAAACATACCTGCTAAAAGCATTGATAAGAACTTCTTCATAGCTCTTAACCTCCTATAAAAGTTTTGATAGTTTTTAATATAATAAAAAAAAGATGAAAATTTGATGAAAACCAAAAATATTTTATATTACAAGTATAAGTAATCTTCTCTGGCTGGGCCAGTAGAAAGCATCGATACCTTCGTATTTAGATAATCCTCTATAAACATTATATAATCTAAAGCCTCTTTTGGAAGTTTGCTTTTATCTCTTGCCGCCTTTGTGGTGGCTTTCCAGCCTTTTAATGTCTTATAAATAGGCCTTGCGTTTTCCATATCTTTCAAAGAAGACGGAAAATCTTCAAAGTTTTCATAAGCTATGCAAACTTTTATCTCATCAAAAATGTCTAAGACATCTAGTTTTGTAAGTATTATTTCATCAAAGCCGTTGGTATCGCAAGCGTATTTCAAGGCCACCAAATCAAGCCACCCACATCTTCTTGGCCTTCCGGTGGTAGAACCATACTCATGCCCAAAATCTCTTAAAGCATCTCCTATCTCATCTTTTAGCTCTGTAGGAAAAGGACCGGCTCCTACCCTTGTAGTGTAAGCTTTTGAAACACCCACAAACTTAGCATCGGTGAAATATTTTGGATGAAGTCCTGTGCCGTTTGAAAGACCAAGCGTTGATGAGTTGGAAGAAGTTACATAAGGGTATGTACCTATGTCTATATCAAGCATAACTCCTTGAGCCCCTTCAAATATTACGCTTTTTGAGGTTTGTATAATTTTAAAAGTATTTTTAATATTTTTTTCTATAGGTTTAAAAAGCCTAAAAATATCTTCTGCAACTTCATCTTTGTTTAGCTCAAACCTTTCGTTATATACCTTTTCACATAGTTCTTTTGTGAATTCAAGATTTTCTTCAAGCCTATTGAAAAATATATCTTCATCTTTTAAATCTACCATCCTTATGCCTTTTCTGGCGTATTTCATCATATATGTAGGGCCTATACCTTTTAAAGTTGTGCCTATGTTTGATTTTTTTTCAAAAAGCCTATCTAAAATTTTATGATAAGGAAGGATTATATGTGCTCTATCGCTTATAAAAAGTCTATTCTCAATATCCAAAACCTCAAGATCTTTTATCTCTTTACTTAACACTTCAAGGTCTATAACCATACCTTGGGCTATTATGCCTTTTGTATGCTTATGAAGTATGCTAGTGGGCACAAGATGAAGGATATATTTTTTGCCTTCTACTATAACAGTATGACCTGCGTTGTTTCCACCTTGATATCTCACAGCCGTTTCATAGTCTTTGGATAGCAAATCCACTATCTTGCCTTTACCTTCATCACCCCATTGAGCACCAACTATAACCAGTTTTTCCATAACCTATTCATTATATCAGAAAAAGCTTTATGTTGATATATTAAGCAGGATTTTATGGCGGAGAGGGAGGGATTCGAACCCCCGGTGGGCGTGAACCCACTGATGATTTCAAATCACCCGCTTTCGGCCACTCAGCCACCTCTCCTGAAGTTATATTATTTTACCAGAAGTTTGAAGAAGTTTTTATAGTTTTTAATAGTGTGCCAAAGGGCCGTTCTCTAGGGCCGTTCTCTAGGGCCGTTCTCTGCACTTCTGAAAGCCTATGCCTGTTCGTTAGCTTTGAAATGCGAAGTTGTCGCTCTATACTCTTCACCCCATTGATGCAATACATCTAAGACAGGTTTTAAACTCTCTCCAAGAGGTGTAAGAAAGTACTCTACTTTTGGGGGGATTTCAGGATATATTTTTCTCTCTATGAGACCATAATATTCTAACTCTCTTAGTTGTTTGGTAAGCATTTTTTGAGTTACTTCTGGCATAGACTTTTTTAGTTCCGAAAAGCGCTTTTTACCTGTAAGCAGTTCCTTTATAATAAGAAGTTTCCATTTGCCGTTTAATATATTTAACGTTATACTAACCGGGCATTCTTCACTCATAGGTAGACTTGTTGAGCTATTTCTTTTAAAGCGTTTATAAGAGCGTCGTTTTCTTCTTTTTTACCGATACTTATCCTTATATGATTTTCAAGGTTTGGAAGGTAAGATATGTTTCTTGTCAAAATACCTTTTTGTATTAGGCTTTTATGAATAAAATCTGCATCGTTTACTTTTATTAGGAAAAAGTTTGCACAAGAATCATACACTTTTATACCTTTTATATCAGAAAGGGCTTCTTTTAGTCTATGTCTTTCATCTATTAAAACTTTTATTTGGTTTTTGATGTTATCTATGTGGTTTGAAATAATATAATCTGCCATAGCTTGGGATGTGTAGGATACGTTAAAAGGCATCTTTAGTTTGGATATTTCTCTTATAAACTCTTTTGTGCCTATCAAAGCCCCAACTCTCAAAGATGCAAGGCCTATTTTGGATAAAGTTCTCATAACCGCCATGTTGTCATCTTTTATAGCATCTTTTATATAAGTTTTACCACAAAAATCATAATAAGCTTCATCTACGACGGTAAAAGTATGTTTTCTTATAAGTGCTATATCTTCATCCCTAAACAAGTTTCCGGTGGGGTTGTTTGGATTTGATATGAAAGCGATAGAGGGTTTTTTCTCAAGGGCTTTTTGAAGTGTTTGTTTGTTCATTTGAAAATTTTCATCCAAATCAACATCGTATATGGGCTTTCCCAAAGCGTTTGCTATAACCTCATACATGGGAAACGTAGGACGCGGTATCAATACTCCTTCATCAAGTTCTCCTATACCAAGCATAAGATATTGGATGGCTTCATCTGAGCCGTTGCAAACCATTATGTTTTCTGGTTCTACCTCATAAAGCTTGGATAGAGTTTGCCTTAGTTTTGTAGCATGAGGATCTGGATATCTGTTAAACTCTATATTTTTTATAACCTCTAAAAGCTCTAACTTTACAGACTCCTCCAAATCAAAAGGGTTTTCGTTGGAAGAGAGTTTTATATGACAAGGTGTTGTCTCGGTTTTGTAGGCTTTTAAAAGCTTAATTCTCTTGCTAAACATCTTTTTATTATAGCATTTATAATATTTAGAATGATAGGTATAATAATGGGAAGCTCATCGGATTGGGAATATATGAAAGAAGCGGCGGATTTGCTTGAGGAGTTTGAAGTCCCTTACGAGAAAAAGGTGGTATCCGCTCATAGAACCCCAGATTTGATGTATGAATATGCCAAAAGCGCAAAAGAAAGGGGCATAGAACTGATAATAGCAGGGGCTGGAGGTGCTGCTCATTTGCCTGGTATGGTGGCATCCATCACTACACTTCCAGTTATAGGCGTCCCGATACCAACAAAGCATCTAAACGGTGTTGATTCTTTGTACTCCATAGTCCAGATGCCAAAAGGTATACCAGTAGCCACAGTAGCCATTGGAAACGCCTACAATGCCGCTCTTTTAGCCATTAGGATTTTATCTATAAAATACGAATCTCTTTCTAAAAAGCTCGAAGACTACAAAAAATCTTTAGAGCAAAAGGTTTATAATATGGTTATTTAAGTGTGTCAACGGCATTTCTTACATCGTAGTGTGCTGTAAGCATTTCTTACACTACCAGTGCCTGTTCCCTCGTCAATTCCCGACAAGTCTACCACGCAAAACAAGTATGCCACGCAATAGTAAAATGCGATGTTATCGCTCTATAGTGTGCTTTAGCATTTCTCATAGTTTTGGGTGGCTTTGTCTGTTCTTTAGCTCTGAAATGCGATGTTATCGCTCTATAGTTGTAAATTTTTCAAAAATATATATAATAAATTATTATAGTGTTTTTTTTAGGAGAGATTATGAAGAGTGATGTTGAGACTACAGAGCAAGAGATTAGAAATGATGAAATACATGATACGGCTGTTATAAAACTTAAAGAGTTATTTCCTGAACTGGACTCTTTGACTGCAAGAGAAACCGGAGTTATAGTAAGGAAAATGATGGAAGAGCTCTTAGAAAAAAATGTGAAAATTATTTTGGATTTTGAGGGCGTTGAACTTATTACACAAGGGTTTGGGGACGAAATAGTAGGGGTATTCGTTAGAAAAAATGGGGTAGATTTCATAAAACAAAATATTAAACTTATAAACGCCAAAGATTTTATCCGTGGTACCCTAAATTGGGTGATATCTTACAGTAAGAAAATGGCTCAAAGCACTTCTTCATCCTGATCCCATATATATATTTTGAAAAACTCATCTTTAGAGAATTCTATTTCATCTTCAAAAAATTCAAAAGCTACTATTGATCCTTTCCAGTTTGTATTTTGAAACTCTTATACAGTTAAATGGTTATCTCTGTCCAATCTTACCATGCCGTTGTTGGAAATTATCATTAGTTTTCCGTTTGTCTTTTCTATTATCGTTTTTAGAGCATAAAGTCCGTATCCAACATTATTATTTTGAGAATAATAAGTATTTATTTTTGCCAGTGGGCTACTAACACCTTTTTCAAGAGCTTTTAAAATCGCATCTTGTTCCGTATTTACTTGATATCGCCTTTGTATATTGTGTAAAAATCCTACTCCTCTATCTACTACAACTATTTGCAATCTTCTCTGGGCTGGGAAGTATTGACCAGTAATTATAGCTCCAATAGGACTAAGTGAGTGTTGAATGGCATTGTGTAATATCTCTCCTACCATGTAATCTAAATAACTCTTCAAATCTTTTTTGTCTTCATTTCTCAAGTCTTTAAAATCACTCATTATCTTTTTTGCCAATCTATCTCTACTAATATCTAGATTACCACTCTTTACAACCTCTAAAGGAATGTAAGTTCTACTTTCATCGTAATGAGCTTCATTTAACGTTTTAAAATACGAATAAAAGCGTGAATTTGGATCTGATTTAATCTCAACATCTTCTATCTCTTGTTTTATAGCTTTTAGCATAGCTATACCAACAGGCTCTACGTAATCATAACTTGAAACATCAATAGTACCATTTTCTATCTTTGTAAAATCACATATATTGTTGTGTAAGTTGTCAAAAATTAGTTCTCTTCTCATGATTATCTCCTCATTAGTTGCATACCTATTCTATCTATCCTAGGGCTTATAAGGGCTAAAAATAGCTGTCTTAGACCAATGAGGGGGCTATTTTCGGCGGTGGTAAGAGATGGGACATGACCAGAGAAGTATATAACAAAAGCATCGCCTATTAGGTCTTTCCTTGGTACAAAGCCCCAATACCTGCTGTCTTCTGAGTTGTCTCTGTTGTCTCCCATTACAAAATAATCTCCAGGCGGGACCACTACATCTACGTTTCTTCTTGGCACAAAAGGATGTTTGTAAATAGCTATAAGATGTTTTCTAAACTTCCCATCACCTATTGGAAGATATTCATAGTAAATGAGTTTTCTATCAGTTTGTTTTACAAATTGCCATTTTATCTCTTTGCCGTTTATATAAAGGGTTTGACCTTTTACTACTATGTGATCTCCTGGAACACCTATTATCCTTTTTATAAAATCTATATTTGGATTAACAGGCCACTTGAAAACCACTATATCCCCTCTTTTTGGCTGTGATATCTCATAAGCCAATCTATTTACAAGCACAAAATCCCCCACATCAAGGGTTGGCTTCATAGAACCAGATGGTATATTGAAAGCCTCCACCACAAAAGCCCTTAAAAAAATCACCACTATTACGATGATTATTAATTCTTTTATCTCTTTTAAAAAGTTCATTTGGTATATTATACTAAAAGCCTATAAAATTTGCATGAAAAGGGTAAAACAATGCTAAAATAAAATTATGATAGATTTTGAAGAGGCTTTAAGGATTATTTTAAACAATACAAAAACTTTGGATGATGAGCGCATATTTTTAGATCAAGCACTAAATAGAGTGCTTTTTAAAGACATCTACGCCAAAGAAAACATACCAAGCTTTGATAATGCGGCGATGGATGGTTTTGCGCTTTTAAATGAAGATTTATTGCCTTTGAAAAACGCACTGCCGGTAAAGCTAAAGATAGCTGGGGAAGTATCAGCTGGAGCAAAACCAATACCTATTAAAAAAGGAGAAGCTGTTAAGATATACACAGGTGCTCCTATACCACAAGGGGCGGATACTGTGATAGAGCTTGAACTCACAAAAGTAAACGCCGATGAGGTAGAGATTTTAGCTTATAAAGAAAAAGGATCAAACATAAGAAGAATAGGTGAAGATATCAAAAAAGGCGATTTATTGCTTGAATCTGGCAAAGTACTAAGAGGATACGAGCTTGGTATTTTGGCTTCTCAGAATATAGTTACATTTGATGTGTTTAGAATGCCAAGGGTTGGTATTTTTGTCACCGGGGATGAGGTCTTAGATGTAGGACAAGAAAAAACAAGCGATGCTCAAATAAGAAGCTCAAACCATATAAGCATAATGGGACTTTTGGAAAGCATGGGTGTAAAACCAACATTTTTAGGTATAATAAAAGATGACAAAGAATCAATAAAAAACGCCTTAAACCGCATAGAGGAGTTTGATATTCTTATATCCACTGGTGGAGTATCTGTAAGCGATAAAGATTTTACGAAAGAAGCGGTAAAAGAGTTAGGTTTTGATGTAAAATTTCACAAAGTAGCTATAAAGCCTGGAAAACCTATTGTGTTTGCTACAAAAGGCGATAAGCTGTTTTTTGGACTTCCGGGAAACCCAGTATCTTGTGTTATAAACTTTGATATATTTGTAAGACCTTCTATCAAAAAGATGATGGGATACAAAGATATTATAAAACCTTTCATGAGAGCGAAACTAATAGCCCCAATAAAAAGAAAATCTTCAGATAGACTTGAGTTCTTAAGAGGTATATTAAATTTAGAACAAGAGCTTTTGGTGGAGGCTCTTCCTAAGCAAGGTTCTCACATGCTTACAGAGTTTAGAAGCGCCAATTGTTATATATTGGTACCAAAGGGTGTAAACGAAATACCTGCTGGGGAGTTTGTGGATGTAATAATGTTTTCATCATACATAAGATAAGTTTTTTAATTAAATTTTTAATGTGCGTATCAAGGTTAACGGTGAATATTTTGATTTTGAAAAGCCCATAAACATTTTGGAGCTTATAGAAACTTTTGGAGTAAAACTAAGGCCTGTTGGTCTTGCTGTTGCCGTCAACGAAGACATCGTACCAAAATCCAAGTATCAAGAAGTCTTCATAAAAGATGGCGATTGTGTTGAGATTATAGAGTTGGTAGGAGGCGGTTAAATGGAAGATCTCATGTCTTTTGATCCTTTGGTAATAGCTGGAAGAGAGTTTAAATCTAGGCTGTTTATAGGTTCTGGTAAGTTTAAAAGCTTTCAAGAAAACAAAGAAGTATTAGAAGCATCTGGTGCTGAAGTAATAACGGTAGCTGTAAGAAGGGTAAATATCACAGACAGGACAAAAGAAAATCTCCTTGATTACATAGACCCAAACAAATACCTCATACTTCCAAACACCGCTGGTTGTTATACGGCAAAAGATGCTATAAACACAGCTATGCTTGCAAGAGAAGCCACTGGTATAGATTGGATAAAATTAGAGGTGATAGGAGATCAAAAAACCCTATACCCAGATATGGAACAAACTCTAGAAGCAGCTAAAGTGCTTGTAAAAGAAGGATTCAAGGTGCTACCATACATATTTGACGATCCTATAGCTGCTAAAAAGCTTGAAGATATTGGATGTGTAGCGGTTATGCCACTGGCAAGCCCTATAGGTTCTGGTCTTGGTGTTCAAAACAGATACAACATTATGTTTATAAAAGAGGCTGTATCTGTGCCTGTAATAGTAGATGCTGGTATAGGAAGTGCTGCCGATATTCCTATCGTTTTTGAGCTTGGAGCAGATGCGGTACTAACAAACACAGCCTTGGCAGAAGCTCAAAATCCTATTTTGATGGCAAAAGCTATGAAACACGCCTGGATAGCCGGTAGAATGTCTTATTTAGCCGGTAGAATGCCAAAAAGAACATATGCAGTCCCATCATCTCCTTTAACGGGAGTACCTTTTAAATGAAAGATGCCGTTGTAATAGGTGCAGGCGTTAGTGGAATAGTAGCAGCTTATACGCTTAAAAAAGCTGGTTTTGATCCTCTTGTTATAGAAAAAGAGCCTCACATAGGTGGTTCTACCCATACTTTGAGAGAAGATGGACGTATCATAGAGCTTGGCGTGCAATCTGTGCTTGGTCAAGAAGAATTTATGGCTTTTGCCAAAGAACTAAATTTAAAGCCTCTACATCCACTAAAAGAGCACGCCAACACAAGGTACGTATATTTAAACGGTCAGCTTAAGAAAATGCCATCAAACCCGATTGAGTTTTTAACCTCTGATTTTTTTTCTATATTTGGTAAAATCAGGCTTTTAAGAGAACCATTTATACCACCAAAAGACGATCCCAAAGAAAGTATAAGCGATTTTGTAACAAGGCGTCTTGGCAAAGAGTTTTTGGATAAGATAGTAGAACCCTTTGTATGCGGTATATACGCTGGAGACCCAGACAAATTGTCTGCCAAATACGCCGTTAGAAGGGTAAAAGCCTTAGAAGATGAATATGGGTCTATCATAAAAGGTTCTATGAAGAAAAAAGCCCTTGGCCCTCAAGGTGAGATCACATCTTTTGAAGGTGGGCTTTTAACATTTTTAGAAAAAATGGCCTCTGGCATAGATATATCTTTGGAAAATGTGGCACTTAAAATCACTAAAAAAGACGATATATATACTATAGATACTAAAAGCGGTAAAATTCAAACAAAATCTATACTCATAGCCACACCAGCCTACAGTGCATCTTATCTTCTTAGAAATCTCACTTGGAGCATGTCTGCGGAGTTAGACCAGATAGAGTATGCACCTGTTATAGTGATAAGCGCTATCGTAAAACATCCTCTTCCAAAGGGTTTTGGGTTTTTAATACCAAGAAAAGAAAATACCATCATGCTTGGAGCACTTTTTTCAAGCAATCTATTTAAAATCTGCAAAGAAGATGAAAACATTATCACTATATATGTAGGCGGTGAAAGAAGAAAAGATGTAGCAGATTGGCCAGAGGAAAAGATCATTTCACAAGTAAAGAAGGAGTTAAAGCAAATACTTGGTATAGAGGATTTTGAAAAATATTATTTCAAAAAATGGAAAAAAGCCATACCTCAATACAACATAGGCTACGAGAAATTTATAAACACCGTAAAGGATATAGAGAATATGAACAAAGGTGTTTTTATAGCAGGAAACTATATTGAAGGTAATTCTTTTAACGACTCTTTAAGATACGCCATGAAAAAAGCAAACGAACAAATTTTATTTCTTAAAAAAGGAGTGGCTCATGCACAAGTTTAATCCAGAACATTTACATCGTCTTGACAACGAAGAGCGTCTTGAGCTTTTTGACCCAGAGAAAACTCTAAAACAGTTTGGCCTTAAACCAGGTTATAAAGTGCTCGATGTGGGCACAGGAGCTGGTTTTTATCTTCCTTACCTTAGCAAGATGGTAGGCCCAGAGGGAAAAGTTTATGCCATAGACTCTCAGCCGGCGGCGGTGGAGTATGCAAAAAACAAGGTAGAAAAGCTTTGTCTTCAAAACGTAGTAGTGCTTCAATCTGAAGAAAATAAAATTCCACTTCCCGATCAAATAATAGATTTTGCATATATGGCTTTTGTATTTCATGAGCTTACGAATCCCGGTGAGTTTTTATCCGAGCTTTTAAGAGTATTAAAACCAGGTGGTTTGATAGGTATTGTAGAATGGAAAAAAGAGGATAGAGATAAAGGTCCACCAAAAGAAGAAGTACCTTCCGAATGGGAGCTTGGCCTTGCGTTAGAAGACGTTGGTGTAAAAGTAGGGCGTATGGTGGATCTTGGTAAATACTGCTACGGGGTTTACGCTATGGCACCAGACCCAGAGTTAGAAAAGAAGATGAACAACCCCATAAAGATACCCCCAAGCTTATAAAACTTTATATGATATATTTTATATCGCATGGGTCTCCCATGCTTTTATTGGAAAACAACGATTTTACAAAGATGTTAAAAAACCAAGAAAAACGGATAAAATCTTCAAAATACATCATAGTACTATCTTCTCATTGGCTTACAGAAGAACCTATGATAAGCGAAAACCCTTATCCTATAATGTATGATTTTTACGGCTTTCCAAAAGAGCTTTATTCTATAGATTACAAGGCTTTTACCGATAAAAACATCGTAGATAGTATATCTTCTAAGCTTCACTTGGCAAAAACCAAAAGAGGTTTAGACCATGGAGCATGGGCTTTGCTCTATCACATGCTAAAAGACGCCTCTTTACCTATAGTACAAATTAGCATACCCATTGGTAAAGATCTCGATTTTTATATAGATTTTGGTGAGAAATTATCGCACTTTAAAGATGAAGCAAGCATTTTGTTTAGTGGGGGTGCCATACACAATCTAATGCTTATAAAAGATACTACAGAAGATTGGGCTTACGAGTTTCACGATTTTATAAAAAACGCAGTTTTAAACCATGATATCAAAAGCCTAAAAAACTTCAAACATCATAGATACGCCAATATCGCCCACCCTACTATAGAGCATTTTATACCGCTTTTTTACTTTATAGGTGCTTGCCAAAGACCAACGCTACTCTACGATGGTTTTGAGTTGGGTAATCTCTCCCTTCTTAGTTTTGGGTGTATAAATTAGTTTTTTGCTTTTAAAAACTATAAAATAAATATATGGATAGACGAATAAGGCTTAAAGATGAAGAGATAGAGATTATAAAAGAAGTGGCAATTGAGATATTTGGGGAAGATGCAAAGGTTTATATATTTGGTAGCAGGGTAGACTTAACAAAAAAAGGTGGTGATATAGATATTTTCATAGAAACCCAAAAGGAGGTTTCTCTTAATCAAGAGATTGATTTTTTGGCAAAGCTTGAGTTAAAAGGTATAGAAAGGAGCGTTGATGTTTTAATAAAAGCCAAAAACAGAGATAATAAACCAATCTTTGAAGAGGCAAAAAGAACAGGCGTTTTGATAGAAAGCTTTTAGATTTTTAAAAAATGCTTTGGAGTGGTATAATATCTATATGAAAAAATACTTTAAAGTGTTTACTCTTTCTATGGTGATTTTGGGAGCTTCTTTGATGGTTAGCTCATGTGCTAAGGTAACCCAGAAAGAAAGGGAGCAAAGGGCTATAAACGGATATATCAAAGGCTCGGAAGCTTTTACAAACGGAGATTACTCTTCTGCGGAAGAAAACCTAAAAAGAGCTTTAAAATACCTTGAAAACCTTACCCCAGAGCAAATAGAAAGAGCTAGGTTTATGCTGGCCAAAAGCTATTATCTTGACCATGATTATACAAATGCCATCATATACCTTGAAAGCTTTTTATACTATTATCCAAACTCTCCAGAAGCCCCTCAGGCCACATACATGCTTATAAAAAGCTATTATAAAATAGCTCCGGACGCTTACAGAGACCAAACCTACACTTACAAAGCTATAGACTTGGCAAAGGAATTTCTGAGCAAATACCCAAACAATCCTTACGACTCGGATGTAAGAGCCCTTATAGATAAAGCCAGACAAAAAATAGCAAAACACGATGAGCTTATAGCAAAATTTTACGAAGATTACGGTTTTTACTATCCGGCTGCCGAACGCTACAAAGACATGCTAATAAACGACACGCAGTATATATCCAAAACAAAAACCTACTACAGGCTAATAAAAAATCTTTTACTAGTACCAAAACAAGCTAAAAGGTATGAAGATAAGTATAAGGATATGCTAAAAAAAGATGAAGACAAGCTTCGTCATGCAAAAGCCCAAGACAAACCATTTATAGAAAAACGTATAAAATTCTGGAAACTTCAGATAAAAAGATGGGAAGATTTAGCAAAAAAATCAAGAAAAGAAGGTTTAGAATACTTTGAAAAGTATAAAAAAATATTTGGCAATACACCTTACGTATCAAAACTGGAGAGAATAATAAAAGAAACAAATGGATAAGCTTAAACTTATAAAAACGTTGTTGGAAGATAAAAAAGCAGAAGATATATCGGTTTTAGACGTTAGAAAACACACGAATATAGCCGATTATTTTATAATAGCTACTGCCAATTCAAGCGTTCATGCAAAAGCTTTAGCAGAACATTTGGAAAAAGAGCTAAAAAATAGAGACATTAACATAGACCACGTAGAAGGTTTAAACGAACATGCTCAATGGATATTGATAGATTTGCTAGATATTATAGTGCATATACAAACCAAAGAGGCTAGAGAGTATTACAACCTTGACTGGCTTTGGTCAAATGCAGAGAGGGTAAGCTTATGAAGTTTGTAAACATTCTAAAAATTTTATTTTTGGGGCTTTTAATAATATTTTTCATTGTATTTATAGCCCAACACATGTACGATGTGAATGTATACTTCCTAACCTATACGTTTAAAGTACCTTTGTTTGTGTTGGTGCTTAGCTTTACTTTCATAGGTTTTATAATACCTACTTTGATATTTTCTTTTAGAGAGAGAAACCTAAGTTCAAAGCTATCAAATATTTTTAACATATCAAAAGCTGCATTTTTTTCAAAATATCAAAAGCCAAAAACAAACTTAGACATCATAAAAGATATCAAACCCCTTTACTTTATACTAGCAAATATATTAAAACAAACACCCAACTACGATACAGATATGTACAGTGAATTTGAAAAGGCAAAATCTCTAAGGATTGAAAACCCTCAAGAAGCTATAAGAATTTTAGATAATATTGAAGAAAAGTATCCGGCTTTTCAGCTAAAAAGAGATATACTTTTTGATATAAAAGATTACCAAGGGGCATACGATGCTCAAAACCAAGTTTTAAAACTAACACCTAGATCTGAAAAACCCTATCAAAAAGATATATTAAACACCATAAAGAGTTTAAACGCTTTAAACATAGAAGATAAAACAAAATGCCTAAATGAGCTAGAAGATGCCTTTGATGATACAAAAAACGAAATAACAGGATTTTTATATGTATCAGAGCTTTTAGCCCAAGAAAAAACAAAAGATGCCTCAAAGACAATAGACAGCTTAAGCCAGTTAAACTTGCAAGATAAGATTTTGTTGGTGGGATGCTCATTGCCAGAAAGAGCCGTTTACTTGATGAGTACAAACATAGAAAAAAGCGCTTCAAAAGATGTGCTTAGTATATTTTTTATACATATAGGGGCTCCTCAAAAGATAAAGGTTTTAGCAGATACCAGCAACGAAGTTGTAGATTTTCTCCTAAAAGCTTATCAAGACCAATCCCAAAAAGAGGGGTTTGATATTGTTTTTAAAAACCTAAAACTATGGAAATGTAAAGATTGTGGTAATACTTTTAAAAATTATTCTCCAAAGTGCTCTTGCGATAGTTGGTTTAGTCTAGAACCTCATATAAGCTTATGAGCCTTAAAGCTCTTATAGTAGAAGATGATGAGCTTTTACTAGAAACGTTAGAAAAGGGGTTTAGACACGAAGGATTTGAAGTAGATATAGCAAAAGACGGCTTTCAGGCTCTTCAAAAGGCAAAAACAAACAGCTACGATATCATAATTCTCGATGTTGTAATTCCCAAAATAGACGGTGTAAAAGTATGTAAACAGTTAAGACTTCAAAGTGAAATCCCCATTATTATGCTAACGGCAAAATCTCAGCTAGAGGATAAGCTAGAGGGCCTTGAAGCAGGAGCAGACGATTACATCACAAAGCCCTTTTCTTTTAAAGAACTCATAATGAGGGTAAAAACCGTTTTAAGACGTTATAACAAAGTGCAAGAAGAAAAGATAGTTTTAAAAGACCTCACAATGGATTTAAAAGATTTTAAGGTATTTTATAAAGGAAAAGCTATAAACCTTACACCAAAAGAGTTTGAGCTTTTAAAAGTTTTAGCTCAAAACCCAAACAAAACCATAAGAAGAGAAGTGCTTTTAAACAAAGTATGGGGCATAGCCTCCGATTACGATTCAAACATCGTAGATGTCTATATAAAAAATATCCGTAACAAACTAGAAGATAAACCCCCAAAGCTTATCCTCACCATAAGAGGAAGAGGTTATATGTTAAGCACAGAGCAAAGTTGATGTTATTATATTAAATATGAGAGAATATGAGCTTAAGAAGTTAGAGTTTCACAAGATAAAAGAAAACCTTAAGATAAGGACCCATTCTGTAGCAAGTTTAGAGTATATAGAAAATATAAAACCTATCCCAAAAGAGGAACTTTTACAAGAACAAAAGCTTGTTGAATGTTTTATGAGGCTTTTAAGACAAAGAGAAAACATATTATATAGCTTTGATGATATTTCTAAAAGCCTAAAAAAAGCAATGATAGAAGAAAGTGTTTTAGGAATAGACGAAATACTTAGCATATACAAAGTTTTAAAAATTATAAAAGATGTAAGAAAATTTTTAGTGGATGCCTTAGATAGGTGCGATTTATTCAATAAAATACTAAAAGATTTAGGTACGTTTCAAACCTTAGAAGCTGAAATAGAAAGAGCCATAGACAATTCTGGTGTTGTAAAATCAGAAGCCTCTAGGGATCTTTTTGAGATAAGAAAAGAGATAAAGCAAGTAGAAAAAACTATCACGGAGAAACTAGAAGCTCTTTTCCAAAGACCCGATAGCGATATTTTATTTTCTGAAAAGCTTATCACAGTAAGACAAAATAGATATGTGGTGCCTGTAAAAACCCAAAGCGTCAAAAGGATAGTGGGGATAGTGCACGGTGTTTCTTCTTCTGGTTTTACCACATATTTAGAGCCCCAGATAGTGGTGGATTTAAACAACAAGCTTGCAGTTTTAAGAATAGAGGAAGAAAAAGAGATACATCTTGTATTAAAAAAACTCACTTCATTTATAAGAGAAAGGGCAAATAGACTTTTAGAATCTTTCAATACGCTTGTTAAAATAGATATTCTGATGGCAAAAGCATCCTTTGGCATAGAATACGAGTGCTCATTACCTTCTATTGGCGATTGTATAGAGCTTTTAGAAGCAAGAAATCCAATTATGACAATTTTATCTCAAAATCCTATTCCAGTGGATATAATTTTAAAAGACAAAAAAGGGCTTGTGCTTACAGGGCCAAACACTGGCGGAAAAACCGTTTTCCTAAAAACCCTTGGACTTAGTTATATCATGTTTTTACACGCTATACCTATACCTGCCTCACCTAATAGCAAACTGCCTATTTTTGACAATATTTTTGTGGATATAGGAGATGAACAAGACATATCACAGTCTTTATCGACTTTTTCTTCTCATATAAAAAATATCTCGGAGATTTTACAAAGATCCACAGAAAAAACGCTGATATTGATAGACGAATTAGGAGCTGGCACAGACCCACTGGAGGGTTCTGCTCTTGGTATAGCAATCCTTGATTATATAAAGAAGTTAAACGCTTTTGTAGTGGTTTCCACTCATCACACACCCATAAAGCTTTGGGCTGTAAACTCTGATTATTACGAACCGGCTACGTTGATGTTTGATAGGGATACCTTAAGACCTCTTTACAAAGTGCTTTACGGCACCATTGGAGAAAGCATGGGTATAGAAGTGGCTAAAAGGTTTGGGATACCAAAGGAAGTTATTTTAGAAGCCCAAAAACTTCTTGGAGAGAATACTTTGGAATACCAAGGTGTTATGGAAAACTTAAATAGACTTGTCAGAGAATACCAAGACAAAATGGAAATATTGGAAAAACATAGAGAGGAGCTTGAACTTTTAAAAAGAAAATACGAATCTCTCGTAGAAGAGATGGAAAAAGCCAAAGAAGATGCATGGAAAAATGCCGCAAAAGAGGCTCAAAACTATTTGGAACAACTTAAGAAAGAAGCTCAGGAATTTTTGGTTGGTCTTAAAGAAAAAGCTAGTTTAAAAGATTTTATAAAACAAAAGCAAGAAGAGTTAAAAAAGTTTGAAAAAGAAGAAGAGCAGCAAATAGAAGTAGGAGATTGGGTAGAGTTTATGGGTGGAAAAGGTAGGGTTTTAGAAATAAGGCAAGACAAAGCTCAAGTGATGTTTGGGGATATAAAGGCTTGGATAAAGCTAAAAGATCTTTCAAAAACCACCAAAATACCAAGAACTCACACTACAAATATAAGCATAGAAAGGTTTGAAAACAAAAAAGCCGGTATGCCAGAGATAAATTTAACCGGGCTTTCAGTAGAAGAAGCTATAAGTAAACTTGATAAATTTTTAGATAGCGCTTTTGCAAGTGGAGTTAAAATGGCAAAAGTAATACACGGTGTTGGGGTACTTAAGAAAGCTGTATCAGACTATCTTTCGTCATCTTCTTACGTTGTATTCTACAGAGATGCCTATCCAAAAGAAGGTGGACCTGGTACCACCATAGTATATTTTTAGTATGGACAAAATAACAATCACCAGACATCTAAGGTTAGAGTTCCTGGGTCACATTTTTAAAAGTAGAGAAGAATACGGTTTAGTGGTGTTTGGTTTTTACAGTATTTTATTCTTTGGTATAGGGTTTTTAATAGGAGTATTTCTAAATACCGTTTTTAAAAGCTTTAAAACCACCAACAAAATAAGCATAAGCCCGTTTCTCATAGGACTTTGGAGCACTTTCTTAGGAGCTTATCTATCTTCTGATTATCTTTACATCACAAAAAAAGCTCATCATGTAATAGATAGGACTATACTATTTGGTCTTATTTTTATCGGTTTTTATATACTTTCAAACATTATAGGAGAGATAATAGCCTTATACATAAAGTCTAAAACCAATGAAGTACCTTTTTCTATGTTAAAAGCTTCAATAGTGGCATTTGTTTCCATTATCGGGCTTTTTATAGCTTTTCAAAGTATAGGGCTTTCCATAACCCCACTCATTACAACCTTAGGAGTTGGCACCGTAGTAATAGGTCTTGCTCTTCAAGATACCCTATCAAACTTCTTATCTGGGTTTTATATACTAGTTAGTAAAAATATAAGAGTAGGGGATTACATAAAGTTTGATGTGTACGAGGGATATGTAGAAGATATATATTGGCGTACCACCCACATAAGAACTCTTTCTGGAAACGTTATAGTGGTACCAAACTCAAAACTCACATCTTCTGTAATTACAAACTATCACCTTCCATATGAGAACATGGCAGTGGTGTTTTCTTTTTCTGTAGGTTATAAAGAAGATCTTGAAAGAGTAGAAAAGCTTCTTATAGAAACAGCAAAAGAGGTTGTAAACAAAGTAGAGGGTGCAGACAAAACCTATGAGCCAGTCGTAAGATACAGGTCTTTTGGTAGTTCTGGCATAGATTTAAGCCTAGTTGTAAAAGCAAAAGAATTCCTAAACCAATACCTTATAATTCATGAGCTTATAAAAGCCATAAAAAAGCGATTTGAGGAAGAAAACATAGAAATACCATATCAGACGATAAATGTAATAATAAAAAACGAAAGTTGATATAATTTTCATATGGAAAAAGATAAAAAGATAGTCCTTCCAGGTGGCGCTGGGCTTGTAGGCCAAAATCTTGTAGCCTTTCTTAAAGAAGCAGGGTATTCAAATATAGTGGTTATAGATAAACATAAGAAGAATTTAGATATATTAAAATCCCTTCATAAAGATGTGGTGGCAGTTTATGGGGATTTATCAGAAGAAGGAGATTGGGAAAGATCTATAGAAGGGGCAGATGTGGTAGTGATGCTCCAAGCTCAGATAGGAGCAAAAACCTATGAACCATTTTACAAAAATACCATAAAATCTACAGAAAATGTTTTAAAAGCCTGTAAGAAGTACAACATAGAATATATAGTACATATAAGCTCTTCGGTGGTAAACTCTGTGGCCGATGATTTTTATACACAAACCAAAAAAGACCAAGAGAAAATGGTATTAGAATCTGGTATAAAAAATGTTGTCTTAAGACCGACCCTTATGTTTGGATGGTTTGATAGAAAACATCTTGGATGGCTTTCAAGATTTATGAAAAGAGTTCCTATATTTCCAATACCAGGAGACGGAAAGTATATAAGACAGCCCCTTTATGTAAAAGATTTTTGCAACATCATAATAGACTGCATTCAAACAAGAAAAGAAGGTATATACGATATTACTGGCATTGAAAAGGTATATTATACAGATATAATAAAAGCCATTAAAAAATATACAAAATCAAAAACTCTTATTTTAAACATCCCGTACTGGCTTTTTTATACGCTTTTATACATATGGGGGATTTTTGACCCAGATCCGCCTTTTACCGTAGACCAACTAAAGGCTCTTGTAGCAGGTGATATATTTGAGGTTATAGACTGGCCAAATATTTTCAATGTAAAACCCACTCCTTTTGGAAAAGCCATTGAAGAGACTTTTACTCACCCTATATATTCTAAAGTGGTTTTGGAGTTTTAATGAAAATAGCCATAATAGGCGGTGGACCCATGGGTCTTGCAGCTGGTTATTATGCCCTTAAAAAAGGCTACAGTGTTGATATATATGAAAAAGATAACGTATTGGGAGGTATGAGCGCATCCTTTAACTTTGATGGGGATATTATAGAAAAATACTATCACTTTTTTTGTAAAACAGATTTAGCACTTTTTGAGCTTTTAAAAGAACTAAACATATATCATCTTTTAAAATGGAAAAACACCACAATGGGATTTTATTACAAGCAAAAACTCCAGCCTTTTGGGGATCCTATAAGCCTTTTAAAGTTTGACGGGCTTGATATAATATCTAAACTAAGGTATGGTTTTTTGGCTTTTTATAGCACAAAAATTAACGATTGGAGTAGTTTAGACAAAAAATACGCTATAGATTGGGTAAAATCAATAATAGGAGAAAAAGCCTACAGCGTTTTGTGGGATAAGCTTTTTTCTTTAAAGTTTTATAAGTATCAAACCAAAATATCAGCAGCTTGGATATGGAACAGGATAAAAAGAGTGGGACTTTCAAGGGATAATATATTCAAAGAATCCCTTGGATATGTGGAAGGAGGAGTAAAAACGATAATAGATGGCTTAGGGAAAGCGCTTCTTGAAAAAGGAGCAAATATATATCTAAACAGCCCCGTTGACAAAATCCTTATAGAAAATAACACTCTAAAAGGTATAAAGATAAAAGATATAGTGCTTAACTACGACAAGGTGATAAGCACGATACCTATCAACATACTTCAGCATCTTATAACAGATGAAAAAATAGCCTCTAAGTATAAAGATTTTACATACCTTGATGTGATGTGTGTGGTTATAAAACTAAGAAAACCATTTTCAAAGCATTTTTGGATAAATATAAATGATGAGGATATAAAAATACCAGGAATAATAAACTACAGCGCTTTAAGAAAAGATATAAAATCAAACATAGTCTACATACCTTTTTATCTTCCAAAAGACCATGAACTTCTTAAAAAAGATGAAGCTTATATAAAAGAGCTTTGTAAAAGTTATCTTAAAAAGATAAACAAAGATCTAAAAGACGAAGATTTTTTGGCTTTTAGTATAAACATATATAAAAATGCCCAAGGAGTGTATGAACCGCTTTATCTTTACAAACTCCCGCCTATAAACATAGCAAACAACTTATACGCTCTTGATACCACATACTATTATCCAGAGGATAGGGGTTTTTCAGAAAGTGTTAGAATAGCAAAGTATGTGGTGGATAGATACCTTTAGAATTTACATACAAGATAGTCTGAGTTTTGATAATTTCTTACTATCTTAAAATCCTTATACTTTGATAAGTTTGCTGTAAACACACACCCATACGTTAGATCCTTTGGCGGATATAAGATAGGTTTATGTATTTTTACATCTATATTTGCTATCACCGAAAAACCCACCCAGCCATCATCATCACAGTACAAAGGTATGCCTTTTTTTATGGTGAGGTTGTAAACTTCTCTTGCTATCTTGTTGGTATTTTCTCTTATGTGTCCATAGTATATGGGAAAGACTATACCAAGGGCTACAAACTTAAACACTATAGCAAAGTATATAAACTTTAACATCAAATCCTTAAACTTTGGATACAGCATAACACTAAAGCAAAGTGCAAAGATGCTGTACAAAGGAGCAGCGTATCTTATACCGCTAAAAGGTGGAAGCCAATAGGGTATAAAATTTACAATCCCCACTATCCAAGCGTTTAATAAAAACTTATCGGTTTTTAAAATATCTAAATCTACTTTTCTTTTAAAAGCCAAATACAAAAACACCAAAGAGTTTAAAGACATATTTAACCAAAATTGAACAGGATAACCAAAAAATTGCTTTAAATAAGGTATTATACCTTTAAATCTGAATTTGTTTATTATATCCCATAGCATCCCATGTTCGCTAACGTTTGATTTTGGAGCAAAACCATACCAAAGAATCAAGAAAAACAAAGGCACTATAGAGCTTATAAAAGCGGTTTTATATATATTTAGTTTTTTGGGTTTTAGTATGTAAAAAGATATTATAAGAGTAGCATAAAAATAAACAAAAGAAGTGAGGGCTTTGGTCAAAAATGCCCCAGTGGCAAGCGCTGATCCAAAAAATATAAACATATAAGACCCTTCATACACCCCAAACATCGTAAACAGCATAGACATAGAAGAAAAGCCTATGTAAACCCCATCTTCGTATCCAAGCCATCCATCGTGAATCATTACATCCCCAAGGCTTAGATATATAAGAGCTCCAAACCATCCAAGCTTTTCATCTTTGTAAACTCTTTTTAGCACATACCTTATGCTTAGAGCTGTAAGTATAGTCATTGCTATAGTCTGAAGCCTTTGGATAGCTTTGGCGTATTCCCATCCAAAAAGCTTTGAAAATACGATAGTGGGATAGTTAAAAAGAGGAGGTCTATAATAAGGTACTTTGTATATTGTTTGAAGTACGTATTCTTTGAAATAGCTCATCTCAAAAGATGGTATAACCCAGTTTGCCTCTTCTCCCACGTAAGGAAGGTTTAATACAAAAAGGTATGGTACTATTAAAAGTAAAAACAAGACCCTATAATCTTTTAAAAGCTTCATATCAAAGCCTTTCTATAGGTATGTTGTATTTTTTTATTCTGTAGTCTAACTGTCTTAATGTGAGGCCTAGGATTTTTGCAGCTTTTGACTTCACATAACCACATTTTTCCAAAGCTTTTTTGATAGCCTCTTTTTCGGTAGATTCTATAATGCTTGGTATGTCAGTTTGTAGTTTATTAGAATTTATCTTGGTAGCCAGCAAAACGTCTTCTTTTGTAATGTCTTTGTTGTTTATAACCACAAGACGCTCTATAAGGTTTTCAAGCTCTCTTATGTTGCCAGGCCAATTGTAATTCACAAGAGCCTCCATAGCTTCTTTTTCTATATTTATATGTTTTTTATAATGCTTGTTAAATTTATCTAAGAAATGTTTTACCAAAAGGGGTATATCTTCTTTTCTTTCTCTTAGAGCCGGTACTCTTATAGGTATTACGTTTAACCTGTAATACAAATCCTCTCTAAACTCTCCTCTTGCCACCATAGATGCTAAATCTTTGTTGGTGGATGCTATTACTCTCACATTTACAAATATACTCTTTTCAGCCCCAAGTTTTTCTAATTCCTTTTCCTGTATAACCCTTAACAGTTTTGATTGAGATTGAAGAGGGAGCTCACCTATCTCATCTAAAAAAATTGTACCTCCGTTTGCCAGCTCAAATTTACCTTTTTTAGAATGAACAGCCCCTGTAAAAGCCCCTTTTTCATACCCAAACAACTCTGCTTCAAGAAGCGTTTCTGGTATTGCTGCGCAGTTTACAGATATAAAAGGTTTATCTTTTCTTTCACTCAAAGTGTGTATCGCCTTTGCTATGAGCGTTTTACCCACTCCGCTTTCTCCCAACAAAAGTACTGTGCTATCTGTCATCGCTATTTTTTGGATAGTATCTTTTAATGTAATTATAGCTTCTGATTTTCCAACAAATCCTTCTATGCTAAAAGTATCTGAAAACTCTTTTGCCAAAAGTTGCCTTTGCTCTTCCCAAGAGGCTTTTTCTTCTTGTAAAATCCCAAAAAGTTTGTAAGACATACCTATCATAGCACTTACTACAAGCATAATATCCACAATACGCGTTAGTTCTTCGTGTTTGTTTAGGTCTTTAAAAAGACAAAAAACCCCTATGGTTCTATCCTCTGATCTTATGGGAACCCCTATAAAAGCTTCATTTTTTATCTTGTCTAAGATTTTTGTTTTGTTCAAAAAAGCCTTGTCGTGTTTTGGATCTTTTATTACAACAGGTATACTATTTTTAAATATATTTCCTACTATCCCCTTTCCGGATTCAAAAAGTATCTTCTTTACACTTTGATTAAAACCAAAGGCTTCTCTTATTTTTATAGTTTTTGTGCTTTTATCATAAAAAGCTATGTAAGAGTATTCCACACCCCAAAAAGAGTAAAATATTTTTAAAATATCCCTTAAAGCCTTGTCGAAATCTTTTTGAGAAAGAGCTTTGCTTACAGAGGTCAAAAGCGATACATCTATATTTTCAAGCTTTATCTTATTACTCATCTTCTTCTTTTAGTTCTCTTGATAAAAGTGCATTCATACTTTCCTCAATGGACATATTTTCATAAAGTACTTTATAAACAGCTTTGGTTATAGGAAGGTCTAAATGTCTTTCTATTGCTATGTCGTATAGTGCTTTTACGGTATAATAACCTTCTACTACTTCTTTTATTTCTTCTAACGCTTCCTTTGGGGATTTCTTTTTTCCTATCAAAAGCCCAAAACGCTTATTCCTAGATTTATTTGAGCTTGCCGTTAAGAACAAATCTCCAACTCCTGAGAGTCCATAGAAGGTTTTTTCTCTAGCGCCCATCAATTTTCCTATTTTAATCATCTCTTTTAGCCCTCTTGTTACCAAAGCCGCTTGAGCACTTTCACCCAAACCTGCTCCTTCCACTATACCAGATGCTATAGCCATCACGTTTTTGATGGCACCCCCCAATGCCACACCTTTTATATCACTAGAAGTGTATATTCTAAAAAGCTGTGATGACAGTAAGTTTTGAAGCTTTAAAGCTTTTTCCTTGTTAAAATATCCAAGCGTTAGAGCCACTGGCAAATCTTTTAGGACATCTTCAGCAAAAGATGGCCCAGATAAAACAAAGATGTTTGACTTTTCTATATTGTACTCCAAGGCTAAGTCTATAACATCCTTATGTGTGGATATATCTATACCTTTTGAAGCTATTATTGTATCTTTATCTTTACAATTTTCTATTATATGTTTGATGCTTTGGGTTGGTGTTGCTATAATTACAATCTTGTTTTTTAATACATCCTCAATATCTGTAGTGGTTTTTATATAAGGATGTTTTGGTATATTTTTTAGTGCTTCTTTTTTTATATCGTATATGGTTATCGGTATTCTTTTTTTGCTAAAAGCATAAGACAGAGCATAGCCCCATTTACCGGCTCCAAATATAAAAATCATATTTAATATTATATCAGAACACCTATTGCATATTTTCTTAACAAGAAATGATATATATCATGGAAATGTTAATGATGCATATAATAAAATGAAAAAACTATGAAGAAGGTAAAATATGTAGGGGTGGTTTTAGCAAGCTTGGTGTTGGCTTTTAATGTCGCTTACGGAAGCGAATTTGTAAGTCCCATAAGGCAAATAATAAACTATCACAAATATGGACAGGACGTTTATAAAGACCCTATACTAAATATAATAGAAAAGTCTAAAGTAGAATTAAAAGAGCCTCAAACTATTTCAGAACTCGTAAGATACAGCATAGGCAAACCTCCTATTCCTAAGAAAATAGCCTCAGATAAGTTTGACAAAAAATTGGTACAAAAGCTTATTGAAATAGCAAAGCAATACTTGGGTACTCCGTATAGATTTGGTGGCACATCCAGATACGGCATAGACTGCTCTGGTTTTACTATGAAAGTTTTCGATAAGCTAGGGATAAAGCTTCCAAGAACCGCTTCAGAACAAGCTCATGTTGGGAAATTGGCTATAAACTTAAAACCTGGGGATCTATTATTTTTCAAAACCTATAGGAAAAATCATCCGGGACATGTGGGAATATATATAGGTCACGGTCTTATGATAGATGCATCCTCTGCTTACGGTAAAGTAGTTATAGAGCCTATAAATCAACCTTACTTTAGAAAACACTTTTTATTTGCAAAAAGTTTATTTTAGTGTTTGTTTTATAGGCTTTCATAAATATATTTATTATAATGGATAGCAAAAGGCTTGTAGTAACCTTATTTTTTTCTTGCTTAAGCTTAGCCTATGCGGAATCTATTTTTAAACCAATTCCCATACAAGCCTACGAGGAAATAAAACCTAAAGTATATAGTGTAAATGTAAAAATTAAAAATGTTTCTTATACATCAGGATCTTCCATAAATTATTCACCACCTAAAACCATCACAAAGTCAACACCATCCGAAATAAAACCGTTAAAGTTTAAAAATTCTATTTTTATAACAGATAAATACCTCATAAAAGATATCAACTATTTATACAACATAGGTTATTTGCCTTTTAAGGTTATAAGTTATAAAACCGTGGCAGACTCCTTGACCGTGGCAGACTTGTCACCACATAAGAAAGGTTATAAGATTACTTATGAATGGGACGCAGAAGATGTACCGCCAAAACTTGTAAAACTAAGCATCACAAGCAAAAATAGTATTCTTTATAAAAGTGCCATTTTAAGGTTTATGAAAGATTACAAAATAAAGTTTAATCCGGATAATACAGCTTTAGCCAGCATTATTTTACAACAAGCCTATAAGACGGGTTTTAAAGCTAAGAAACCATTTGTATGGGTTTATGTGGATCAACATATACCTCAAAAAGTATATGTGTGGGAAAATGGAAAATACATATTTGAAAGCCCAACAAATACAGGAGTGATGGGTACAACCAACACGGGCACATATATGGTTTATCTTCGTTTTAAAAAAACTGAAATGAAAGGCATCTTCCCTGGCTCTGGTGTAAAGTATGATGATCCTGATGTGCCTTGGGTAAATTATTTTTACAAAGGGGAAGCGCTACACGGTTTTCCAAGAAAAAGTTACGGTTATCCACAATCTGCAGGATGCGTTGAGCTTCCAATACCAAAAGCCAAAGAGTTGTACAAAATCTTGTATAAATACGCTGTAGTAACCCTATCAAACTACGATAAGAGATATCTTGCCACACATCCTTATATAAATGTCAAGAAAACCAAAACTTTTAAGCCTTTAAATCCTATAAAATTTACTTTTGAAAGCTGGTAATAACTGTAAATCGTGGTAGACTTGTAAATCGTGGCAAACTTGTGGATCGTGGCATACTTGTAAACCGTGGTAGAGTTGTAGAGCATGGTATAATTTTTTCATGTATAGGATAGGCATAGGTCAAGACGCTCATTATTTTGAAAAAGGGAAAAAGCTATATTTAGGGGGTGAAGAGTTTGATATAGGATATGGCTTAAAAGGGCATTCGGATGGTGATGCTCTTTTGCATGCAATAACAGATGCTATTTTAGGGGCGTTGGCAAAAACCGATATAGGCACTCTTTTTCCCGATAAAAGCAAAGAAAACAAAAATAGAAACAGCGTAGACTTTCTAAATAAAGCTTTAGAGATTATGTACGACATGGATTATTCAATAGTTAATTTAGACTGCAACATAATAGCAGATAAACCAAACATATCAAGCGTTAGAGATAAAATAATAGAAAGTCTATCGAGGCTTTTAAGTATACCAAAAGATAATATATCTATAAAAGCCAAAACTAAAGAAGGTTACAACAAAGAAGATAGCTTAGAGGTAGTATGCATAGCGCTTTTGCAGAAAATGATATAGGAGTATGTCTTTCTGGAGGTGTAGCAAGAGGTGCAGCCCACATTGGAGTTTTACAGGCTCTTTTAGAAAGGGGTTTTAATGTAAAAGCTGTATCTGGGGCAAGTGCTGGTGCTTTGGTGGGATTGTTTTTCGCAGCAGGTTATAAGCCTCATGAGATGCTTTCTATATTAAAATCTATAAACTGGTTTACTACTTTTACAGTAGGAAAAGGGGGAATACTTGGGTTTAAAAAGGCTTTTAGAATCATTAGAAGCTACATACCATATGATAATATAAAAGATTTGCCTATTTATTACAACGCCAGCGTGTTAGATTTGTTTTCTGGTGAAACCCTTTATTTAGATGAAGGTGACCCAGCTTCTATAGCCATTGGGGCTTGCGCTTTGCCGTTTATTTTTGAACCGGTAGCTTATAAGGATATGCTTTTAGTAGATGGTGGATTAACAGAAAATTTGCCTGTTAATCCAATAAAAATTAAGTATCCCAATCTAAAGGTTGTATGTTCTGATATAATGCCAAATGTTTTGATAAAAGAAAACTTAGGTGCTTTTGGAAACTTATTAAGATCGACATTCTTAATAGCAAGAAGAAATATGGATCTTAGCAAAAAACTTTGTGATATATATCTGGAGCTTCCAGTGCATCACATTAGTTTTATAAATTACAAAAAATTTGATGAGCTTTATAATATAGGATATTCTTATACAAAATCCGTTATAGACAAAAATTTATAAAGTTTTTATTTTTTATGGATTTTCATTGTATTAAAATGTTTTATATCATAGCTTTTTTAATATATAATAGGTTATTATATAAGATAATTTTTATTTTTAGGAGGTTTTAAAAATGAAGAAGACACTTTTAGGTGCTGCAGTTTTAGCCCTAGGCCTTGTGGCATGTAGCCACCAACAATCAAGCGAGTCATCATCTGCAAGCTCAGAACAACCAGCAGCTGCAACTACTTCTACGCCATCATCTCCGTCTACAACTTCTACATCTACAACCACAACCTCATCTTCTTCATCAGCTCAAATATGTTCTGGTACCGGCGCTCAACAAGTATGTGCTAGCGCATCTTCTATAAACCAAGACGATGCTAAGAAGTTGGTAGCTATGGCTGGTACAAAAGGATGTTTGGCTTGTCACGCTGTAGACAAGCAAGTGGTAGGGCCAGCTTGGATAGACGTTGCTAAAAAATACGCTGGTAAACCAAACGCTGTAGAAACACTGGCAAAAGGTATAAAGAACGGTAATCAAGGTATATGGGGTGCTGTACCAATGCCAGCGCAAACATCTTTGAGCGATGCTGACGCTAAACAATTGGCTCAGATGGTATTAGCTCTTTACAACAAAAATTCTTCCAGCTCATCTTCATCATCAAGCAACAACAAAGAGAAAAGCTCTAAGAAAGAAGAAAAGAAAACTGAAAAGAAAGGTTAATACAAGTTTTATGACACCTTCCCAATATGGGAGGGTTTTTGTTTTTCTTAAAATGTGAGGGTTTTTATGAAAAAGAATTTTTTCGCTTTGGGTTTAGCTTTATCTATCCTAGGGTCAAACGTTAGTGCAGTATCTGGTCCAATTTTAGAGCAATTTCAAAAAGAAGTAGAACAAATAGTAGATAAAGTCTCACCTTCAGTAGTAACAATTTACGCTACTCAGATAGTGAAAGCTCCTTTAAACACTCAAATATTTCCAGGATTTCCACCGTTTATGATGCCAGGTATTCCAACTCCAGAAATCCCAGAGAAAGAAAAAGATTTGGGTTCTGGTATTATAATTAAATACATTCAATCTAAAAATGCCTTTATAATTTTAACAAACAATCATGTTGTAGGAAATTCAAAAGATGTAATGGTAAAATTATCTAGAACTATTGAAAGAAAAGCTAAGGTTTTAGGTAGGGACCCTAAAACAGATTTAGCAGTGCTAGAAGTTAGCGCTGAGGGCATAGATAACCCTAGTTCTAGAGTGGCTACTCTTGGGGATTCTTCTCATGTAAGAATAGGACAACTTGTCATAGCTATAGGGAATCCATACGGTTTTAGTAGAACTGTTACAATGGGAGTAATATCTGCTTTAAACAGAAGGCTTGGCCTTTCTCAATATGAAGATTATATACAAACGGATGCTGCTATAAACCCAGGCAACAGCGGTGGTCCTCTCATAAATATAGAAGGCAAAGTGATAGGTATAAATACTGCAATGGTGAAAGGGGGTCAAGGGCTTAGTTTTGCCATACCTATAAATTTAGCTAAATGGGTTTATCATCAAATAATGGAGTATGGTAAAGTTATAAGAGGCTGGCTTGGTGTATCTATACAGCAGATAACACCTCAGATGGCCTCCTCTTTAGGTGTAAACTACGGCGCTATCGTCGCTCAAGTATTTCCAGGCTCACCTGCTCAAAAGTACGGTCTTAAAGTAGGGGATATAATAGTATCAGTGGATGGAAAACCCCTTGAAAGCATAGACGAGCTCCAATTTAAAACCATGGAATCTCCACCTGGCACTGTCTTGACTTTGGGTGTTATAAGAAATCATAAGCTTATTACGATTAAAGTGAAAACTGCAAAAATGCCAAGCAACACTAGCAATATAGGTGTTGTATCGGAAGCTAAAGATTTGGGCCTTATGGTAAGACCTCTAAATCCTCAAGAGCAAAGACGTTACGAAGTAAAAGGCGGCCTTTTGGTGGAAGATGTACTGATGGGTTCTCCTGCTTACGAAGCCGGTATAAGAGCCGGTGATATCATTCTTAGCATAAACCTTCATAGAATCTATACAAAAGCCGAGATGGACAATATATTAGAACGCTTAATATCTGAACATAAAGATACTGCTACTTTCCTAGTAGATAGAAACGGTCAAAACATCTTTGTTACAGTGAGATTAAAATAATATGCTTATAACAAAATATCAAGGTTCTGGCAACGATTTTATTATCATAGATAATAGGGATAATTTTGTTTATAAAGAGATAGAAAAGTTAGGTTTAAGTATAAACGAATTTGTTAGAAAACTTTGTGAACAGCATACATCAGTGGGTGCAGACGGTGTTATACTTATAGAAAAAGCCAGAAATACTAAAAATCATTTTAGCTGGGCGTTTTTCAACGCCGATGGTTCGGCAGCTGAGATGTGTGGCAACGGTTCTCGTTGCGCTGCAAGATTTGCCTACGAGAAAGATATTGCTCCAAAGGATATTGTCTTTGAAACAATAGCTGGCGAGATAGAAGCTCACATAATGGATTCAAAAAGGGTAAAAGTGCAACTTACCCCTTATCATTCACATCAAAAGAATATAGAAATCAAAACTGAGTATGGCACTTTCAAAGGTCATTTTGTCAATACTGGGGTGCCACATTTTGTTAT
Organism: Hydrogenobaculum sp. Y04AAS1; assembly: GCF_000020785.1. NCBI lineage: Bacteria > Pseudomonadati > Aquificota > Aquificia > Aquificales > Aquificaceae > Hydrogenobaculum > Hydrogenobaculum sp. Y04AAS1. The sequence continues at coordinate 1,079,009 of NC_011126.1, forward strand.
ATTTGTGGATGAAGATGAACTTGATAACTTAGATGTGGAAAAAGTAGGTAGAGCCATAAGATATCATGAGTATTTTGCTCCAAAAGGAACAAATGTAAATTTTGTGGCAAAAACAAAAAACGGCAGTTTTAGAATAAGAACTTACGAAAGGGGCGTTGAAGGTGAAACCCTTGCCTGTGGGACCGGTAGCGCAGCTTGTGGTATAAACGCATATCTTCTTGGTTTATCGGCTTCTAACATAGTAGACATCATCACCAAATCCGGTGAGCTCTTAAAAATAACCATAGAGAATGATAAGGTATTTTTAGAAGGTCCCACTACAAAAGTATTTGAAGGCATGCTCTCTTACGAGATCTTCTAATGGATTTATACTTTTATCTCGATACTTATGTAGGTGAATACCTGATAAATTTTTACATGGTATCTTTTAAACTTCTTGATCTAGACTCGGTAGAGATTACCGATTTTTACGGTTCGAAACTAATATCAAATATATTAGATTGGGACGCTTTCTCTAGCTCCGTAGGAAACATATACCTTCTTGAATACGGTGATCCCATTCAGAGGTTTTACAACATAGAAGAAGCCATTAAGACAGGGTACGATATTATTTTTGAAATAGCGAAATCTTCTACAAATGTTTTAAAACCAAGGCCTATGATTGGAGTAGGCTATCCACCGTTATTTTTATTAAAAAAGCTTTACCCAAATTTATTTGAAGACATGCTCTTTAGGCAAAGTCTTGATGAGTTTTTAGACCAAATACTATTCACCTAACCTAAAATATAAAAGTTTTATGATTTTACTAAAAGCCATATACCAAATAAAATCTATATTTTAATTATGGAAGAAAAACATTTTGAAATACCCATAGATTTGCTACAAAAGTGCGTTAGATGTGGTCTTTGTAAATCGGTATGCCCTACATATAGGGTAAATGAAGAAGAAAGAAGCTTTGCAAGAGGAAGACTAGCTTTGGCTCAGATGGTCCTATCTGGAGAACTGCCTCTTACCAAAGATGTGGCAAGACAGTGGGACGAATGCGCCATGTGTAGAAGATGTGAGTGGATCTGTCCAAACAACGTAGAGTACAAAGAGATTATGTCAAAAGCCAAAGAGCTTCAATCAAACACCCTTGGCAAAGATCCATTCAAATACACCGCTCTAAGCGCTCTTGAGCTAATGCAAACAAACGTTGGTAGAACTGTCGTAAAAATGGCTGGTTCTTTATTATCTTTAATCCCCAAAAAAGAACTAAAAACTTACATACCTTCTGGTATAAACGGTGCTGTAAAGTTCATGCCAAAACCCTCCAAAGACGCTTTTGGTATAAGAGGACAAACCTTTAAAACCGATAAAACCCCTTCCAAAGGCACACTTCTTTTCTTTACCGGTTGCATGGTAGATGCTTTTTACACTACCACTGGTAAAAATGCCATAAAAGTCTTGAACAAAGCAGGTTATGATGTAATTGTACCAAAGGATATAAAGTGTTGCGGTGCTCCTCATCTTTACTCTGGGAATATTGAGGCTTTTAATATACTAAAAGCCAAAAACCAAGAGGAGATTTCAAAATACAACTTTGATGCTATAGTGGTAGTTTGTCCCACCTGCGGTGGTGCACTGTTGGAAGATTATGGATATAAAAATGTTTTAGATTTTGCAAGCATTGTAGCGTCTTCAAACGATCTTGTTTTAAAGTCAAAATCAAAAGAATCTGTCACTTTCCATGTACCCTGCCACTCTTACAGCGCTATGAAAACACCGGTATCCGATTTTGAAAACACCATAAAGAAAATAGAAAATGTAGAGTACAATAAAGCTTCTAAAGCTCAAAGCTGTTGTGGTTTTGCTGGGCTTTTTTCCATGAAAAACCCGGAGCTTTCTACAGCTATTCAAAAAGAGAAAATGGAAGACTTCAAATCCACAAACGCAGAATATATACTAAGCGCTTGTCCTGGATGTGTTTTACAGCTTCAAGATGGCAACCTTAAGTTTAAAAATAATCAAAAGATCATGCATATAGCAGATTTTGTGGCAAACAAGTTAGAAGATTGAAGTTTTTTGGTTTTTAAAAACTTGCTTTAGCTCATTTTTGTTTGGTTTATAATGTTTATATTAGTAAATTTTTAAGGAGAAATTATGGAGCAAATTATTAGAGTGGCTCACAGCCCAGACTCAGACGATGCTTTTATGTTTTATCCTATGGTTAAAGGTCTTATAGACACCTATGGATTTAAGATAGAACACATTTTAAAAGATATAGAAAGCCTTAACGAAGACGCTAAAAAGGGTACATACGAACTATCTGCAATTTCTTTTCATGCATACCCATACGTAGCAGATAAGTACTACGTTTTACCAAGCGGTGGAAGCGTAGGAGAAGGATATGGTCCTATCGTTGTCACAAAAGAACCCACAAACACCATAAAAGGAAAAAGAATAGGGATACCAGGAGAACTAACAACGGCTTACCTTGTTTTAAGGCTATTCGAAGAGGATTTTGAACCAGTTGTTATGCCTTTTGATAAGATATTGGATGAGGTGGAGAAGGGCAGTGTAGATGCTGGTCTTATTATACACGAAGGGCAACTTACATACAAAGACAAAGGACTATACAAGTTTGTAGACCTTGGGGAAGATTGGAAGAAAAAATACAACCTACCACTTCCATTAGGATGCAACATAGTAAGAAAAGATCTTGGTTTAGATATCATAAAAAAACTTGAAAACATAATGAGAGAAAGTGTTAAAAAAGCCCTAGAGATAAGAAAAGAGGCCTTAAATTACGCTATAAATTATGCAAGGGACTTAGAAAACGACGAGGCAAGGGCTTCAAAGTTTGTAAGCATGTATGTGAACGAAAGAACTATAGACTATGGGCCGGATGGAAAAGAAGCGGTAAAGCTTTTATATAAACTTGGCAAAGAAAAAGGTATCATAAAAGCAAAGATACCAGATATTATCTTCACAGACGAACTTTAAAGGAGAGTGTTATGATTTTACAAAAAATATACGACGAGAACGTAGAAAACGATATAAAAAATCTTTTTGAGGCCTGGCCAGAAATCTCTTACAAGGTTAGTATAAAACCAGTAAAAGTAGGGGATGAATCTATAAACGTGGTTTATATAGAGGCAAACGATGAGGGCTTTGAGAAATCTGTGGGAGTGTTTGAATCCAAAGAAGAGGCAATGGGCGCTTTTAGAAGTTTTGCCTATGAGCTTGGGTTTGAAGATTATCCTACAAACATAGCATTTTTACATGCTGGGTTTGATGGTGATAAACTTTTTCTTTTTTTAAAAGCCAAAAACGACGATAATATAAAACAATTTGACCAACTTAGTGTAGAAAAGCTTACCAAAGAACTTCCAAATTATCAAAGAGTGGTGATATATCAAAGCGCTGTTTTAACTTATTTAAAAGACATATACCCAGCTATAGACAACATAGCTTATGTAATACCGCACAAACTTTCAAACATAGGTTGTCAAACGCCTGATTTATCAGACTTAGCAAAAATATACGGCGTTTCTTTAAATACAAAAGAAGATGAAATAAGATTTATAGAAAAGCTTCTTCAAGACCCAAAAGGTCTTTGCAAAGACAAAGAACCCCCGCCTATAGATATACCTTTATGAATTACAAAGACTCATTTTTAAAAATTGTAGCCACTGGCTTTGGGCTCGGGAAAGCTCCTGTGGCTCCTGGTACTGTAGGCACTTTAAGTGCGATACCTTTTATATATTTGTTGGGTAATAATTTATTTGAAAAGCTCTTATTCTTTATAGTGTTTATTCCTATTGGTGTTGTAGCCTCTCAATATGTAATAGATATTACGGGAAACAAAGACCCAGATGAAGTTGTAGTAGATGAGCTTGTAGGATACTTTATAACAATGATGTTTATACCACATACCTTTTGGTGGATGGTTTTAGGTTTTCTTGTTTTTAGGCTTTTAGATATAACAAAACCTTTTGGCATAAGAAAATTAGAAACTCCAAATGGAATTGGTGTTATGCTAGATGATATTGCCGCTGGTTTATTAGGGGCTATTTTATTGTTTATTTTTAAAATGATTATATGAGCTATACCGTTTATTTGGCTTTAAAAAATGAGGAAGTTGTAAATTTTCTAAAGGTTGAAGCCAGTACGCCTACAAAATATGCTATACAGCTGATGGCTAATTTTGATAAGGACTACGTAGTTGTTGTTGAGAACAATAAAACGGTGGGTATTTTGTCCGAGTCTGATGTTTTAAAGTTAAAATACGCCAACGAAAATCTTGATAAAAACGTATTAGAGTATGCCTCAAAACCAGCAATAACCGTTAGAAGCTCTTTCAACCTCTTTGAGGCCATTAATTTAATGATAGAAAACGATATATCAAAGCTTATTGTAGTTGATGATGAAGATACACCAATAGGTGTGCTTACTCAAAGAACTCTTATAAAAACAATAGACCAGGAGATGTTAAAAAGACACAAACATGTTAAAGATATATTAAGACAAAGAGATTTGATAAGTTTATCCCCCACGGATACTCTTAGTCTAGCTCTTAAAACCCTCGTAGAAAACAAAATAAGAGCAGTAGTAATATTAGAACCCAACAAGACAAATAGTAGTGAATTTGACGAAAACGAGCAAGATACAAACGATGGCAAACTTGTTGATCGTGGTAGACTTGTAAGCCGTGGTAGACTTGTGGATCGTGGTAGACTTGTAAGCCGTGGTAGACTTGTGGATCGTGGTAGACTTGTAGGTATAATAACTCAAAAAGATTTGACTAAGCTCATATCTGTCGGTGTTGATTTAGATAAAGCTTTGATTAAAGATTATATGAAATCCCCTGTAATAACTTGCAGAATGGACACGCCTCTTATAGAAGCTTCAAAGATGATGGCAAGCTTTAATATAAGAAGACTCGTAGTGGTAGATGAAAAAGACAATCCCATAGGCATAGTAACCCAAGGAGATATAATAAGAAATCTTGAGGAAAAATATGAAGAATATATAGAGAAAAAGTTAAAACACTTAAGATCTATGCTAAATATAATGCAAGATCCAGTGTTAGAGATTGTGGATGCTGGTGTTTTTGATTCTTCCTCTGGCGTGATAATATGGCAAAATGATAGTGCAAAGAGCATATTTGGAAACTTTTTAGGGAAAAATATAGAAGAAATTATAGATCATTATACATGGAAATATATATACGAAAAGCTTAAAAATGAAAAAAATGTAAACTATGAGCCTATATTTATAAAAGATTATATATATCATATATCCTGTGTGTATATTGAGGATGAACAAAAAATAATAGACGGTAGAATCAAAATTTTGTTTAAAGACATAACAAAAGCCTATAAATCTGAGTTAGAGCTAAAAAAGATAAATAAGCAATATAAAAATATTTTAGACGCAATGAACGATATGGTTATAATCTACGATGCCTATGATTATAAAATCAAATTTGTTAATAAATCTACTTTAGAACACTTGGGATATACAGAAGAAGAGCTTACAAACAAAAATTTCTTCGATATCATACTAAATCCAGAAAATGTAATAAAACATTTCATAGAACGCATTGTAAAAGAAAACAGAAAAGTGGTAGGAAGACGAGTGTATATCAAAAAGAATGGAGACTTTTTACCAGTGCATGTAGTAGCAACAAAAGTAGAATTTGAAAATCACACTAGCAAAGAACATATACTTGTGGTAGCAAGAGATATATCAAAAGAGTTAATCATAGAAGAAAAACTAAAAAATACAAACAAAGATCTAAATATACTTTATTCTTTTATTACAGATCTTTCTAAAGCGCATCAAGAAGATGAAGCTTATGATATTCTTATTCATTACTTAAAGAGGCTAGGAATAGAATACGTGCATATGTACAAACTAAATCCATCCCTAAACAAAATCGTGTCCTCTTATTTGCTAAAGACAAAAAGCATATATCAACCACATGATGAGAGCAACGTGTGGGTAAATGATTGTTTAGAAGACAATCCGTCTTTGTGTAAAGTTATAAAATCTGGAACTACTTTAGCTATTCCCAATATCACTATAGATTATGGCTGTCCTAGGATTGCTTTAGGATCTTCTATAAAATCTTATATGTGCGTACCTATTTTTATAGGCGGTATTTACATAACAAACGCCACAGCTATCTTAACCCTAATGTCTTCTAAAGAAAATTTTTTCACCGAAGATACAAAGAATAAAGTAAATAAATTTATAGAGGCTTTTATACCTGTAGTTAGCAATTTAAGACTCATAGAAATAAATAAAGAGCTTTCTATAAGAGATCCTCTCACAAATGCTTACAATAGGCGGTTTTTGGATGAGATATTGCAAAAGGAATTTCAAAAAGCTCTAAGATATCAAACCAAATTATCGATTGTTATGCTAGACGTAGATAACTTTAAAAAATTTAACGATACATACGGCCATAGGGCAGGGGATATGGCTTTACAACATCTATCTAAAGTAGTTCAAGAAAGCATAAGAGTTACAGATATATTTGCTAGATATGGTGGTGAGGAGTTTACGATAGTGCTTCCAGAAACATCTAAAGAATATGCAACCGAAATAGCAAATAGAATAAAGGACGCTCTATCAAGCAAAATGTTTTATGCAAACTCTTTGGAATCTAAAGACATAAGCACATTAAATATAGATGATATTTATACAAAGTATTATATAACCGCGTCTTTTGGTGTAGCTACTTTTGATGATGATGCCAAAAATTTAGAAGAATTGATAAAAGTAGCTGATATGAGGCTATATAAAGCAAAAGAATTAGGTAAAAATAGAGTGGTATATAATTAAAGATATAGGAGGTTTATATGGAACTATTCAAAAAATATATCATTGAACTGGTGATTTATGTGACCTCTGTTGGATTATCAGTTATGGCTATGGGTTTTCTAGCAGACAGAAACTTCATATTTGGAAGTCTTTTTATGTTTATGCTCCTTCTTTTCCAAGTTTTCGTGATTTTAGGAGCAAAAGGAGATAAAGAATTCCCAAAAGCTTACGATAAAGATATAAAAGACGTAGGGCTTTTCAACGCACTTATGCTTATATATTTTGGAGTTTTTACAGCTGGTATATTGATGACTTTAGTTTAATTATGAAACTTTCAAAATATCTTACGATAGTTGATGTTGATGTATTTAAAGATGATATAACAGAAAAAACAAAGAAGATTGTAGAAACTTACAAACCAAGCATTATGCTAAGGGCCAAAAACCTAAAAGGAAAATATTTTTATGAATATGCAAAAGCTATAAGAGATATCACACTAAATTACGGTGTTTTATTTTTTGTAAATGAGCGCTTTGATATAGCACTGGCTGTAGGGGCAAACGGGGTACATCTTCCATCGAACGCTTTAGATGTATCTGTTGTAAAAAATATATGTAAAGATATGACCATAGGATATTCGGCTCATTCAAAAGAAGATGCGCTTGAGGCTTTTCAAAAAGGTGCAGATTACGTCACGCTTAGCCCTATTTTTCCTACTAAAAGCCATGAAAACGCAACACCCCTTGGTTTAGAATATTTAGAAGATGTGGTCAAGTCCTCCAAAAAACCCATATTTGCCCTTGGAGGTATCACAAAAGAAAATATAGATGATGTTTTTAAAACTGGAGTTTACGGTATAGCTTCTATAAGATTTTTCCTATAAATTGAAATATCATAAGTGAAGTATATCTAATTTAAGGAGGTATACAACATTTGCGATTTTCTGTAAGAAAGTGTATAATATTAAACTATGGGCGGGAAATGTTAACACTTCAATGTATACTTGAATTTAAAAATGAGAAAGATAAAGAAGTTGTATTAGATTTAATGCGTAGGTTTTCATCTGCAATGAGATATGCATATAAAAGGTTGTTAGAAAGTGAAAAAAGAAAGGACTTAAAAAAGCATTTATCTAAAACATTTAACATAAATACAAGATATTCAGATGATGCAATACTGCTAGCTAAGCAAACGATAGAGACATACAAATCGCATAATAAAAATCCAAAAAAGGTTATATTTGGCTCAAGAATGTTATTTGATAAGCTAAACAAGAAACACTTAACTGGAGAATCAAGAAAGAGTCTTATAAAAAAGTGGAGAGAAAAAAGGCAAGGTAATCTTTATTCAAGAGGCGATAAATCTAAACAAGGAAATCTAAATTTAAGACTGCAGTGGATAGATGATAAACTTTACTTGAGAATAAATATAGGAGATAGACAGTATATTTATGCAAAAGTAATTAGAACTGTAAGCAGGAAGAATGATAAATGGATAGATTTTATGTTAATGCTATTGAAAGCTAAAGAATCTGGTAGTTGGTTTCCATATAGTGTTAGGCTAGCATTGAAAAACGGTAAAGTTTATGCTTTCATATCTGTTGAAGAAAAATTACCACCTGTTACAATTAAAAAAGATAGTGGAGTTATAGGTATAGACATAAACGCTTATCCATTTCATTTAGCATTAGCAACCGCATCAAAAGATGGAAATCTGGAAAACTATCAAGCAATAAGCTTGCATGAGTTATTGGATGTTAGCTCAGAGAAAAGACAATATTTAGAATGGCGGATAGCACATCAAATAATAGAAATTGCCAAGAAGGAAAACAAAGCTATTGCAATAGAAAACTTAGATAAACTACCAAAAGGTAAAAGAGGAAATGGATTTGCTAAACTAAGACAGAAATTGCAAAAGTGGATATACAAGAGATTATTAAATAAAATAGAGATTACAGCAAGAAGAAATGGAATAGAAATTAGAAAAGTAAATCCAGCGTATACATCTTTAATAGGCAAATTAAAATACGCACCACAATTTAACATAGATAAGGATATTGCAGCAGCATTTGTAATAGCAAGAAGAGGATTAGGATATAAGGAAAAACTACCAAAGAATTATAGAGAGGTATTGAATGATATTGACTTTCTATCATATAGTATTGCAAGAATTGAGGATGATATTAAAAGGGTAAAGGAAAATATAAAAGATGAAAAGAATCCATATATTAGAAATAGATTAAAAAGTATGTTAGCAAAATTAAGAAAAGAACTTAAAGCACTACAAAAACATTTGTCGTTTATTATACAAAGTGAAAAGAGTAAGTCAGTTTCTCAACAACCTGTCAACCAACGGAAGGAACAGGTGAGAAGTTCCGCTTATGCGGGATACAAAAACTGGCAAGTTCTTTTCACAGCCTTTGCCTTCTGCTATCTTGAAAAATCATACAGAGATTTTTCTCCTTTGAAGCAATTAATAGTTTCAAAAGATTGGATAGCAGTGGCAAATAGGTTAGCTCCTGTGCTTGGTGCAGGGACTACAAGTATGCCACGGTTTATGATACTTCCAAAATACCGCCTGTTGGGGTTGGAAGTGTCTGAAATGGCGGAATACAAATACCCCAACTCAAGCTGTACAGAGCAATACAGTTTTGTACAGTTTGGTTGACCAGGTTAAAAATGATAGGAATATTGACATTAACAGTCATAACCCAAAGGGCCACAAGCCTTAATTACGGGGAGAACATAGGCAATGTATCAATTCTTAAGAAACTTTCCCTAGGGGACAGCTCTCAGCTCACCTATGTGTCGGACAAAGCGCTAAAGTATGATATAAAGAGGAAAGGTAGAGAAGAGAAGGGATGGAAATTGTTGGATGGTTTCTAATTAACCGTTTGGAGTTGAAAGATGGTGGGTATAGAGGCAGTGTTTTTGGGATATTAGGTTTTATGGGTAGAGGTAGTTATCTTTGGTGGCTGGGAAGCTTTGTCTGGTAATGAGGTGCTGTGATGGGGTTTGAGGGGTTGGGTAAAGTATACTAAGCTTAAGACACTTATTGATTTAGATTTATTAGTAGAAGTCTATAATGTGATATATTATTGACTTCGTATAAATTTTTTATACTTTATATAGTGAGGTATTTGTTATGAGAGAATTTCATGTAGTAGTTACTCAAGATGAAGAAGGTTATTTTGTGGCTGAAGTATCTGAGTTGTCTGGTTGTCATACTCAAGCAAAGTCTCACGATGAGTTAATGGAAAGAATAAAAGAAGCTATTGAGCTTTATTTAGATGTTGTAGAAGGTCAAATCCCAGAAGAGATTAAGATTATAGAGACCCAAGCGGCTCTAACGTGAAATTTCCTTCTCTGACAGGTAAAGAGATAGTAGAAATCTTAAAGAAAATAGGTTTTGAAGAGATTAGACAAAGAGGAAGCCATGTATTTTTAAAGCATCCAGACGGAAGAATAACCGGTTGTTCCATTGCATTCAGGAGAAACTGTTGGACCAGGATTATTTTCTAAAATCCTTAAAGATATAGGGCTTACAAAAGAAGAGTTTTATAATTTAATGAGAAATAAAAAATAAAAAAATATTGAGGTTTCTAATTAACCGTGTGGAGTTGAAAGTTTCATTCTACTTTGTAATAAAGGGTTATCTCTTTGTTGTCCCTTATGATTTTTACGCTGAAGCTTTGGCTGTTTCTTAATGTACCTAATATTCTAAAAGCATCTTCTGGAGAGTTTAGACTTTCATTGTTTATAGAAAGAAGTATATCACCTGGTCTTATACCCATCTGGGCAAAAAGCGATCCTGGTTTTACGCTTTTAAACATAAAACCCTTTGGAGTGGGTACAAGGTCTATATCGCTAAACATCTTATAGGGGTTTGATGTAATTTCAAGAAGCTCGTTTCTATTTACTGTATAAGTATTTTGATTTAAGCTACCGTTTAAAAGTTCTTTCAAAGAAGGAAGACCACTTGGTGTATTGGCACTGTTTATCTTAGCACCTTTTGAAAGTTTTAGAGTAAGGGTTTTGCCGTCGTTGCTTGCTATTATATAAAAAGGTTTTATCTCTTCTATTGTAAAACCGCAAAAACTATCTCCTACCATAAGCACTTTTTTACCACAATTAGAGCTTACAAGCACCATAGAATAAGCGGGATTTTCACTGTAGGCTATAGCAAGTACTTCCATGTTTGAGCTTGGGCTAGTGGTTTGAGGAGTTATTTTTTGGTGTGCAAATTTACTTATAGCTTCCATTAGATCATTTTCATTAAAAGAAGATGGTATCGTTGGCATTTCTTGATTCAATACAATTTTTAGGCTTTTAATATTGTAATAAGAAGATAAAATACTTGTAAGTATAAGCAAAATACTAACTATTAGGCTGTATGTTGCATAAGACTTTTTCAAGGGCTTATCTCCATAAGAAGATCAAAGTTTTGTTCTCCAGTGTAGTCTGTAGCTTTTAAAAAATTTATCTTAAAACCATCGTTTTCTATCTGATAAACTATATTAGCAAGTGTTTTAATATCAACGTTTGATGCTTTTACGTTGTAAAAACCGTTTTCATATTTTATATAATCTACTTTTGTATGTGAAAATAAATTTCTAACATAATTTTCGTTTAAAGTTTTTGTTTTGGATTTACCATTTTTGATAAGAAAACTTATATATTCATACTGGGCTATTTTATTGTAAAGTGCTTCTTTTTCTTTTTTTACACTATTAAAAGCCTCAAGAAAAATAGCTACAAAAATTACAACATATAAAATATACCTTATTCTATATAAAAAATAAACATACCTTGGTGATATATTTATCTTCCTAAAATCCATTTTTGAACTACCTCTTGTTTGTTTCCCTCACTTAGATTTCTTGAAGAAACCACATTTTCTAACGAGCTTAATTCATACGAGCTAATCTCTGATTTTACACTTATAGCGTTATCTTTGTAAAAAAGCTCATATACTTTGGCATCTGGTGGTAAGTTTTTATAGGCTTTTAAAAGGAGTTTAGAGAGTTTAAAGCTGTCTTTTGGTATTATAGAAGCTTTAGTTTGCTCTTTTATATCCACTATCGGGATATTTGGAAAAGCTTTTTCAAAAATATGTTTTTCTTTTTCTTTTACTATTTTTATTTGATAATGTACTGATAAAAGAAACACCAAGTAGCTTATTAAAATCCCCAAAACAAATATACCTATACTTACAAATTCTTTTTTTAGCTTTTGAAAAGATATCCTTTGAATTTGGTTAAATCTATCTTTGACTTTTTTTAAAGCACCACCAAAAGCTATAAGTTGACCCTTTTTAATATATAGCATAGGTAATGCTCTTAAGTTAGGAGCTTTTATATCTTCTATATCGTAAAGTATATCACCTTCAATTGTGTTTAGTTTGTCTATAAGTTCATCTTTGTCAAATATTACCTCATAGTAAACTATATCCTTATTCTCTACTCTACAAAGCACATAAGCATAAACATCTTTAAAAACCACGTAAAGGTTGTCATAGCCCATGATATCAAGAGCCCTTAAAAGAGCCAAAGCCCATATATCTTCTGTGTCAAAGTCTATAGGCTTTTTGGTTAAAAATTTATATCCAGATATATCCAATATACTTGATGTAGGATCAATACTTGAAGTATCTTTTATCAAAAGAGCATCCTTTACAGGTAGTACTCTAATTGTTACATCTTCTTTACCTTTATTTTCTACTATTTCAAAAGAATTTTTTATTTTTCTTAGAACTACCGAAGTGTCTAAATATATACTCCTTATGAGCATTTAATCATATTTTTTATCAGACCTTACTCTTACTACGGTGTGAAGATTTCCCCTTGGATGAAAATCCCCTATTACCTCTAAAAATTTTGGTTTTAAAAGCTCAAAAAGTTTGTTGTATATGGTGTTTGTAGCTGCTTCATGAGATATATATTGATTTCTAAAAGAGTTTAGCCATAGTTTTAAAGATTTTAATTCTACAATGTATTCGTTTGGTATATACCTTATCTTTATGGTGGCGTAATCAGGATAACCAGACCTAGGGCAAAGACAGCTAAACTCTGGAAAAGACATTTCTATTATATAGTCGTTTTCTTTGGCTGGGTTTTCCCATGGTTCTAAAGCTGCTTTTTCTATTTCAATTTCACCGTACTTTTTCTCTTGTTGCATAATGGGTATAATGATAATACAAATAAGATGTTTTGTCAATTACAGAGTATTATAATTATCTTATGTATTTTGCTTTTAAAATACTCAAAAATCCCTACATTAACGGTATTTTATTTACGCTCATATGTTTTTTGCCTATATATTTTTCCAAAAGCCCAAAAGTCTCCAACATATCTATAAAAACTGTAGACCTAAGAAAAGCTCATATATCCATTGGCAAAACATCTAACATCGCTTATATCGTTTTAGCTTCAGATCCCAAAACCCTAAACCCAGTACTAGCTCAAGAGACATCTTCCACCGATGTAATCGCCCCTCTTTTTAACGGCCTTACAAAGATTGACTTAAAAACTATGAGCATAAAACCAGAACTCGCCTCTTCTTGGAAAATACTAAATAACGGAAAAACCTACATAATATATCTTAGAAAAGGTTTAAAATGGTCCGATGGAAAACCCCTAACCGCTTACGATGTAGAGTTTACCTACAACGATATATATTATAACCCTCATATTCCAAATTCTATAAAAGATACGTTATCAGTGGATGGTAAACCTTTCAAGGTAAAAGCGTTAAACAAATACACTGTAGAGTTTGATTTGCCTCACCGGTTTGCCCCCTTTCTACAATCTATAAGCGCTCCCATACTACCAAAGCATATTTTAGAAAACGCTGTAAAACAAAATACCTTTAACACATTTTGGAGTGTATCTCAAAAGCCTTCTTTAATAGTAGGCTCTGGTCCTTATAAGCTCGTCAAATATGTAAAAGGCCAATATGTAGAATATGAGGCAAATCCATATTATTATAAAAGCCCGAAAAACCTCCCTTATATAAAACGTATCAAAGCTTTTATTATACAAGATAAAAATATAGCCCTCATTCAGTTTTTAGAAGGAGATATATCTTACATTGGACTATCCCCAGAAGATCTATCTTACTTTGCTTTAAACAAACCAAAAACCCCGGCTATAGTATATGACTTAGGGGAGACTCCAACCACCACGTTTATCACATTCAATCAAAATCCTCATGCAGATATACCAAAATACAAACTAAAATGGTTTCAAAACAGATTTTTTAGAGTGGCTATATCTTACGCCATAGATAGAAAAGCTATAGCTTCTATGGTTTACAACAACATGGCAAGCCCGCTCTATGGACCGATAACCCCCGCCAACAGACCCTACTATAAAAAAGGTTTATTTAAACGTTATCCTTTTAATCTATCAAAAGCCAAAAAACTTTTTATAAAAGCTGGTTTTTATTACAAAAAAGGTAAGCTCTACGATAAAGATGGTCATAGAGTAGAGTTTAGTCTTATCACAAACTCAGATGCCCAAGATAGAAAATATATAGGAGCCATTGTAAAAGAAGACTTGGAAAAAATAGGTATAAAAGTGATATTTCAACCAATAGACTTTAACTCTTTGGTATCTAAACTTACAACACCTCCTTATCAATGGGAAAGCGTTTTGATAGGGCTAACTGGTTCCATTGACCCAAACGATGGTAAAAACGTTTGGTATTCAAAGGGTTCTTTACATATATGGCATCCTATGGAGAAAAAACCAGCCACACTTTGGGAAAAAGAGCTCGATACGTTGTTTGACGAAGGGTCAAAAACTATAAATCCCAAAAAGCGTATAGATATATATAGAGCCGCTTTTTATTTAATTCAGCATTACGAGCCTATGGTTTTCATAGTCACGCCTAAAAGCCTAATGACCTCAAAAGTTTATATGAAAAATTTTTATCCTACAGTCTGGGGCTTTTATAAAAAAGATTATATGTATATTAAAAGGTGAAAGGCTATTAGATAGAAGTTTCTGTTATAACACGATATAATAAAGACACAAACTGATTAGTTTCATAGTTTTTAATGATAAGAATTAGATATTATTTTTATGGATGATAAAAGAGTATATATATTTGATACGACGTTAAGAGACGGTGAGCAAGCCCCTGGTTTTTCAATGACCATAGACGAAAAGCTCCAAATGGCTCATCAGCTGGCAAGACTTGGGGTTGATATCATAGAAGCTGGTTTTGCCATAGCTTCTAAAGGAGATTTCGAAGCTATAAAACTAATCTCTGAGGAAGTAAAAGGACCTACCATATGCTCTTTGGCAAGGGCAAACGAAGCTGATATAGAAAGAGCTGCCGAGGCTTTAAAATCAGCCGAAAGAAAACGCATACACACTTTTATAGCCACATCCGATATACACATGCAGTACAAACTCAAAAAAACCAAAGAAGAAGTGTTAGAACTTGCTAAAAAAGCGGTAAGGTTTGCAAGAAACTTTACAGACGATGTAGAGTTTTCCTGTGAAGATGCCACCAGAAGCTCAAAAGACTTTCTTTACAAAATCATAGAAGAGGCTATAAAAGAAGGTGCCACCACTATAAATATTCCAGACACCGTTGGATACGCTACGCCTTTGGAGTTTTATGAGCTTATAAAAAGCATAAAAGAAAATGTTCCAAATATAGACAAAGCCATTATAAGTGTGCATTGCCACAACGATCTTGGCATGGCTACAGCAAACTCACTTATGGCTTTAAAAGCTGGGGCAAGACAGATAGAATGCACTATAAACGCCATAGGAGAAAGGGCTGGAAACGCAGGACTTGAAGAAGTGGCGATGGCTTTGGTAGTAAGAAAAGAATACTTTGATAATCTTTATACCAATATCAACACAAAAGAGATATACAAAACCAGTAGGCTTTTATGTAGAATCACCAGCAGCTTCGTACAACCAAATAAAGCTGTGGTAGGAGACAACGCCTTTGCCCATGAGTCTGGCATTCATCAGCACGGTGTGTTGTCAAATCCTATGACCTACGAGATCATGAAACCAGAAGATGTAGGATTTCCATCAAACAGAGTTGTACTTGGTAAGCACTCCGGAAGACACGCTTTAAAATCTCGTTTGCAAGAGCTTGGCATAGAACTCCCAGAAGAAGAGTTTGAAAAGCTTTTTGAGGAGTTTAAAGCTCTTTCTGATAAGAAAAAATACATATACGACGAAGACATAGAAGCCCTCATTTACAAAGATGTATTAAAACAAGACAACAAGTCTTTAAAACTAATAAGCTTTCAAGTCCAAACTGGAGACAATTTACTTCCCACTGCCACAGTTAGTTTAGAGATAAACGGCGAAAAGAAAATTTTTACAGCCACCGGCGATGGTCCTGTAGATGCTGTTATAAAAGCTATAGAAAAAGCTCTACCTCAAGAACCTAAATTCTTGGATTACTCCATAAAAGCCCTTACACCAAACACCGATGCCCAGGCAGAAGCAAGGGTTTTGATAGAGCTAAACGATATAAAATCCTCTGGCAGTTCCACAGATACAGATATAGTAAAAGCCAGTGCAAATGCCTTCTTGGATGCTGTAAACAAAGCGCTTTTCAAAAAACAAGTAAAAGAAAAAGCTATAGAAGGAGTTTAAGTTTTATATGATTTTAAAAGCTCAAAAATCTGAGGCGCTATATCAAAAGCATCAACACCTGTCCATATTCTAAAGCTCTCTAAGCCCTGATAAACGAGCATGGGAAGGCCGTTTACAGCAACGGCTCCTTTCTCTTTTGCTTTTTTTATAAGAGCTGTATCTTTGTATATCACATCAAAAACTATATGATGAGCTGATATCTTATCGTAATCAAAAAGAGCTTTATCATCATCTTTTAATCCCACAGATGTGGTATTTACTATGATATCTACGTATTGAAGTATATCTTCTATGTGTCCTACCACTTCTAAATCAAAAATCTCTTTTAGTTTTAGGGCTTTTTCTATGGTTCTATTGTGAAGGTAAACTTTTACACCAGAGCTTGTAAGAGCGTATATTATAGCTTTTGAAGTCCCACCAGCTCCAAGCACAAGAGCTTTTTTGCCATTTAAAGAAGTTTTTTCTTCCAAAGCCCTTTTAAAACCTATATAATCTGTGTTGTAGGCTTTTATAATGTTTTCTTCAAAAAAAAGTGTATTGCAAGAACCTATTTTCTTTACATCATCAGAGATCACATCTACAAATTCCAACACGTTTTCTTTATGGGGTATTGTAATATTTAGGCCTTTTATAGACATTGCTTTTGCGCCTTTTATAGCAATTTCCAAGTCTTCTGGTTTAACTTCAAAAGGCATATATATAGCGTTTATATTCTTTTTACTAAAAGCAAAAGACTGAAAAACAGGGGATAAACTATGTTTAACTGGATACCCAAAGATACCATAGCAAAGGGTTTTACCGTTTGGTAAGCTCATCATCTTAATTTTAACGTAGCTATGGTAAAAATTGCAAGAAGTATAGATATTATCCAGATTCTTACAACAATCTTTGGTTCTGGAGTGCCGTTTAATTCAAAATGATGATGAATGGGTGCCATTTTAAAAACCCGTTTTCCTTTTGTAATCTTAAAAACGCTTACTTGAATTATTACACTAAGGGCTTCCACCACAAACACCCCACCAGCTATTATAAGGGTTAGTTCTTGCTTTGACATGATAGCAAGCATACCAAGGGCTGCTCCAAGCCCAAGAGATCCCACATCCCCCATAAACATTTGAGCGGGAAAAGAGTTAAACCACAAAAACCCAAGACCAGCCCCTACTACAGCCATGCCAAATATAGCAAGTTCTCCGGCGTTTTCAACATAATGAATCTCCAAATACCTTGCTAATATGCTATTACCAGCCACGTAAGAGATGATCCCAAGAGCAAAAGCAGTAGTCATAGCTGGGACTATAGCAAGTCCATCAAGTCCGTCTGTAAGGTTTACAGCATTTGAAGTGGCTATTAGTATAAGCATTACAAAAACTATATAAAAATATCCCAAATCTAATTTTAGGCTTTTAAAAAAAGGGAAATATATATGAGTATCTATGTGCATAACAAAGTAAAGAAGCGACGCACTTACAAAGCTCACTATTATCTGACCGAGCATCTTAGACCTTGCGGATATACCTTTTTTATTTTTTAACTTTACAAAATCATCTATAAAACCAACAATGGCAAAACCAAAAACCGTAAAAGCCATTATCCATGTTTGGGCTATATCAAGCCTCATGAGCAAAATTGAGGATAATTCAAGGCTAAGTATTATTATAAGCCCGCCCATTGAAGGCACAAACTTTTTCTTAGAATGAGTCTCTGGGGTATCTTCCCTTACATAGCCCCCGTATAATCTATTTAGGGCTGTTACTTTTCTCATAAAAATAGGAGATAAAACAAGCGTAATAAGAAAACTTACGATAACAGCTATCAAAGCCCTAAAGGTGATATATCTTAATACGTTGAATAAAAATATATGACTTTTAAGGACTAACCCAAGCCAATATAACATTTAGCACCTGTTTCTACTAAGAAGCCTATCTAAGATTATGGCGGCGGCGTTTCTAACCGAAAGATGATTCCAATCGGAAACCCCGTAGATGGGTTCTAATATAAGATCAAAGGTTTCCATCAAAGATTTTGGTATACCATATCCTGTACCAAATATTATAAGATAATCATTATCATTAGATTTTATAGCCTTAGAAAGCTCTTTGTAAGATATCGTATTTGGATAAGTCCTCGCGTCGGTACCCACCGTTATGGGTTTTTTGCCTTTTTTAGAGATAATATCTTCTATAATCTCTTCATAGTTATAAACAAGTTTTACCAAAGATACGCTTTCATACCTTGTAAATTGTTTATCTTTGTTTTCTTGGGAAGTCCAATACTCTATCTGTCTTTGGATAATCTCCCTTTGAGCATCCACCGGATGAGCTATATAGTAAGTCTCTACACCGTAGGTTTTTGCAGGTCTTGCTATATCATGAAGATCAAGGGTAGTAAAAGATGTGATAATTCTATTGCCGTATCTATCTGTAGCGGGCCAATGCAAAACTCCTATAAAAACGCTCATTTAAACTTGTGTTCCTCTTTTCTTAAAAGCCTAAAAACGTTGTCTTTGTGCTTATAAAGTATAAGAAAAGCTATCATTGTAGCCCCAAGTTTTTGAGATGTGCTAAAATCTCCTTCCAAAAACAAAAAATACCCTACTAACACAGATGTTATAGAAGCTAAAGATACATATCTAAAAAGGTAAAACACAAAAGCCCAAACCAAAAACATCTTTAAAGCAAGTAAAGGCGATATCCCAAACACCACTCCAAAAGCTGTAGCTACCCCTTTTCCACCTTTAAAATCAGATCTATAAGAGTATATATGACCAATCACCGGTGATACCATCACAATCCCAAACCAAAGAGAGCTTGGGTCTATATAAAATCTATCTAAAATAGCTATCAAAAATCCTTTAAAAGCATCCAGCAAAAACACCAAAGCACCGTATTTTTTACCAAGGGTTCTGGTGACGTTTGTGGCCCCTGCACTTTTACTACCAACAGATGTGATATCTATACCTTTGTAAGAGGCTACTATCTTAGCAAACAATATAGAACCAAGAAGATAACCAAAAACGCTTAAAAGAAAACCTATTATAAACCCCATATCAATAACCGCTCTCTTCCTTAGGCTTAAAATCGTTTCCTATAGAAAACATCCAATTAAAATATTTTTCATAAATATCTGCTAGTTTTTGGCTTTTAATAATAAGAAGGTTTTCATAGTTTAGTTTTTCAGCAGATGCAGTCCAGTTGTAAGAACCAGTGATTATCTCTTTACCATCTATAACAGCAAATTTGTTGTGCATAAGACCTTTTACAAACCTTGTTTCCTCAACGGGTAGGGTCTTTATAGGAATACCGGCTCTGTAGAAAAATCTTGATCTTGAAAACCTTGTATTGGCTTCTCTTACATCCATTACAAGTCTAACTTTTACACCTCTTTTGTAAGCATCTATAACCGCCTGGCCAATGGGTCTTGATGTAAAAGCATACATTGCTATATCTATAAAAGAATGTGCATGATTGATCTCTCTTATAATAGCATCCGATGCTCCGCCGTTGGGTGAAAAGTACACGGAAACTTGGGTGTTGTTTATATTTATAGTTTTAGCACCAGAGGGTTTAGAAGAGCAAGAAAATATAAATATGCTAAAAATGGCAATTAGTATAGGTGTAAGATAAATTTTTAATCTCATAGGTATTTAAAGGCTTTCTTAGCTATGTCTTTTCTATAAACAGCATCTTTAAAATCTATAAGGGATATTGCATCGTATATATCATCGATAGCTTTTTGTAGATCTTTTGATTTGGCACAAACGGTCAAAGCCCTCCCGCCTGAAGAGTAGATCTCGCCATTTATTAGCTTTGTGTTGGCTTGAAACACTAAAACACCTTTTTGCTGGGCTTTTTCCAAATTTCTTATAGGTGTTGGCTCGCAGTTTGAATAAGGGTAGTTTTTACAAGCCATAACAACTCCCACTGCAAACTCATCGGATATAGCATCTTCCAATGTTTGTGGGTTATTCACTATATCTAAAAGGTCCCTTTTAAGCCTCATCATAAGCACTTGAGCTTCTGGGTCTCCAAGCCTCACGTTAAATTCTAAAACGTAAGGTTCACCTTCAGATATCATAAGCCCTATATACAAAAACCCCGTATAGTTTAAACCTTCTTGTTCTAAGCCATACATTACAGGCTTCACAATCTTTTCTATTATCTTCTTATCTAGTTCTTTATCAATAATAGGAGCCGGTGAATAAGCGCCCATGCCACCGGTGTTGGGTCCCTCGTCGTTGTCTTTTAACCTTTTATGATCTTGAGATGTGGGTAGAACCCCAAACTTACCATCTTTTATAGCTATTATGTAAGAAGCTTCCTCTCCTCGTAGAAATTCTTCTATCACTACTTTTTTACCAGATTCACCAAGTTTATTCTTTATCATAAAATCTTCTAAAACTTGAGAAGCCTCTTGTCTTGAAGACACTATGACTACCCCTTTACCAGAAGCAAGACCATCGGCTTTTATAACAGCAGGATAACCTATGTCTTCTATAAAGTTTAGCGCTTTTTTAGGATCTGTAAAACTACCATAGTTAGCGGTAGGTATTTCATATTTTGACATGAAGCTTTTGGCAAAATCTTTGGAGCTTTCAAGGTTTGATGCTTTTTGAGACGGTCCAAACACCAAAGCTTTATCTTTTAGTAAATCTTTTATGCCTTTTACCAGATATATCTCTTGGCCAGGTATTACTACGTTGATGTTATTTTTTATTATAAAATCTGCTATATCTTCTATCTGATTGGCATTTAGATCCACATTGGTGGCTATTTGGGTGGTACCGGCATTTCCTGGGAAAACAAATATTTCTTTTATGCGTGGGTCTTGTTTTAATTTCCAAACTATAGCGTGCTCTCTAGCCCCAGAACCAAGTACTGCTACTTTCATCTTTTTTTATTGTAGTATAAAAGATCACCATCATCATCAAATTTTGCTATACCGTTACTCCCTTTCACAGTGTAAAGACAGCCTTTTTTGGTATGAGATACTTTTATATCTTTTATATCCCCCACATAAGAGCTAGCATCTGCAGTTATAGAATTAACGTCGCAGTTTGACATAGGCTCATATTTTCTATGCCATGCCAAAGATAAAGAAATCAGTCCTAAAATTAAAATAATCCCTTGTTTTAAAGCTTTTAACATAACGATATTATTTTATCATAAAAGCCTAAAATAAGCTTAAAAATAAAAAGTCTAGCAAATATTACGGGACGTCGTGAATTACTATTGGTTTTCCAGCGTATTTGTTTAATATATTTATCCCCACCTGTACACCAGAACCAGCCGCACAAGTAAACATAGAACTAAAACCTGCTAAAAGCCCTGCTACATAAAGATTTTCTATAGCATCGCCGTTTTTATCAAAAGCCTCATAGTTTTTGTTTGTTTTTATCATAACCCTTCCTGGTTTTGGAGAAAGAGGGTTTTCTACAACATCTATTTCTAACCCTTCTATATCAAAAGCCTTAAAACCAGTAGCCAAAACCAATACATCTGCCTCAAAAGTATCACCAGAATCAGTTTGCACTGAAAAGATGCCATTTTTTGAAATCTTTTGAACAGTACCTTCTACTATCTCTACACAAGGATACTCTTTGGCTTGGTCTTTTATCTGTTCTAATAGTTCTTTTCCGATGGTACCTCTTTTTATACCGGGTACGTTGTTTAGTTTTGCGCTTTTAAGATCAGAATTCCCATTATCTATAACAAGCACTTTTTTGCCTTTGGCAAACTCCATTTCGTGTTCTACCGCAGAACCTACTGTAATAGCACAAGAAAGCCCAGCAGGTCCACCGCCAACGATTAGAATATCGTATCTCATGAAAAAGATTTTAACCCACCAGAGCAAGATCTTTCAATGGTTTTTATCACAAGCAGGTCTCACAAGAAACTAAGAAACTCAATCATTTCTTGTTCTATGTTATACATATTGTCTATCATAAATTTTTGGATTTTATTTTTATAAAAACTATCCGCTAAAAACTCAACACCAGCAAAAAACTGCTCAAGGTTTGTTTTACTTATCCAAGCAAAACGTATTTTCATTCTAATTATAGTATTTAAAAGAGTAAATTGTATATCTGCATATTTATTGGAAAATGCGTCTAAAGGTTTATTTGTGTTTATTATAATACCGGCTCCAGCCTCAGATATATCTATTATTCTTGCCTGGAAGAACAAGTTGCTAATTATCACGGTGGCATCTATTGGGTCCTCGAGATTTATCCTTAAGAATCTTCTTTTTTCTCTATCTACAGCTACTATGTTGATATAATTAAGATTAGCTATAGATTTTTCTTTAGACACCACATTACAAAGAAGAGGCCTCAAAAGTATGCCAGTCCTAACCAACACATTTTTGCCAGGAGATATAGAATAAAGCGTTTCTTGATGCTCAAAAGCTAAAGATATAGATTCGTTTGATACATTTACTATAGTTGCTATACTACCGTTTAATACCGATTCTTCTTGCCATGTTACAAACACATTTTTGTTTCTAGCTTTTAAAAACATTAAAATTTTGAAAATATAATCTTTTTCAAGCATTTATACCTCCAAAAATTTTACAAAAATTTGAGTAAATCGAATATCTGGTCTTCTGTACTGTATATGTGTTCTGTGATAAACCTCTTTACCTTGTCCTTTTGAGCATCATCCAAATGAAACTCAACGCCTGCAAAAAACTGCCCAGAGCTTGTCTTGCTAATCCAAACAAAACGCACTCTACTTTTTATGATAGTGTCAAATATACTAAACTGCAATTCGGCATTTTTGCTATAAAGTGTATCCAAAGGCACATTGGCGTTTATTGTAATACCAGCAGCACCGCCTTCTGATATATCCATTATCCATGTTGGAAAGAACTTATCACCAACAAACAAAATGCCCTCAATGGGTTCTTCAAGATAAACTCTTAAAAATCTTCTTCTTTCTTTTTCTGCAGGTGCTATACCCATGTACTTAAGTAAAACTCCGTCTTTTTCTTTAGATTTAAAACTAAAGAGTATGGGCCTCAAAAGCATGCTTGTTCTTAGGAATATGTATTTGCCAGAAGATAGTGTTGACATAGCATCTTGATGTTCAAGAGAAAATAGAGCGCTATCATCAAGTATATCCACTACCTTGGCTAAATCCCCATTTAAGCCAGTGTCCTCTTGCCAAACTAAAAATACATGTTTGTTTTTGGCTTTTAAAAAAGATAGTATCTTTATTGCATAATCTTTTTCAAGCATCTACGCCTCCAAAATAGGCTTTAGAGCTTTTGCAGTGTAGGAGTGCGGATGATGGATAAGCTCTTCCGGTGGGCCTTCAAAAAGAAGATATCCCCCTTTATCACCGCTTTCTGGCCCTATATCTATTATCCAATCTGCACATTTTATAACATCTAAGTTATGCTCTATTACCACCACAGTATTTCCTTTGTCCACAAGCCTTTGAAGTATAGAGATTAGCTTTTTTATATCGTCAGTATGAAGACCTGTAGTAGGTTCATCAAGAAGATAAAGTGTATTGCCAGTATCTTTTTTGGAAAGTTCTTTTGAAAGCTTTATCCTTTGAGCTTCACCACCAGACAAGGTAGTAGCGTTTTGCCCAAGAGACATATAACCAAGTCCCACCTCTTGAAGGAGTTTTAGTTTCCTTGATATAGAAGGTATATTCTTAAAAAATTCGTAAGCCTCATCTACAGTCATATTTAAAACATCCGATATATTCTTACCGTTATATCTTATGTCAAGCGTCTCTTTGTTGTATCTTGCACCTTTACAAACATCGCAAGTTACATAGACAGGCGGTAAAAAGTGCATCTCCACCTTTATAACACCTTCTCCTTGACAAGCCTCACAACGCCCACCTTCTACGTTAAAAGAAAATCTACCCGGTGTATATCCCCTTGCTTTTGCCTCGGGGGTTTGGCTAAAAAGCTCTCTTATAGCATCAAAGACTTTTACATAGGTGGCTGGGTTGCTTCTGGGAGTCCTTCCTATGGGGGATTGATCTATGTTTATAGCTTTATCAAAAAGCTCAATACCTTCTATTTTATCAAACTTACCTATATACTCGTAAGAGCTGTAAAAATGCCTTTTGGCGTATTGCCATAGTATATCGTAAACTAAACTTGATTTTCCGCTACCAGAAACCCCTGTAACACATATAAAAAGCCCCGCTGGAAAATGCACCGTTATATTTTTTAAGTTGTTTTCTTTGGCCCCTACTATGGTAAGAAAACCTTTTTCTGGTTTTCTTCTTTCTTTTGGTATCTCTATAAAAAGCCTACCTGAAAGATATCCACCGGTTAAGGATTTCTTATCTTTTTTAATCTGCTCTACGCTACCTTTAGATACTATATAACCGCCGTTTTTACCAGCACCGGGCCCAAGCTCCAATATGTAGTCAGCTGATTCTATAGTTCCGTGATCATGCTCTACCACTATAACGGTGTTTCCAAGATCCCTTAACTCCTTTAATGTGTTTATAAGCTTTCCAGTGTCTCTTGGATGAAGGCCAATGGAGGGTTCATCCAACACATACAAAACACCGGTGAGCTTAGAGCCTACTTGTGTAGCAAGCCTTATACGTTGCATCTCGCCACCAGATAGCGTATTTGCACTCCTTCCCAAAGATATGTAGTCAAGCCCTACATCTAGTAAAAATTTTATACGATTTTTTATTTCTTTTAAAAGTGGTTTTGCTATCTCTTTTTCTTTGTCAGTTAGCTTATCTTCTATAATATCAAAAAACTCATGGGTTTTATCCACAGAAACCTTAATCACATCCCATATATTTTTATCAAGTACAAAAACAGACAAAGCCTCTTGTTTTAATCTTGAACCTTCGCAGACAGGACATGGGTTTTCTCTTATAAAACCTTCAAGCATATCTTTAACACGATCTGATTCTTCAGCGTTCATATACCTTTGTTCTAAGTGCGGTATGATACCTTCAAAATAGAAACTGTAGTTGCCTCTCGAGCCATACAGTATAAGCTCTCTTATTTCTTTAGGTATATTTTTAAAAGCTGTATTTGGGTTTATTTTAAACTTTCTTAAAATCTCTAAAACTGGATACTTTAAATAATCAAAAAACTGATATTCGTTGAATATCCTTATAGCGTTGATAGCACTTTGGTTTTCATCTATTAAAGCCTCGTGTTCTATTTCCCATTTTACACCTATACCTTTGCAGACAGGACAAGCACCGTATGGAGAGTTGAAGCTAAAAAGCCTTGGGCTTAACTCTTGAATAGAAAATCCATGCTCTGGACAAACCATATTTTCACTAAAGAGCTCAAAAGAACCATCTTCAACATTTTCTATTTTCACAAGCCCCTCAGCGTGTTCTAAAGCTTTTTCTATGGCAAGTAAAGCCCTTGGTCTTTCTTCTTCAATCAAAGTAAGTCTATCTATTATAATGTCTATGTCGTGTTTTTGGTTTTTGTTAAGAGAAGGCACTTCTGATATTCTATATATATCGCCATCTACTTTTACCCTTGAAAATCCTTGTTTTTCTATGCTTTTAAAAACATCTTTAAACTCGCCTTTCTTTCCTCTTACTATGGGAGATAGTATGTTTATTTTTTTATCTTTATATTTTTTGTAAACGTGTTCTAATATCTCGTGAGCTGAAAGCCCTTCCAAAACCCTTCCGCATATAGGACATCTTGGTTTTCCAAGGTTTGCCCAAAAAACCCTTATATAATCGTATATTTCTGTGATGGTGCCCACTGTAGAACGTGGGTTGTGAGAGGTAGTTTTTTGGTCTATGGCAATGGCAGGAGAAAGCCCTTCTATGCTGTCTACTTCTGGTTTATCCATAACATTTAAAAACTGTCTTGCATAAGAAGACAGAGATTCCACATACCTTCTTTGACCTTCCGCATATATTGTATCGAAAGCCAAAGAAGATTTACCGCTACCAGAAGGTCCCGTTATTACTACAAGTTTATTTTTTGGAATATCTACATCTATATTCTTAAGATTGTGTTGCCTTGCTCCTTTTACTATTATATAGTTATGTATTGTTTTGTTTTTCATGCTCTTCTAATTTTATAAAAGGTGCCAAATCTTTTAACTCCACAAAAAGATCACATATGTTTACAAGCTCTATGGAAGAACTATCTTTTGTGGAAACCACTATTATCTGTTTGCCAAAGGTCCTTAAAATGTTTATAAGCTTTTCAAAATCGCTATCTCCAGTTACAAGTATCGCCACATCGTAGTTGTCTTTGGTAAGAAGGCAATCCATCGCAAGATCCACATCCAGGTTTCCCTTCATGCTACCGTCTTTTAGTTGCTTTACTGCTTTCTTGATGACGGTGACCCCACCAAAGGTAAGCATTCTGTAAAACTTATTTTGTTTTTCTTCCTCTTCTTTATAAGCCAGATAAAAAAATGTATTGTATATGGCAAAGTAGTTTGCAAAATACCTAACGAGCTTTAATATATCTACTTTAAAATCCAAAAACTGTTTTTGGACAAAGTAAAGGTTTGTCCCATCTATAAATATACCAGCTATTTTTCTAGAGTTTGGCACCAGCATCATGTGATTTCTTCTCTTGCAACGTTTACCACCACTCTTGCCGCCCTTATAACCTTATCGTGCAATCTATAGCCTTTTGTAATTACTTCAACTATTTCATCTGGTCCAAAGTTATCATCTTGTATAGTATCTACAGCTTCCGCTAAGGTAGGATCAAATATCTGACCTTTTAGCTCAAGTTCTTCTACTCCATGCTTTTTAAGTATGTTCTTTAAATCTTTATATATCATATCTATACCTATAAGTATATTTTTTGTATTTTGGTCCAAAGATTCCATGTTGCCAAATTGAGCTATCGCCCTTTCAAAATTATCAATTACATCAAGCATATCTTTTACTATGCCCTCATAAGCGTATTTTTTAAGTTGCTCACGCTCTTTTCTATAATGCTCTTTTAGCTGCTCTAACTCCCTATTTAAAGAAATAAGTTTTTCATTTGAAGCTCTGACAAGAGCCTCTAACTTTGAACATCTTTCTTTCTGGACTTCGTATTCTTTTTCTAAATAAGAAAGTTTTTCTATAAGCTGTTCTTTGGTAAGCTCTTGTTCTTCTTGAATATTCTCATTTCCTTGCTTGATTTCTTCTTCCATAGGTGTTTTCACCTCCTTAAATTATATATTATATCAAAAGCCTTGAAACATATACATGGTGTGGATCGGTGCCATAAGCTCAAACTTATCCAAAGTCCCGCCAAAGGAGCTTTCCATAAGCTCTTTCAAGAAAGGTTTTTCCTTTTTATAAAACACTACCACAGGATGTTTTATATGGGCAAGCTCTGCTGCTTTTTTTATAGCATCTTCTAAGTTTCCTATACCATCCACAAGACCCACTTCTTTTGCCTGAACACCCGTTAGAACTCTACCGTCTGCTATGGATAAAAGCTCTTGTTTTGAGATTTTATTGGACCTATAAGCCAGTATTGCATTTATAAACTGCTCATAGGTGTTATCTATAAGATATTGAAGATAGGCCTTATCGTCTTTTGAAAGCTTTTTCCAAGGCACCAAGATATCTTTGTATTGGCCGGTTTTTATATCCCCTTGTTCTACACCTATTTTTTTAAGTAGGTCTTTGTAGTTTAGATAATCTATGATAACGCCTATGCTGGCTGTAAGAGTGCCAGGGTTTGCGTATATGTAGTTTGCAGGGGCAGATATATAATACCCGCCAGAGGCTGCCAAGCTTCCCATTGAAACTACGATGGGCTTTTTATGGGCTCTAAATATCTCTAAGGCTCTATAGATTTCCTGAGCTGCTCCCACAGCCCCACCCGGGCTATCCACTCTTAGCACAAGAGCTTTTATATTTGGGTCTTTCTGGGCTTTTTCTATCTGTTTTTCTATAGGAAGTGGGTTTAAGATAACACCTCTTACTCTTATTATCGCTATATTTGGAGATCTTCTATTTAAAAACGCAAAAACAAGCGAAAAGACAAATATAACACCTAAAAATATAAGCACTCTTTTTACCATACAAGCTCCTTCAGTTTTTTGGCTGGATCATCTTCTTTCATAATGGATGTACCCACCAAAAATCCGTCATATCCTTTTAAAAACTCAATATCTTCTTTTGAAGATATCCCGCTTTCTGCTATCAAAACAGCTTTTGTATAATCTTTTAAAATAGGAAGCATCTCTTTGCTTTTGTTGATATCTATATCAAGAGTATCCAAATCTCTGTTGTTTAAGCCAATTATCTCAAACTCTTTTACCTTTTCTATCTCATGCTCTTCAAAAATTTCCATCAATATTTCTAAACCAAGCTTTTTTGCCTCATAAGATATATCTTCAATCTGATATTTGTCTAAAATCCTTGCTATAAGAAGTATGGCATCGGCTTTATAAGCCCTTGCCTCATATACTTGAAGAGGATCTATTATAAAATCCTTTCTCATAACAGGTATATTTACAACACTTTTTACATCTTCAAGAAAACTAAGTTTTCCATTGAAAAATTTCTCTTCTGTAAGGACCGATATAGCGCAAGCCCCAGCTTCTTGATATATGTAAGCTTGATCTTTTATATCAACATTTTTTATACGACCCATAGAAGGGGATGCTTGTTTTATCTCGGCTATGATAGGGGTTTTTATAGCTTTTGATGATAGTATACTCTCTTTTAAAGACAAGACAGGCTTTGCCTCTTTTATCCTGCCCAAAAGCTCATCAAAATAACTATAGGACTTGTTTAAGCTTTTCTTTTTATACTCTACTATCTCTTCTAAAAAGCCCATCAGCTAAGATGTTTTTTGAAAAAGTTCACAGCCTTTTCCCAGGCGTCTTTTGCAGCTTTTTCGTTGTAAACCTCTGGCCTTGTATCGTTTAGAAAAGCGTGATTTACACCTGGATATACGATAAACTCAGCTTTTATACCATGCTTCTTACACTCTTCTTTGGCTTTTTCTACATCAGAAAGGGGCACAAACTCATCTTTCTCAGCGTGTATAGCTAAAACAGGTGCTTTTATAGAAGAAAAATCAATGGGAGCAAGTTGATAAAGAGCATAAAAAGGCACCAAAGCATCGGCGTATTTGCCAAAATACCATGTCAGGGTCCCACCACAGCAAAAACCTGTAAGACCTATCTTTTTAGCCCCTTGGGATTTTAGATAATCTATCGTTTCTTTCATTGTATCTTCTGCTTTTGATAAATCTGAAAATAGATGTTGCATGAGAGCTCCCGCATCGTTTGGGTTATCGGCGGTTTTACCATCGTAAAGATCGGGGGCTATAGCTAAAAAACCTTCTTTTGCAAACCTATTTGTTATATCTTTTATATGTGGCACAAGTCCCCACCATTCATGAAGGACTATAATAGCTTTATTACCTTCTCCAGACAAATAAGCTTTAGCATTTTTTAAAGAGATTTCTTTTCCCATAAGACACCTCCTTCACACATTCTACAAAATATTTTACATTATCTTTAGATACATCTGGGGTTATACCATGCCCTAGATTTACCACAAAAGCAGTATCCCTTGGTATGCACATCACAAATTCTTCCACATGCTTTCTTATATTTTCTTTGTCTAACAAAAGTATCTGAGGTTCTAAATTGCCTTGGAAAACCAAATCCGGATAGCGTTTACAGACATCGTTTATGCAAACACTCCAATCCACGCTCAAAGCGTCAGCGCCTAAATCAACAGCATCCTCTATATGAGAAGAAGAACCTCTAAAAAAGTATATGATAGGGGTGTTGGGATGTTTTTGTTTTATAGATTTTATAATAAAAGCATTATAATCATACACGTATTCTTTGTAAGCAAATCTCGATAAACTCATACTCCAAGAATCAAAAATTTGGATTACATCAGCCCCAGATTTAATTTGATGATCTATATACTCTACAAGAGCTTCTGATAGCTTTTCCATCAAGATGTGAAAATCTTTTTGGTTTTCATACATAAATACCTTTGTTTTGGTAAAATCCCTTGAGCTTTCTTTTTCTATCACATAAGAGGCCAACGTAAAAGGCGCTCCGCAAAAACCTATCACAGGCACCGGAGATTTTTCTTTTAATACTTTTAAAAGCTCAAAAACATAAGATAGATCACCAGATATACCCTGAGATTTTAGGTTTTTAAAATCAAAATTGTGGTCCAAAACAGGGCCTTCCCCAGCCTCAAAGGAGACTTTTATACCCATTGGTTCTAACAATACAAGGATATCTGAGAACATGATTACAGCATCCACACCCAGTATATCCACCGGCTGAAGGGATACAATAGCTGCATCTTCTACATTTTTACAAAAATCCAAAAAACTTTTGTATTTTTGCCTTATAGCTCTATACTCTGGTAAATATCTACCCGCTTGACGCATTAGCCAAACCGGATACCTTGCTATAGGCTCTTTTTTTAGGCTTTTAAGAAAAATATCATTTTTCATTAACGTATAGCTTCTATAAATCTATCGTACTCGTAAAGGGCTTCTAAGTAAATTCTCTCAACCCTATCTTTATTTAAATTGTATTTTGACACATAAAAATCTATCTTCTCTTTGTCTTGAAACTCAAAAGCTCTCACCAAATCAAGAAGCTCTGCAAATATGCTCTTTCCTTCTATAAGGGCTTCCGCCACATCCGGAGAAACAGGTATATCTTCAAATATCTCTTGAAAGCTTTTCCCCAAAAGCACATCCATGAAAGATAAAATACCCGCCATGTAAGCTGTGGGTGCTTTTGTGCTATCTATAAGCTTACAAACTTTTTCCATAAAATAGGCCCTAGCTACAGCTTTTTCCACATATACATTTTTAGCTGGATTTGGCACCGAAGAAGACAAAAATACCAAGTTTACCCATTTCTTTAAATTGTTAAATCCAAGAAGAGTCACAGCCGCTTCCACAGATGAAACCCTTGAGGGTATCGGAAAAAAAGCGGAGTTTATAAATTTCAATATGCTAAAAGTAAGCTCTGGTGATCTTTTTATTATATCTATAGCCTCCTTTAAATCTTCTGGTGTTCTTAACTTTATAAAGAGCTCCGTTATCATAGAAGATGGTTTTTCAATCCTGTTTATATTTAAATTTTTAGGAGATTCTATATAATAACCCATATAGTAGGAAAATAGTTCATTCTTTAAAGCTATGTCCATTTCCTCCATAGAGTTAATATCTTTACATATGAGGCTAATACCCATGTTTACATAAGGAGCATAAACCTCTGGATTTACCGATACTGGCACCATTATGAAAGATATTCTCTTTAAAATATTATCGGATATTTCTGATTCCCCAGGGTTAAAATTGAAAACACATGTGCTTATATTCTCTACACTTAATTTTTCAAAGACATCTTCTATATAGCTTAACGTATAAGAAAAAGAAAGTTTTCTATAGTCAAGGATACAAACAAGCTTCATGTCTTTCTCAACGCGTGGAAGGAAATCGTTGTATATAAAATCAACATCTATTCCTACGTCTATAAAAGTGCTAAATCCATGGGTTAACTTTCTAAAATCAAACTCTATAAGAGAACTAAGAATAACAGCAGCATCGTTTTGAACAAACTCATCTTCACTTTCTAAAGAAAACTTATAGCCAAAGGTAGAAAAATCCCTCTTTACAATAGACTCTCTTTTTAATTTAGTAGCCAACATGTATAACATTATAATATATTCGGCTTTAATCTTGTATTTCTTCTAAAACAGACTCTCTTTTTAACGTGATCTTTCCAGTGGTGGCCATCTCCTTTATACCAAAAGGTCTTACTAAGTTTAAAAAAGCTTTTATCTTTTCACTATCTCCTGTTAGCTCTATCATTATGCTGTCCTGAGAAATATCCACCACTTTGCCTCTAAAAATCTGGGCTATCCTAAGTATCTCGTCTCTTTCTTTATGAGAAGGAGCATGTAATTTTATAAGCATAAGTTCCCTCTCAACCCTCGGCATATCTGTCAAATCCCTTACCTTTACCGTATCTATCAATCTTCTTAGCTGCTTTATCATCTGGTCTATAACTATATCATCACCTTTTACCTCTATCGTTATGCGTGATAGATTTGCTTCCGAGGTCTCGCCTACGCTAAGGCTTTCTATATTATAGCCTTTACCAGCAATCAAAGTTGCTATGCGAGCCAAAACCCCAAATTCATTGTTTACTAATATGCTTATGATGTGCCTTCTGGTCTCGCCCTTTTTAATCTCTCTTTTAGGTCCTCCGTTTATTGCCTCCATTTCTTCTCCTTTATCCTACTAAATACATTGTTTCAGCTTCTACATTCTTGCCATCGGACAATAACATATCCTTATAGCTTTTTCCGGCAGGTACCATAGGTAAGCAGTTTTCCTCTCTATCTACTATCACTTCCACCAACACAGGTTTATCGTTTACGTTTTTTGCTTTTAACAATACATCTTTTAGCTCTTTCGGATTGTCAGTTCTCATGCCTACAGCACCGCAGGCTTCTGCGAGTTTTCCAAAATCTGGTTGGAAAGACAAATCAACTTCAGAGTATCTTTTGTTGTAGAAAAGTTCTTGCCATTGACGTACCATGCCGTAATAAGCGTTATTTAATATTATTACCTTTATAGGTATGTTGTAGTGAGCTGCAGTTATAAGCTCCTGCATCGTCATCAAAAACGAACCATCTCCATCTATTATAAAAACATCCTTATCTGGCTTCGCAACTTTTGCACCTATACCGGCTGGCAAACCAAAGCCCATTGTACCAAGTCCACCAGAGTTTATAAACTGCCTTGGGAAAGAGTACTTATAAAACATAGCGCTCCACATTTGATGCTGTCCTACTCCTGTAGTAATTATAGCGTTTCCCTCGGTCACATCGTATATAGTTTCTATGAGAAACTGTGGTTTTACAACCTTATCAGAAGGCTTGTAAGACAACGGGTAAGCTTTTTTCCAAGCATCTATTTGTTCAAGCCATGTTTTTCTTTCTTCTTCGTGCACTATCTTAGAATTTTTACCTTTAATCTCCTCTATAAGTCTTACCAAAACGCTTCTTATATCACCTACTATAGGTACATCCACAGTAATATTCTTCGATATAGAGGCTGGGTCTATGTCTATATGTATTATCTTGGCAAACGGAGCAAACTCATCCACTTTACCAGTGACCCTATCATCGAAGCGAGAGCCTACAGCAATAAGAAGGTCTGAGTGGTAAACTGCCATGTTGGCATAATATGTGCCGTGCATACCTAGCATCCTTAAAGAAAGCGGATGCCTTTCGTCGAAAGCTCCTTTACCCATATTTGTGGTGGTAACTGGTATTTTCATAAGCTCCGCAAGTTCTGCGATTTCTGCGTTCGCTTCTGCTGCTACCGCCCCGCCACCTACGTAAAGCACTGGTCTTTTGGCTTCTAATATGAGTTGAGCAGCTCTTTTTATTTGCTGAGGATTTCCTTCTATGTGAGGCTTATAACCTGGCAAAGAGTTTATAACTTCTTCATCAGAAGGTATCTCTACGTCTGTCATAGTTTGGGTTATATCTTTTGGGATATCCACCAAAACAGGCCCAGGCCTTCCGGTTTTTGCTATGTAAAAAGCCTGTCTTATAATAAGAGGTAAATCTTCTACTCTTTTTACCAAGAAGTTATGCTTTGTTACTGGTCTTGTCATCCCTACTATATCCACCTCTTGAAAAGCATCGTTTCCTATCAAAAACGTAGGTACTTGGCCCGTTAAAAATACCACTGGCACAGAATCCATATAGGCATCCGCTATTGCAGTTATAAGGTTTGTAGCACCGGGCCCTGATGTAGCTAAAGCTACACCTACTTTTCCAGATGCTTTGGCATATCCTTCTGCCATATGTCCAGCACCTTGCTCATGTCTTGCCAATATGTGTTTTATTTTATTTATCCTGTATAAAGCATCGTATATTTCCATATTTGCACCACCAGGTATACCAAATATAACATCAACGCCTTCTTTTAAAAGCGTCTCAATAACAACATCGGCTCCTTTACGCATTTCCATAGCCAAAACCTCCAACAATATTTCTTAAATATAATACGCTTTTTTTAAAAAACTATAAATTTTCTTCTTCATCTTTCAGAAGCTTAAAACTAATACTATCCACCAGGGCTTTCCAAGAGGCATCTATAACGTTGTAAGAGACTCCTACGGTACCCCAAGTTCTGACCCCATCAGTGGATTCTATAAGCACCCTAACCTTTGCAGATGTCCCTTCAGTTTCATTTACTATCCTAACCTTATAATCTATTAGCTCTAAAGACTCAAGGTTCGGATAGATATCTATCAAAGCTTTTCTAAGGGCGTTATCCAACGCGTTTACAGGACCATTTCCTAAAGCTGCGGTATGTTGGTAAGTATCTCCTATTTTTATCCTCACGGTAGCTTCTGAGAGCTCCTCGTGATTTTTACTAAAAACTTCCACTTTATAAAAATCTAACTCAAAATAATCTTTTGCAATACCAAAATGCTTTTTAAGAAGAAGTTCTAAAGAGGCATCGGCAGCTTCAAACACATATCCTTCTTTTTCAAGGTTTTTAATATGCTCCACAAGCTTTATAACATCCGGAGAGTTTTCATCTACACTGAGACCAAACTCTTTTAGTTTATAAAGTATGTTGCTTTTACCAGCCATATCAGATATGGTAATCTTACGTGCGTTTCCCACAAGCTCTGGTCTTATATGCTCATACATATCAGTTTTTTTACTAACAGCTGAAGCATGCACACCAGCTTTATGAGCAAAAGCGCTTGCTCCAACATAAGGCATATTTTTTGGAAGCGGTACGTTTGATACCTCTGATACAAACCTTGCAAGCTCTGTGAGATTTCTCAAAGATTCCTCTGGCACAGTTTGAAATCCCATCTTTAAAGAAAGCGCTGGTATTATAGAGCATAGGTTTGCATTGCCTGTTCTTTCACCTATGCCGTTTATAGTCCCATGCACTTGTCTACAGCCCATCTTTATAGCTATAAGAGAGCTGGCCACTGCACACTCTGCATCGTTGTGAGCATGTATACCTATGTTTGCATTTTTAAACCTATCAAACACCTCTTTAAATATTTCTATCATTTCAAAAGGAAGCGTACCGCCGTTGGTATCGCAAAGCACCACCCAATCAGCCCCTGCATCAAAAGCTACTTCTATCGTTTTTAAAGCATAATCCTTATTTGATTTAAAACCATCAAAAAAATGCTCCGCATCAAATATAACTTCTTTTCCTTCTTTTTTCAAAAAAGATATAGTATCGTATATCATATTTAGATTTTCTTCTAAGGTGGTGTTTATAGCATCTAGTACATGATAATCCCAAGATTTACCAAATATGGTAATAGCTGGTGTTTGAGCTTTTAAAAGCGATAAAACTTGAGGATCTGAAGAGGCTGTTAGAGCTTTTTTTCTTGTAGAACCAAAAGCCACTATCTTGGCATGTTTTAAAGATACATTTTTAATCTTTTCAAAGTAAAATGTATCTTTTGGATTTGAACCAGGCCAGCCAGCTTCTATATAATCTATACCAAAATCATCTAAGTGTTTTGTTATAAGTAGTTTATCTTCTATGCTAAAATTTACCCCTTCCGATTGTGAACCATCTCTTAGCGTCGTATCGTAAATGTAAACTTTCTCCATAAAATATATTATATATATTAGTTTTCAAGATTTTAAAATATAAATCATAAAACCACCAAATCAAGGCTTATAGAAGACATAACCTTTGGATATCCATTTTCTATATAGACAATGTTTTCAAGCCTTACACCAAAGTGGTTTGGTAAATATATACCCGGTTCTATGGTAAATACATATCCCTCTTCTATAACATCCTCTGATGTTTTGTAAACTCTTGGATCTTCATGTATTTCAAGACCAACCCCGTGCCCAGTAGAATGTGTAAAATAATCCCCATATCCTTTTGATGCTATGTAATCCCTTGCCGCCAAATCCACATCTTTTAGAATATTACCAGATTTAGCTTTTTCTATGGCAAAAAGATGAGCATCTTTTACGATGTTGTAAACTTTTAAAAACTCATCTGAGGGCTTACCTATGTGAAAAGTCCTTGTAAAATCAGTGGCATAATGGCCCCACATAAGCCCCATATCCACTAAAAGAGGCTTATCCTTTTCTACAACATCAAAAGAAGTCTCATGATGAGGCACAGCTGAGTTTTTGCCGCTGGCCACTATGGCATCAAAACTCTCTTCTTGGGCTTTTTCTTTTAAAAACTCACAGATTATAAAATCTCTTATCTCTTTCTCGCTCATACCAGGTTTTACAAAATCAAGAAGCCTTTTATAAACAGCATCGGATTTTTTAACACCTTCTTTCATGGTGTTTATCTCTTCTTTTGACTTTACCTTTCTAAGTAAAAAAGTAGGGTCTTTTTCAAAAGATACGTTTAGATATTTTGAAAGCTCTTCGTAAAAAGCGTAAGAAATGGATTTATCTATGTGTATAGAATCTATGTTTTTGGCTTTTAAAAACTTTGAGATAAACTCTATAAAATCTCCCTCTATATTTATCACTTCCATATGTTTTATCTTTTCTTTAGCCCCTTGTACATACCTTGAGTCTGTAAAAAAGAAAAATTCACCTTCCAAGCAAAGTACATAAGCGTTTGAAGATTTAAACTTAGATAGGTATAAAACATTTGGTTTGTAGGTTACTAAAAAGCTATTTATATGTTTTTCTTTTAAAAGCCCATAAAACTTTTCTAAAATATCTTTCATCTTTTTCTAGAACTCCCGATACCAAGCTTTGCCCTATACTTTGCCACTGTGCGCCTTGATATATTTATGCCGTAATTTCTTAAAATCTCTTCTATATCTTTATCGGTGTATACAGTTTCTTCGTTTTGAATAAGTTTTTTTATCATGTTTAGTATCTCCTCTTGACTTTTTGAGGATACGCTCTCTCTTACAAAAAAAGACCTCAACTTAAACACTCCTTTTGGCGTTTTTACATACTTTGAATTTACAAGCCTTGACACAGTGGATATAGAAATACCAAACTCACCTGCCACATCTTTTAGCATCAAGCTTTTAAGAGGTTTATCTTTTAAAAAAAAGTCCTGCTGTCTTTCTACAACAATCTTTGTGAGCTCTTTCATAAACTTCCTTCTTAAGTTTATAGCCTCTACAAACCTTCTAGCCCTTTGTTTTAAATATCTTTCAAGCTCCTTGTCCTCTAAGCTTTCTTCTATATTTTCTTGAGAAATCTCTACATAGTTATCAAATATATCGTATAAAATCTCCCCTTGATCTATTTCTATTACAATATCCACTTTAGAGGGTAAAAGGTTTGTTTTATCTATCTGAATGGGCGTTTTTTTGAGACTCGAGAAAAACTCCATAGCCTCTTTAGGTATTTTTTTCCTTTCTTCTAAATCTTTTAAATATTTTATATACTCTTTTTTGTCTTTGTAATAAGTCCTTATCTGAAGTTCCATGTACTCAAAAGGATTCAAAGCCCCGTGCCCTATGGGCTCTATCTCCATCACAAAAGCCCTGGCATCATCTACGATATCCCAATCTACGCCAAAATGATTTTTTATATCCTCTAACGTCTCAAGAGATATGAAACCGCTACTATCAAGAGAATAAACTATTTCTTTGGCTATCTCTTTCTCTATGCCCTCTAGCTCTTCATTTATAGCCTTTATGAGATGTTCCTTATAAGAGTAAGAGTAAGCTATATTTTGGGTGTAGTCTTCTTTGTTTATAAAAAACTTTTTCGGCGGTTTTAGTACTTTTAGTTTTAAGAAAGGATTTAGCTCCTCTTCTACTTTAAGCTCTTGCTCTAAATCTGTTGCAGTATCTTGTAGAAGTTCAACATTTTGACTTAGTACCAGAAATAGGTTTAAACCTATCTTATTTTCAAGCTTTTGATCTAGGTTTATACCTTCTGGACACATTCGTCTGAACTCTCTGACCTCACACAAAGCTCTATCGGCATAATCTTTTTAAAAGCATCAAATCCACCTTCTAATATCTCTTTAGCTTTAGGGCTATCTGTATATTTTACATGGGATTCAAGCATAGACCTTATAAGCTCTATATCTTCTTCGGTTATATCTTGCACCAGTACGTAAGATGTGTTTATATGCTTTTCCAAAACCCCTTCTTTGTCGTAGAAATAGGCCATGCCGCCAG
Organism: Hydrogenobaculum sp. Y04AAS1; assembly: GCF_000020785.1. NCBI lineage: Bacteria > Pseudomonadati > Aquificota > Aquificia > Aquificales > Aquificaceae > Hydrogenobaculum > Hydrogenobaculum sp. Y04AAS1. The sequence continues at coordinate 1,117,582 of NC_011126.1, forward strand.
TCATACCAGCACCTACGTTGTAGCCAAAATTCCCTATATTTACGACAACGCCGCCGGTCATATACTCAAGTGCATGATGACCCACTCCTTCTACCACCGCTTTTGCACCACTGTTTCTAACGGCAAAACGTTCACCCACAGACCCAGCTATGTAAAGCTCACCACCGGTGGCTCCGTAAAGGATCGTGTTTCCAGCCAAAACAAAAGGTTTATCAGCATAATAAAACGGCTTTATAGATATGATGCCCCCGTGCATTCCCTTTCCTACATAATCGTTTGCCATACCTTTTAAAAATAAGTTTATACCTTTGTGGTTAAAAGCTCCAAAACTTTGACCTGCAACACCTTCAAAATAAAGGTTCAATGTGGTCGGTGGCAAGCCCTTATCCCTATGATAAATAGCCGTATAATAACTTATGGTAGCCCCTACGCTTCTATCTATGTTTGTGATTTTGTAATACCTTTCAACTGGTGTTTGGCTTTTAATAAATTCTTCTAATTCTTCGGCTATAAAATCGTTTAAAGTTTTTTCAGGGTTGTCGTTTCTTTCAAAGGTCCTAAACCTTGGAGCATCTTTTGGATAGCCTTTTGTAAACACATCTAATTTTAAACGAGATTCTTTTGGTTGTAAAAGCTCAAGACGACCTATTATATCGTTTAGACTTCTATATCCCATAGATGAGAGTATCTCTCTTACTTCCTTAGCCAAAGCCCTAAAATAAGCAGCCACTCCCTCTTTTGTTCCACTAAACTTAGCTCTTAACTTTGCATCTTGGGTAGTCACACCTGTAGGACATGTGTTTAGGTGGCATTGACGGGCCATCACGCAGCCTTCTGCTATCATGGCAGCGGTACCAAAACCAAACTCTTCTGCACCCAACAAAGCACCTATTATCACATCCTTACCAGTTCTAAAACCACCATCTACCCTTACGCTAACCCTATCCCTTAAACCGTTTTCCATAAGGGTTTTTACGGTATCGTAAAGACCTATTTCCCAATAGTTACCAGCATTTTTTATAGAGCTAAGAGGAGATGCTCCAGTACCTCCTTCGGTACCACTCACTTGTACGATATCAGCATAAGCTTTTGCAACACCAGAGGCAATGGTGCCAATGCCAGATTCACTAACAAGCTTTACAGATATACGAGCCTTTGGATTTGTTTTTTTAAGATCGTTTATAAGCTGTGCCAAATCCTCTATAGAGTATATATCGTGATGAGGTGGTGGTGATATGAGGGTTATCCCTTCTTGGGCATATCTTATCTTAGCTATGTAGGGACTTACCTTTTTACCAGGAAGTTGACCACCTTCACCGGGTTTTGCCCCTTGTGCTATTTTTATCTCTATATCGGTGGCAGAAGCAAGATAAGTAGGTGTCACGCCAAACCTACCAGAAGCCACTTGTTTTATAGCGCTGTTTTTCTCGGTAAAATACCTTTCTGGGTCTTCTCCACCTTCACCGCTGTTTGATTTCATACCAAGCATATTGGTAGCCATTGCAAGTACTTCATGAGCTTCTGGAGAAAGCGCTCCCAAAGACATAGCACCTGTAACAAAACGCTTTAGTATCTCTTCTTCGGGTTCTACCTCTTCTATAGGTATTGGGCTTTTAGCTTTTTTATAATCCAAAAGATGATGTATAAACGTTGGATGCTCTTCGTTGGCGATCTTAGAAAATTCAAGATAATCTTTATAATCAAGGGTTTCCAAATACTTATGAAGAGCTCTTACCACATGAGGAGACCAAGCGTGGTAAACACCGCCTTTTCTAAACTTCAAATCACCCCCATAATCAAGGGTTGGTTTTTCGCTGTTAAAAGCAAAATCATGTCTTTTTATAATAGATTCTTCTATTTGCTCTATACCATCCGCTTCTAACGTAACGGGAGTGCCCGTAAAATACTCATCCACAAAATCCTTGTTAAGACATACGGAGTCAAATATCTCAGCCCCTTGATAAGAGTTTAAAGTAGCTATACCCATCTTAGCCATTATCTTGAGAATACCATCTTCAAGGGCTTTTTTATAATTTTTCAACATCTGTTCGTAGTTTTCAGGATAAGTGTGATACAAGGTTTCGTAAAGAAGATATGGATAAACCGCAGATGCTCCGTATCCTATAAGACATGCAAGAGAATGTGTATCTCTTACTTCAGCGGTTTCTACTATAAAGCTTACCTTTTGCGATAAACCGAGCTTAGCAAGATGTCTAACAGATGCGCTAACGCCCAAAAGACTTGGTATAGCTACATTTTTTTCATCAACACCTTTATCGGAAAGAATTATTATATCTGCACCTTCTTTTACAGCTTGCTCTACTAAATGAGCAAGAACCTCTAAACCTATTTTTAAGTCTACAATAGGTATACCTTCATAAACAGCGTCCATCAATATATCTGAAACCCTTTCGAAACCTTTTAAATCTTGAAGGGCCTGTATATTATCGCTTCTATGTTTTGGATAGCATAAGGATATGCGCTTTACTTTAAAATTTTTCTGGTTTTCTATGGCTTTTATGTGATATGGCAAAAGCACCGGAGAGTCTATTTGAAATCTTCTGGCATGCTCCGGAGTTTCTATGAGAAAGTTTCTCTTATGCCCTAAATTCATCTTCAAGCTCATAACAAAGCGTTCTCTTATAGAATCTACAGGAGGGTTCGTAACTTGAGCAAACCTTTGCTTAAAGTATCTAAATATGAGCACCGGCTTTTCGTTTAAAGGAGGTAGCGGTGTATCGTCCCCCATTGAGAATGTATATTCTTTACCTTCCTTTGCCATGTAGTCTATTTGATTTTTAAGCTCTTCTGTAGTATATCCAAAATAAGCTTGTAAGCGTGTAAGTATATCTTTGTCTACATGCTCATCTTCTAATGTTCTATCTTTTATGATATCCTCAAGCCTTACCAGATTTTCTTCTATCCATTTTTTGTATGGATTTTTCTTTGATATACCTTCTAGTATTTCTTGGGTGGTTTTTAGGCTTTTAGAATGAGTATCTATGAGGATGGTATCACCAGGAGAAAGTCTTGAGCTTTCTTTTATATCTTTGGGGTCTATATTTACCATGCCCACTTCAGAACCAAGTATTACTATGTTGTCTTTTGTGATTATGTATCTTGAGGGTCTTAGTCCATTTCTATCTAAGTGAGCACCTACTTTCACACCGTCTGTAAATACGATAGCAGCTGGTCCATCCCAAGGTTTCATAAGTAAAGATTTGTATTCAAAGAATGCCCTTATATCATCTTTTAGCGTATCATCGTTTTCCCAAGCAGGTGGTATTAGCATATTGATAGCGTGTTCTACTGGGTACTCTGTTAATACTAAAAGCTCAAAAACTTTATCCAAAGAAGCAGAATCACTTTCATCATACTCTACTATAGGTTTTATGAGTTTTATGTTGTCTTCCAAAAGCTTATGGTAAAGCTCAGATTGAATAGCCATCATCCAGTTTCTATTGCCGTTTATGGTGTTTATCTCGCCGTTGTGAGCTAAATATCTAAAAGGCTGTGCCAGATTCCAGTTTGGAAACGTGTTTGTAGAATACCTTTGATGAAATAGGCATATGGAAGATTCTATATCTTCATCTTCCAAATCTTTGTAAAAATGATCTATCTGATAAGCCACAAACATACCTTTATAAACCATCGTTTTAGAAGACAAAGAAGGTATGTATATTTTAAGCTCTTTTTTTAGGCTTTTACGAAGAAAATACAAAGCAAGCTCTTTGTGTTCTATGCCTTCCAAATCAAGAAGTATTTGTTTTATAACAGGCATCGTCTCAAGGGCACTTTTACCAAGGGCAGATTTATCTATGGGCACATCTCTAAAACCTATCAGTTTAAAGCCCATTTTTTTGGCTATGTCTTCTACTTTTGATGTATCGTTGTTTTTCAAAAATAAAACACCTACTCCAAGGTTTTCTATAGAAGATATCTCAAAACCAAGCCTATCTATCTCTTTTTTGAAAAATTTATGAGGTATTTGTATTAGTATGCCAGCACCGTCTCCGGTTTTACCATCAGCACCAACCGCTCCTCTATGAGTTAGATTCTTGACAGCTTCAATACCATATTTTACAATCTTATTGGATTTTTTACCGTTTACATCGCAAATAAAACCGACACCGCAAGAGTCTTTTTCTTGCATTAGCTTACCTCCAAACATTGTAGACAAATATTATAACTCTATTGAAAAAAAATGTACTAAACAAAATCACAAAACTAAAACTATCTTTTATCATTGAAAAAGCCTAAAAAACTTTTTAGTATCTCTTCATGGCTTTTGATGTTAAAAAAATAAACGAAGAAGGCGTTATAGATAGCGCTGTATATATACTAAACAAAAACATGCCCATATGCTCTCCCACAGATACTATTTATGGAGTACTGGCTTTAGACAACGAAGAAGCTCTTGAGCTTCTTTACAAAATAAGAAGACCCTCAAAAAAACCGTTTCTTAGGCTTTTACCAGATATAGCTTTTTTAGAAATGTATGGATTTAAACCAAACGATAAAGTTTTTGAGTTATCTAAGTTAGAAGGTGTTAGTATCATAATAAAAGCCCAAGACAAAAGCTTAGGTTTTAGAATACCGCAAAAGGGTTTTATAAAAGAGCTTTTAGACAAACTTCAAAAACCTATTTTAGCACCCTCTTGCAACAAAGAAGGAGAACCTCCTGCAAAATCCATAGAAGAGGCTATAAGCTATTTCAAAGATGAAATATCCTTATACATAGATAGCGGTTTTATAGAAAGCCCACCTTCAACAATAGTAGAAATAGAACAAAACACCATAAAAATAGTAAGAGAAGGCATGTCTATAGATAAAGTAAAAGAGCTTATAGAGAAGTACTAGAAAACGTTAATCTAAATATTTTTCTATTATAGCTGCTATTTCGTTTAATCTTTCATATATGGAAAGTTTTAGATAGTTTAGATGTATACTATCAAGTTTATCCATGTTTTCTAAATCTTTCAACACATTTTCCACAATATTCATTATAACCATCTCGGCGTTGGTAAAATATCCGTTAAATGTGCTATTTTTTGTCTTCTTTTCCAACTCCTCAAGCTTTGCTGTATACCTTGCCACCCTTTCTATATGATCTATTGCCCTTGTAGCATCCTCATCAAGATCCTTATCTTTAAGTTCATTTACTTTCTCTTGAATCATCTTCCTCACGCTGCTTATAAGAACCTTATCAAGCTCCAAAGACATATTTTCAGCCTCTTGCATCATATATTTAATATAATTAATATCTACCTGTATAATATGATAGATATCATGGCACTATTTATAAAAAGTTTCATTTTATACCCATAGGAGGTATAGGTATGGAAACCTGCAAAGTATATTTGTCTCAAGAGATAGGCCAAGAGTTGTTAAGTAGACTTTCAAAGATAGAGGGTCAAGTTAGAGGGCTTCAGAAAATGATAGAAGAAAAAAGGGATTGCAACGAAATACTTGTTCAATTATCTGCTGCAAAATCAGCGTTAAATAGCGTAGCCATTTTACTTCTCGAAGGACATTTTAACTCTTGTGTAAAACCAAGCATAGAAGCTGGAGACATGCAAGCTGTCGAAAACTTTATAAAAGCAATAAAACACTTGGTAAAAGGAGGCTGTTAAAATGAAAGAATTTGTCTCAAGCGCATTAAGTATGTTTGCTGCAATCACAGCGTCCCTTTGTTGTTTTATTCCAATACTTTTATCCATCGGCGTTAGCACCTCTTCTTCGCTTATAAGCTCTATTCACGTTTTTGACCCCTATAGATGGTATTTACTCGTAATTGGTTATGTTGGAGCTGCCTATTCTATTTATAGACTTTATCTTAAGAAAAGAAAAATAGACTGTGCTTGTGAGAAGTCATGGGCTGATAAATTTAGCGTCTATGCAACGTGGGTATCTATTGTATTTCTTGTGTTTGTCACATTCTATCCGCTGTTTAGGAAAATGCATTTTTAAGGAGGTGTTGTTTATGATTAGACTAAAGATAACCGGCATGACATGTGAGCACTGTGCTCAAACTGTAAAAAAAGCGCTAGAAAGCGTAGAAAATGTAAAGAAAGCAGAGGTATATTTCCCTCAAGGTTATGCAGAGATAGATGGTCGCGCCTCAATAACAAACCTTATAGAAGCAGTTAAAAAAGCAGGTTATGGAGCTGAAGAAGTTGCATCTTTTGAGGTTTTTATTCCAAAAAAAAGATATGCATGATATATTTATATTGGGTGGTGGCTCTGCAGCATTTGCCGCTGCTATAAAAGCCTCTGATATAGGAGCTAGGGTTTTGGTCGCGGAAAACAATATAATAGGAGGCACGTGCTTAAATAGAGGCTGCATACCTTCTAAATATTTAATAGAAGTTGCCAATACATTTTATACTCCAAATAGAAATCCATTTCCTGGGGTTGAGTTAGCAACTGGTAATTTAAACATAAGAAATATTATAGAAAAGAAAGAAGAGCTTTTAAAAGAGTTAAGGAAAGAAAAATATTGGAATGTTTTGGAAGCCTACCCACAAATAGAATATAGAAATCTTAGGGGAAAGTTTGTGGATGAAGGTACGGCTTTGGTGGGAGAAGATAAAGTAAGCTTCTATAAAGCTATAATAGCTACCGGTTCAAAACCGCTGATACCTTCTATAAAAGGAATTGAAAAAGTTAGATACTACACCAGCGATAACATATTTAACATAGACCATTTACCTAAACACCTAATAATTATAGGTGGAGGGGCCATAGGGCTTGAACTAGGGCAAGCGTTTCTTAGATTTGGCAGCAAAGTAACCATTGTAGAATATTTTCAAGAAATAGCCATGGCGCAAGAGCCTGAGATAAGAACTAAACTTAAAGAGGTTTTGGAAAAAGAGGGTATTAGCATATTGACAAATGCAGAGATTACCAACATATGGGAAGAAGATGGACAAATAACGCTGGAGCTAAAACATGAAGAAAACAAAACAACAATTCATGGTACAGATTTGCTAATAGCAACGGGCAGAGAACCAAATACAAAAGATATAGGCTTAGAAGCAACAAGTGTAATGACAAGCACAAGAGGTTTTATACAAGCTAACGAATTTATGCAAACTACCAACGAAAATATCTATGCGGCAGGAGATTGTGTTGGAAAGATGATGCTTGTAACAGTAGCGGCTATGGAAGGAGGGATAGCAGCTGAAAACGCCTTATTAGGAAACAAGAAAAAAGCAGATTATCTTTCAGTCCCAAATGCAATATTTACGTATCCAGAAGTCGCTAGAGTAGGTATGGGTGAGTTAGAAGCTAGAAAGCAAGGATTAGAGGTTGAGGTCAGAACACTTGATCTTTCTAAAGTACCCAGAGCAGCTCTTAGCTTACAAACAGAAGGTTTAATAAAGATGATAGTAGAGAAAAATACTAGAAAAATTATTGGGGTCCATATACTTGCCCCTCATGGAGCTGAGGTAATACATAAAGCTGTATTGTCAATAAAATATGGGTTTACTATAGAAGATATCATACAAAGCATTGATGTATACCCTACTCTCTCAGAAGCGATAAAACTTTGCGCTCAATCCTTTAAAAAGGACATATCTAAGCTTTCATGTTGCGCTGAATAGATTTGCCTATGATATATATCATATATATTATGTAATTTTATCACTGAACTAAAGAGTTCTAAAGTTTATCTTAAAAGCATCAACCTATATGAGGTAGCTTTATGAAAAAGCTTATCATGGCAGCGGAACTAAAAGCGTTTGCTAATCTAGGCTTTTAAAAGAATTAGAAAAACAAGGACTTTTAGAATTAAAAAGAGGGAAAATACACATAAGAGGCGATTTATAAAAATAAAAAAGACAGTTTTTGGTAAAATAGTAGTTTATGAAGGATTATATACCAAAAGATATTGAACAAGAAGTTTTGGAAAACTGGATTAAGTCAAATATATATACTGTTAAAAGCCCGAAAAAGGCTTTTAGTATGGTGATACCACCACCAAACGTCACTGGTTCTCTTCACATAGGACACGCTTTAAACATCACCATCCAAGACATAATGGCAAGGTTTAAAAGAATGCAAGGCTACGATGTAGTATGGGTGCCAGGATTTGATCATGCTGGTATAGCCACTCAGTTTGTGGTGGAAAGAGAGCTTTCAAAAGAAAATAAATCAAGACTTGAAATAGGAAGAGAAGAATTTTTAAAAAGAGTATGGCAATGGGTTTATAAATCAAGAGACAACATCAAAAACCAAGTAAAAAGATTAGGGGCTTCTGTAGATTGGTCAAGAGAACGCTTTACGATGGACGAAGGCTTTTCAAGAGCCGTAAGACATGCTTTTAAAAAACTCTACGAAGAAGGCCTTATAAAAAAAGACACATACATTATAAACTGGTGTCCAAAAGATCTGACGGCTCTTTCTGATTTGGAAGTAGAACATGAAGAAGAAAAAGGAAAACTTTATTACATAAAATACCCAGTATTAGATAGCACCGAATATATAATTGTAGCCACTACAAGACCAGAAACGATGCTTGGAGACGTGGCGGTGGCTGTAAATCCAAACGACGAAAGATACAAACACCTTATAGGTAAAAAACTAAAACTTCCTTTGGTAGATTGGCAAAGAGAAGATATGTCTGGTAACCAAGTAAGCCCCGAAATACCAGTTATAGCAGATGAGTTTGTGGATATGGAGTTTGGTACAGGGGCCGTTAAGATCACACCAGCCCACGATCCAAACGACTACGAAGCAGGTTTAAGACAAAACCTTCCCATAGTAAAAATAATGGATGAAAAGGCAAAACTTACAAAAAACGCCGGTAGATTTGAAAGTTTAGACAGATACGAAGCAAGGCAAAAAATAGTAGAAGAGCTTAAGAGTTTAGGGCTTTTAGAAAAAGAAGAAGAGCACATCCATGCTGTTGGAAAATGCTATAGATGTAAAACCACTATAGAACCCATGGTATCCACCCAGTGGTTTTTAAAAGTCTCTGATAAAAAAGATGAGTTTTTAGAGGTTGCTAAAAGCCAAAAAACGAGGTTTATACCACCAAACTGGGAGAAAAACTACAACGAGTGGATGGAGAATATAAAAGATTGGTGCATATCGCGCCAAATATGGTGGGGACATAGAATACCAGTATGGGAATGTGAGGATTGCAAAAACGAATCTATCTATACCGATGAAGATTTTAACTACGTCCAAGATAAACTTATTTTTAATCTTTTGGCAGATGGTAAGATAAAAAAGGTTTTTACACCAAAAGAAATAGACGATGTTTTAAACGGTAAGAATTTTGTACACCCTCATATGAGTAGCCTTGATTTTTACAAACGTTTTGCTTACAAAAAATACTATTCTACGGGCATAAACGAGTTTTCTATATGGCAATACGTGGCCACCAGAAGAGACTTATATAAATATTACAAAGATATAAAAAGTTTTGAGATGATCTTAAAATGTAAACACTGTGGTTCTACAAACATAAAACAGATAGAAGATGTGCTTGATACATGGTTTTCATCCGCTTTATGGCCCTTTGGAGTCTTTGCTTGGCCAGAGCCAAATCACGATTTAGATGCTTGCTATCCAAATAGCCTTTTGGTAACGGCTTTTGACATACTCTTTTTCTGGGTGGCTCGCATGATCATGATGAGCAAGATGCTAAACGACAAAGAACCCTTCAAAGATGTCTACATACATGCTCTTATAAGAGATGAAAAAGGCCAAAAGATGTCAAAAACCAAAGGAAACGTCATAGACCCCATAGATGTAATAGAAAAATACGGAGCGGATAGCTTAAGGTTTACATTGGCTTCTTTAAGCTCTGCTGTAAGGGATATAAAACTTTCTGAACAAAAGTTTGAAGCAAGTAAGTTTTTTGCCAACAAGATATGGAACGCCGCCAAATTTGTAATATCAAACACCCCTGAGAATTTTCTCCAAGACATAATATACGGGGATATGTATGAAAAAGAAGATTATTGGATAATCACCGCCCTAAACCTTACCATAGGACAAGTGACCGAATACCTTGAACATTATCAGTTTTCCCATGCTGCTCAAAGTATCTACAACTTTTTCTGGAATGAATTTTGCGATTGGTATATAGAGTTTTCAAAAATCCGCATATACGAAAAGCCCATAGAAATAAAAGAAGATATGACAGACGAAAAAAAGTCACAGATAGAACAAATAAACAACCAAATCCAAAAGAAAAAACTTACCGCTTTGGCAGTGCTAAACACCGTCCTATCAAAAGCTCTAAGACTTTTACACCCTTTTATGCCATTTATTACAAGCTACATACACGACAAGACCATCTTTAACGACAAAGATATATCTTTAAAAGAGTTTCCAGCTTTTGATAAAGAAGCTATAGATATTAAAAGCTATGAAACCATAGAAAGACTAAAAAGATTGATTTCTTTTATAAGAAAGATAAAATCAGATTTTAAGATAGAATCAAAGATAGATATGTATTTTGAAAGCCAAAACTCAAAAGAGTTTTTAGAAGAATTTAAACCCCACATAACAAACCTTTGTAAATTAAGCTCCTTTGAAATACCCACGGATAAAACCAACATGCTATCGATACCTTTTGAAGATATAATGCTATATATACCAGAAAAAGACTTCGACAGAGATGCTCTTTTAAAAGATTACGAGAAAACGCTAAAGGATATAGAAAAGCAACTTTCTATATACAACTCAAAACTACAAAACAAAAACTTTATAGAAAAAGCTCCGCCCGAAGAAGTGGAAAAAGCAAAAACCACAAAAGAAAAATTAGATAAAGAAAAAGAAAACGTACAAAAGCTTATAGCTATATTAAAATCTGGTAAAATATGAATATGGTAAAAAGGCTTTTATTAGTTTTTGGTTTTGGGCTTTTAATAACCTCTTGCGCTCAAGTAGAGGTAAAAAGTACAGGTCCCAACAGACTAGAGGAACTCACAAAACCAATTCAAAACATCATACCTAAGAAAAAGCCCCAAAAACCACCACAGCCAAAAGTAGAATCAATATATCCAGTGGATGCAAAACCCGTATACGTTGGTAACAAAGTATACTTTTACACAGAATGCGGATCTATGGTACAAGCAATATCACCAGGTCAGATTATATACTCTGGCAAAAGCCTAAAAGCCTACAACTACATAGTCCTTATCAAAACCCCTCAAAACCTGGTGGATGTATATACATACCTTGGTAAAGTTTTTGTAGCAAAAGGAGATTACGTTAAAAAAGGCGCCATCATCGGAGAAGTGGGTGTAGACCCTATAGACAATGTATGTAAGCTTTTGTATGAGACCAGAAATACAAACGGTGATATAGTAAATCCGGTGTTTTAAGCTTTTAAAAGCTAAAAAATAAGCGGTGTTATAATAAAAATGTATGAAGATTATAAATGCTAAAAATTTATTGGGTCTGGGTGTTCTTACCGGTGCAAGCCTTGTTTTGTCCTGTGGCGGAGGAGGGTCATCAGGAAATGGCTTTACTCAAAATGGGTATTATACCCTAAGCGCAAATGCATATGCCAATCCACCGATATATTCTGTAATCACAAATCCAAGCATCGCTATACCACAAGATACTTGGAATATAAACGTATCCCTTGATTACAGTGGCAACACCTCCACACTTTCAACTACTTACGCTATCATCACATCCTCTTCCATATGTTTTGGCGACCCTACCATACCAGGTAGTCAATGTTCAAATGTGCCCCTTAACACAAATATATTACCTTTAAACGGCGGTATCCAATAATCTATTACATTTTCTCCCATCTACAAATATGGCATGCTTGGACTCATCGCAAATCCTTATCAAAACGCTCTTAACGGAAGCAACACGTTCCCTCTTATATCCACACAATCATCAACTATACCATACAGCAGTTATATAACCTTAACACCAAACATATCTCCTAATTCAGTGCAGATAAGTTTTATAGCCACGTACCAAGTGCAAACAGCAAACAGCAAACATCACAACATTATCTGTAACGAATACATATAGCGGTACCAATTTGGTTAGTTCTTCTAGTTTGGTTTCAAGCACAAGCAGCTCTTCCATGCCTTCTTCTTACACCATTTCTGGCCTTTGCATAGACAACGGAAATGGAAGTTTTTATCCCCAAGCCTATGGTTTATCAAGCTCTTTAAATATAACTTGTAGCGGTAGTATAAATTATACCAACGGCACTATTTCAGGCTTTTCAGTAAATTTACCTTCTACTCTCACAGTTTCAAGCACGTATTCATCTATTACAAACAGCTCTTTTACTGCATCTTCTACTACCATAATAGTATCTTCTACTACAAGCCTTGAAACACTAACAAATGGATATTTAAATCAAAACATCGGCATAAATTACACCGCTTCAAATGGCTCTACCACAGGAAATACCTTTTATACTTATTTACCACCACCAGCAACAGCAGTTTATTCTTTGTACTATGTACCCAGTAGTATAATAGTAGGAAGCACAACCATACCTTGCTCTCAATCTACTTGCCAAATTACCAACACTCCAAATGGATACCTAATGCAAATTCAAAACATACCTTTATCTGGCACAAGCGTATCGGCTGTGGTATCAGAATATATGACCTTTAATCCATCCATAACAGTACCAACGCATCAAACAGCTTCTACAATACCTTATACTTTTTATATAACTGTAACCCTACCAGACGGTGATACCATGAGCACATCTTTTAGCAGCGCTATAACTGTGCAATCGCCGTAAGATATGATATAAAACATTGAAATATGCAATATTTATGTTTAGAATATTTCCAGGAGGTGGCTATGAAAAAAATTTATAAGAATAGTTTAGTAATTTCTGTATTGACAACAATAGCTCTGGGGATTGGTTCTCAAGCCTTTGCATCTCAAGCAAGAGCTCTTTTCTTAAGCACGGCAGGCGCTCAGGTAACTTATAAAGAAACTAAGAAGACTGAAATTACGCAAAAGGTTTATGCTTATCAACCTAAAGAACACAAAGTATATTATCAAAAAGCGTCTGAAACAATACCGGCTGGTTTATCTGTGCAAGTAATGAAAGTAAGTAGAAACGGATCGGCTTTTCCTATTGATCCTTCAGTTTATAGATTTAGAAACGGCGATGAATTTGCAGTATCGTTTGAATCAAACACACCAGGATACGTTAGAGTATACAATATAAATCCATCTGGTGACGTTAGCTATTTAGGCACATATGCTGTACCTGCTTTCATGAGAGTTCAACTTCCTCACTCTGGATATTTTAAGTTTACTGGAGAAAGGGGAAACGAAAAGCTAGTATTTCAACTATATCCTTGCAAATACAGACAAACCTCTGACCAGAATTATGGAGATGAAGCTTCAAGAAACATAATTTTAACTTCAAATAGCAATAGCTATGGTAGAGTAAGCTATACTGTCTTAAACTCTTTGCCTTCCTGTGAACCCACCCAAAATGGACTCAAGGTAGGTTCTACCGTAGTAGCATACAACGATCCAAACATGTCTAGAAATATAGTTTTATCAAACTCAAACGCCCAATACAGCTCTTATGATAGCGAGGCTACATACTACGTATCAAGGATAAATACTGCCAATATAAAACCAATAACGGCAGTTTTAAACTTCATACATAAATAATTTATTAAGCAGCAAAAGGTTATGATAATATCATGAGAGCTAACGTTTTAAGATTTTGTTATTTTAGTTTGCTTTTATCCACTGTATTTAGCCAAATATCTTTTGCGATAAACAACGATAGCTGCAGTTACATGCTTGAACATAGCCCTAAAAATTCTGTGGTCGAAAGCACAGCTAAAGCTGTAATTGGCGGAGGGCTAATGGGCGCTCTGGCAGGTTTCTCATTATATAAAAAAAATAGAATCAAAGGAGCCCTCTTAGGAGCTTTAGCAGGTATGGCAGCTGGAGGTGTTTACTCTTACTATAAAAACCAATATAAGCTTAGGATTTCCCCCGAAGATTTAGCTAAACAAATCAATTACGATTATAAAAGTCCTTACTTCAGATTTGAAAATATCATAATAGAAGGTAAAACCTTTAGACCAGGACAGTATATACCCACCTTTAGACCAGGGCAGTATATACCTTTGACATTTAGATTTGATATATTAAAACCTAAAAAACACGAGGTGGCCCTTGTAAGTTACTACGCTACTTTGTACAGAAATAACTTTCCTATATCAAGCTTTTACGATACAATAACATTACCTCAAGGAGGGGTAGCAGATGTATTTGCTATACCTGTGTGCAATGGTGTTATCCCAGGCCATTATATATTATATGTAAGGGCTGTAAGCTCTGGTATTGAAGATGTAAAAGAGGTGGGATGGACTGTGCAATGATTAACATAAAATCAAGGATTTTTAAAATATTGTCTTTGTTAATCCTTAGTGTAGGGCTTTCAAGAGCAGCTAGCATGAATGATTATGTAAATGAGATAAACTCAGTTTATCATGATATAGGACTTCAAAGCTTTGGAAAAGGCGCTTATGTACAAGTAGGTTCCAACGGAAAAATAGACCTAAAAGGAGATTATAAAACCTACAAAGATTTTGAGGAAGCCTATTACATAGCAGAGTCTATAGCAGGCGTATCAAATGTGAATCCTGCTTTTAACGTAATAAATGCAAACATAATAGAAAGGCCATTAGAAAAATGCGTAGCTTATTCTATGAAAAATGAATACAGCAAATGTCCTAATATTATAAGCTATAAAAGAGCATTATATCCAACGTCTAAAAAATTTGCCATAGTAATAGCAGTGGGGAAATTTGAAGGACTACCACCCCAAAACACATTGTATCCTGGCCCAGAAAATGATGCTAGATTAGTGGCTAAAGAGTTAAGAAAAAAAGGTTTTAGAGTAGAAGAGCTTATTGACAAAAACGCCACATATGAAAACGTAAAGAATGCCATAAGAAGCGCGATAAACGCTTTGCCAAATAACTCCACTTTGGTGATATATACATCCACCCACGGTTCACCAAAAACACCTTCAGGAGAAACGGGCTCTGTTTTATACGACTCTGTAATAAGCACTTACGAAAGCAACAACTGTAACTATACAAATACACAGCAAATAAACAATGAAGGCTATAGAGATATAACGGTAGTAAATGCACTAATATCTGCTCAAAAAATGTGTTATATAGTACATAAATCTCTTATCATAGCAACAGATGTCCTGCCATTGATAGTAGAGTCTGGGAAAAATATAAATCTTGTAGCTATAGAAGACATATGTTACAGCGGTGCTTCTTTCAAAGGCGTTATACCAGATGCTAAAACTAACGATGTATATGCTCCTACGAAATTAGTGGCTGAGAATTTGGTAGGCCGTGATCCTTATCCCATGATTTTACTAACATCGGCTTCTGGAGATCAACATGCTCAACAAAGCCGAATAAACATTAAAACTGAAGAGCTTTGTAGCGACAAATCAAATCCAGATTGCGTAGAGCATGGAGTATTTACATACTACTATTTTACAGGACTTCCAAGAAACAACTATTATCTATACAAAACCTACTATGCCGAGTTCAACAAGATAGTAGACGTATCTAAAAATATAGTAAGTAGATCTATTGGAACTGGTGAAAGTGACAAACCACAGACGCCACTTTTTATATCAAATAAAAATCTTACAGATTTTGGACTTTAGGAGGATATATGAGTCAAAAACCACAAGGAATAGAGTTAAAGTTTGGCAAAAGGGCAGACATAGAAAATATATCACCCGAGTATGACGTAGAATATATATTTGAAAATCCTAGAGTTCTTTATGATTTGGAAAAAGAAGCCATAGCAAAACATATAAGGACTAGAACAGATGAGCTTTGCAACAACGAGGAAGAAAAGAAAAAGCTTATTCAGACCATCAAAGATGATTATTGTAGTGGCTATGAAAAAGACGATATAACAATAATAAATGAAGCTATCAAAGATAATTTATTTAAGAGAAAATTCCATTCTAAAAGCGCTATTATAGGTGCCAGGGTAATGTTTTTTGGGATTATATTGTTAGAAATGGCCATATTAATATTTATAGGCTTTAGTGAGGGCGGAGGGTTTAACCCCATAATTGTTTTCTATGGACTTTTAATACTTGTGGGTTCTTTTCTCATAGGTAACGTACTTGGAGATTATTTTTTTGAAGAAGAGTTGGGAAGACTAAACAAATTTGACAGATCTCGTGTTATGTCAACAAGAAAAAGAGTTATTGAGCTTTTAGGAGGTATAATCGTCGTACTTCTCGTTTCTGGAGTTAGGGCTATAGGTGCTTATTCTCTCGAAGAGATGATTATAGTTTTTGCAGTAACATTTGTTTTAGCCCTTGTAGCAGCTGCTTTTGAAGGCGTATATTATGAGTTTTCAGAGTTAAACAAATGGGCTATAGATCAACAAGTTAAAGCTTTGAGGAAGTACGCTAGCAAGCTCCATTGTGAATCTGCTAAAGAAGATGAACAAGGAGATTCTGAGTATAAGAGGCTCATACAAAAAATCTGCAAAGAAACTTCAACTTAAAAGGAGGAAGTTATATGAGAAAAAAATCCATAGCTATTTTGGCTTTGGCATCTGTGGCTTTGTTTTCATGTGGGGGCCCTAAAAAAACTGTTTTGTTAGAAGGCGGTAATGCTTATGATCTACTTCAGCAATATATAAGCACAAAGCATGCAAAGCCTGGAGATTTGCAAGTAGAAATATGGGATGGTAAAAACTTGAAAGCTTACAGCTTGTCATGGCAAAGTACTATTACAGGAGCTGATTATATGAGCCTGTGGAAAGAAAGACTTAGTAAAGTGAATGCGCTCTATAAGCCAGGTTTAGATAAAGAAGCAAAAGCAAACAATTGGGATGTATATATATCACCAACATTAACTTTGCAAAAAACCTCTTCACAAAAAACCCAAAACAAAAAACCAGGGACTTGCAACGTTCAAGCTAGCTCTGATATAAACCTTGGTTTACAGCTTGTCGCATCAGGAGATCTAAAAAATGCTTCAAAGCAATTTAAACAAGCCATAAAAGATGACAATAGCTGTGCTTTAGCCTATATTGATCTAGCATCAGCTTACATAAATAGGAAAGATTACGATAAGGCTATAGATGTAGCAAAAGAAGGGCTTAAAAACGCTGGAGAAAACAAGGATTTAGAGTATGTTTTAGCTTGTGCTTACTCAAGAGATAAAAAACTAGACTACTCGTTAGATGCTTTAAAGAAAGCTTTAAAGGATGGTTTTAACGATCCAAACAAGCTAGCACATGACCCGGATCTACAAAACCTAAGATTAGGTAAGAAAAAAGATTTCTGCGAGCTTCTCAACAAATACAAGATAACTATAAAATACTGCTTGGTTTAATTTAAAGCCCCCTATGTCGGAGGCTCACACTAAATATATCAATTTCTTCTATTGCCTGAAAACTCTAAGAATAAGAATAAGATATTTACAAAAAGATTAAGCACATCAAGATACAAAGCCAATGCCAAAGCCACTGCCGGGGCGTTTGGATCCATGCTTAAAATGCGAGCTGTGTCGTAGCTTACGTACAAGCTAAATAGCACTGTGGCGACTATAGATATGACAAGAGCTGCAACACCAGAATGAAAAAATAGATTGAGCAAGCTTGCCACCACTATAGCTATAAGACCAGCAAACAAAAATCCACCCATGCCAAGCACGTTTACCCTAAAAAGTATAGGCACTAAGCTCATACCTACAAACGTAGCTGCTGTGGTAACCAAAGCATAGACTATTGCATTAGGGTTTACTGCCAAAGCAAAAGAAAGTATAGGAGCTAACGTAAAGCCTGTAATGAAGGTAAATACGTTTAGAAGTATAAAACCTGGCAAAGCCATATCTTTGTTTTGACCCACTATGGATGTGGCAAATACAAGCACAAACTCAAGTATAGCAAACAACCAAAAATGGCTTGCCACCATTACCACATGAGAAAGCCCTACCACACTTCCCACTACGGCCGAAGCTATAGAAAAAGCCAAAAGCCCATATACTTTACTAAGTAACCCGTAATCCCTCGTTGTAACACTATTAAACCTTTCCATAATTTTAAATATAAAAAAAGTTAGCAAATATTATATGATATATATCAAACCTTATAAAAACGCCAAGAGCTTATAGTTTTTTCTTATAATTGTAATATGCTTGTAAAAGAAGGGGCAGTAGAGTTTTTTATACCAGAGCTTCCGGAGGTTTTATCAAAAGAAGTAGAGGTTTTCTACAACCCTTTTATGGCTGTCAACAGAGATTTCACGGTGCTTATCTTAAAAGCTTACTCTACACTAAAATCCAAAAAACTTTTCATAGCTGATCCAATGAGCGCTTCTGGGGTCAGGGTTTTAAGGCTTTTAAAAGAAACAAACGTAGTAGAAAAAGCTTTTTTAAACGATATTAAAAAAGAAGCCATAGAATTAGCTCAAAAAAATCTTGAAGGTTATCAAAACGTAGAATACTTCAATAAAGATGCGAGGATATTTTTGCTTGAAAACAAAGACTTTGATTATATAGACATAGACCCTTATGGAAGCCCTATAGGATTTTTAGAAAGCGCTATAAACGCTTTAAAAACCGGTGGTCTTATAGGTATAACTGCCACAGATACGGCATCTTTATCTGGATCTTACCCGTTTAAAGCTTTTAGAAGATACAGCGCTAAACCTCTTGATAGTGAGTTTTATCACGAAAGTGCATTGAGGATACTTGTAAAATCTGTAATAGAAGCCTCTTTTAGGCTTGATGTGGTCTTAAAACCTGTTTTTGGTTTTAGTTATAGGCACTTTTTAAGGGCTTTTTTTATAAAATTAAAAGGTGTATCAAAGGCCATAGACATATCCGCAAACATAGGATACATAGGATATTGTCATAGTTGTAAATTTAGAAATACTTACACATGCGTTCTTGATCTACCAAAATTTTGCCCTCTTTGTGATGATTTTTTTGATTACACTGGTCCTATCTATATAGGAGATATTTACGACAAAGAGCTTTTAGATATTATGAAAGAACAAGACTTTACATATTTTACAAAGGATACCATAAAGATTTTTAAAACAATTTTAGAAGAATCTAAGATTAAAAACCCTTGGTTTTACAAAGCAAATATATTTGGAAAAGGCACGATGCCAAAGTTAAAACAAATATTAAAAGATTTAGATGCAAAACCCACACACTTTAGCCCAGAAGGGTTTAAAACAGATTTAGATTTTATGCATATAAAGGAGTATTTTGAGAAATGGGTGTAATGGTATTTTGCTATCACAAGATATTTCCAAAAAAATCTTACGATGTTAATTTATCTTTATTTCAAAAGCATATAAACATTTTGGATAGATTTTACGAAGTCCTTAGTTTAGAAGAACTAAAAGCCTATATAGACGGGCTTTATACACCTAAAAAACCAGCTGTGGTGCTAACTTTTGACGATGGTTATGTAGATAATTATATATACGCTTATCCTATACTTAAAAAATACAAAAAAAGAGCTATCATATTTCCCATATATTCAAGGCTCTTAAAAGAAGATATAAAAAGACCAACCCTTTTTGATTATTGGGAGGGAAAAGTCTCACTGAAAGACCTTTATAAACCCTTAGGGGCTGGTGAGGCCAACAAAGAGTTTTTTGAAAAAGGTATATCTTACGATTTTTTGAGCTTTGAAGAACTAAGGTCTATGCTTGATGTGTTTGATGTGGGCTCTCACGGGATCACCCATACAAAAACCTTTATAGACCAAAAACCAATAGACATATACAATACTAAAAACTATCACTATTCACTTTCTTCTATTTACAATCCACTAAAAGAAGGCCTTCCCATATGCCCTTCAAAAAGTGATTTATCTCATCCTAAAGCTTTTATACCAAACTCAGTTTATGAGCTTTTAGAAAAAAATAAAGATAAAAATCTATTTGATATTTATACTAAAAGCCTAAAACTTTCTTTTGAAACAACAGATGAGTACAGAGAAAGGGTGAGATATGAACTAAAAACCTCAAAAGAAGGTTTAGAAAAAGCCCTTGGTATAAAAGTTATCTCTTTTGCCTACCCTTTTGGCGATATGTCAGACATTTTAAAAGAAGAGGCTTCAAAGTATTTTTATATGGCTTTTAGTACCAAGAAAAAACCCGTATATCCACATCAAGATAGATACGATATAGGCCGTATAACGGCGGTAAAAGATATATTTACATTTTTGAAAAACATAATATATTATCCTACAAACTTGTACAGATATTTTAACAAATAAAAGACGTTGTTTGGTCTCACAAAATCATTGACAAGCTTTTGTGATATACTATATTTATGGTATATGATTTTATTTGGAGGTATATATGAGCTATAATACAGCGGTAGATGAGGTAATAAAGAAAGACGGTAAGGTTTGTCAATCCTATACATATAAACTAGATTCCGTAGTGTATCCTGAGATTTTAAACCTTTATACAAAAGCCAAAAACAACTACTGGATACCAGAAGAATACGACCTTGCGAACGATAAACACGAATTTTATGAAAAGCTAAACGATATAGAACGTCATTACATGCTCCACACAGTTGGGTTTTTCTCTTCAGCAGAAGGCTGGGTTGGACAAAACATACTAGAGATTTCAAAACGCATAAGAAACACAGAAACAAGGATGTTTTTAGGATATCAGCTAATGGAAGAGATGAAACACATAGATACGTTTAGATACATAATGGATGGTCTTGATTTAAAACCTCACGAAGTATACGCAATGCATGAAAACGTCAAAGAAATAAAAAGAAAGGCTGATTTTGAAGTTAAACGTGCGATGGCTCTTTGCGAAGAACCTACCGAGGAAAACCTTATAGAGGATATATTTGTATATTATGCAATTTTAGAAGGGTTGTTTTTCTTTAGCGGTTTTGTGACACCTCTTGCCTTTGGAAGAAGAGGCGTGCTTAAAAATGTAGCTGCTTTAGTAAGATGGATATTAAAAGATGAGACAAGACATTTGGCTTTTGGTATTTATCTTCTCAATGAGCTTTTAAAAGATAAAAACAAAAACGATTACAAGGACAAGTTTAGAGTTCTTATGGAAGAGGCTGTGGATATAGAAACTGAGTACGCAAGAGTAGCTATGCCAGAAAAGATAATAGGACTTTCTTTTGAAACCTATACATCCTATGTAAAATATTTGGCGGATAGAAGGATGCGCTCTCTTGGTTTTGATGCTATATACGGTCAGAAGAATCCCATGAAATGGCTAACTACTCAAACAGACTTGCCAGATCTTACAAACTTCTTTGAAGCAAAAGTGGATTACTAATAGATGATAAGAAATCTTCTTACAAACATATATGTAACCTCTAGATTGCTTGTAAGTTTAGGTGCTGTAGCAGCGGCGTTTTTTATACCATCTTTTCACGTAAGGGCAATCATCATAACGCTTACGTTCTTATACTTTAGTTTAGCCATACTATCTTACTATAAACTAAAGTTAGGACATTACATAAACAAATACCTTGATGTTTTATACTTTGCAGGGTTTTTTACATTCTCCAGCATATACACATACCCTCTTTCCCTCATAAGCATAGGGCTTTTCTCTCCAAGACAGTCTAACGTTTCTTTTTTGATAACCGCTGAGTCTTTGGCTTTTGATATATATAAAGCTCATCAAAATATACCCTATATGCTGTTCCTTGCTAGTTTACAGCTTGGCATGTTGGTAGCTTCAATGTGCCCAGATATAATATCGGCTTTCAAGAAAGAGCATCACAAAATATCAAACCTTAGGATAGCTTACAAAGATATGCTAAAACACCTTGATGCTTGGGAAAAAGATCAACTAAAGCATCAAGAATCTAAGTTTATCTTAGAAAAAGCCCTAGAGTCAAAAAACATGGATGAATTTCTTGAGGCTTTGAAAAAACGATTTGATTTGGTAGATATAAGCATCAAAAGAATTGAAAGCATATTGCCTTACGAAACAAAAAAAGATTATAAAAACGATGTTTTGCAAGTGAGTTTGCCAAAAGATGGTTATAGTATGGTTCTTAACGTTGAGTTTGCAAACCATATAGATCTCTACAACGAAAACCTGATATCAATCCTTGAATATGTCGCTGGAATATTTAGCTTTTCTTATATGGAAAGAGTTTCTCACGAGACTTTGGTATGGGCAAATCACGAAGTAGCTTAGAAAAATTTCATGATAAAAAGACGTAAAACTAGAGAAATTACGTTAGGTACTCTAAAAATAGGGGGAAATAATCCCATCGTAGTCCAGTCCATGACATCTACGAAAACTCACGATATCGAAGCTACTATTTCTCAAATAGATAGACTTATAAAAGCTGGGTGTGAAGCCATAAGAGTAGCGGTACCAGCCAAAGAAGATGCCGAGGCTCTCAAAGAGATAGTAAAATACTCTGAAGTGCCTATAATAGCAGATATTCATTTTGTGCCTTACATGGCATTTTTATCTATGGAAGCTGGAGCCCACGGCATCAGAATAAACCCAGGCAATATAAACAAAAAAGAAATAGTGAGAGATATAGTCCTAGAGGCAAAAAAAAGAAATATTTGCGTAAGACTTGGGGTTAACTCTGGTTCTTTAGAAAAACATCTTTTGGAAAAATATGGATATCCAAGCGCCGAAGCTCTTGCAGAAAGCGCCCTTAACTGGTCAGAATTTTTTGAGTCTTTAGGCTTTTACAACTTTAAAGTGTCTATAAAAGGTTCCGATGTAATTCAAAATGCTTTAGCCAACGAAATATTTGCAGAAAAAACCGATACACCTCTACATATAGGTATAACAGAGGCAGGAATGGGTACCCAAGGAATAGTAAAATCTTCCGTAGGGCTTGGTATATTACTTTACAAAGGTATAGGAGATACCATAAGAGTATCCCTAACAGATGAGCCAGAAAAAGAAGTAGAAGTAGCTTACGAAATTTTAAAAAGTTTAGGGTTAAAGAAAAAGGGTATAGATATAGTCTCTTGTCCTACGTGCGGTAGAATAGAAGTAAACTTACCCAATGTTGTAAAACAAGTACAAGAAGCTTTAAAAGACAAAGACTTATCTATAAAGGTTGCAATAATGGGTTGTGCGGTAAACGCCATAGGTGAGGCTTCCCACGCAGATGTGGGGTTAGCTTGTATGAAAGGGGGCGCTTTGTTGTTTAAAAATGGTAAAATCTTAAAAAAAGTTACCGAAGAAAATATGGTATCAGAGCTTTTAGAAACAATAGAAAAATACTATCAGGAGGTATAAATATGACAGAGAATTTACAGGACAAAATCTTGGAGGATGCCAAAGAAAAAGGCATCGAGGTAGTGATATACCTAACAAGGGGGAATAGAATGGTAGGTAAAGTGCTTGACCAGGACAAATACACTGTACTTTTAAAATCCGACAGTGGCACAAACTTGATTTACAAGCATGCAATAAGCACAATAGTTATAGAAGAGGCGTCTGAAAATTGATAAAAGCCATATCTGTAGCCTTACAGTTAAGACATCAAACGAGAAGTCAAGTTTTAGAATCCTTAGAAGAGTTGGAAGGCTTGGTTGAGGCTATAGGTGGTAAAAGCGTAGGATACCTTGTAAAGAAAAGAGATTTTCCAGATGCTTCAACGCTTGTGGGAAGCTCATACTTAAACCTCATAAAAGAGCTTGTGGAGGGCACTGGTTCAAATACAGTGGTGTTCGACGAGTTTTTAAGCCCATCTCAGGTTAGAAATATAGAATCTTTTTTAGGAGTGAGTGTCCTTGACAGAGCAAACGTAGTTTTTGAGATTTTCATGGCAAGAGCCAAAACCCAACAAGCAAAACTTCAGATAGAACTAGCCAAACTCACCTACGAACTACCAAGACTTTACGGCGTTGGCACAAAACTATCAAGACAAAGCGGTAAGATGGGCACCAGAGGACCCGGTGAACAACTTATAGAAATAAAAAGAAGGGCCATACAAAAACGCATATACAAAATAAAAGAAGAGATAGAACAGATAAAAAAACATCATAAAGAGCAAAGAAAGAACAGACTTAAAACAAACTACTTAAAAGTAGCTTTGGTAGGCTACACAAACGCCGGGAAATCATCGTTGATGAAAGCCCTTACCAAAAAAAACGTTTTTATAAGCGATATGCTTTTTGCCACTCTTGATACAAAAGTAGGAACAAGCTTTATAGACGGAGAAAAAATATTTATAACAGATACCGTAGGCTTTATAGATAGATTACCACCAGAGTTGGTGGAATCTTTCAAAACTACTTTAGAAGAGGTAACGCTTGCAGATTTACTTGTTTTTGTAGTAGATATATCAGATCATAGATGGTTAAAGAAAATAGATGTAGTAAACAAAATTTTGGAAGATATAGGCGTTAAAGATAAACCTATTTTATATGTATTTAATAAAATCGACAGATTGGTAAGCTCCAAAGAATATATCGTTGGTTTTGAAAAAGAGTTTTTCTTTGAAAAACCTTACGTTTTGGTATCCAGCGAAAAAGATTGGAACATAGATGTTCTATTGGAGCGTATCAAATCATACTATAAAGCTCATTTTGACTTAGGTTATATATATGCATAACTTAGAGTTTCAACAGCGTTCTTTGGATAGCATATTCTTAGAAGTGCTTGATGATCTATCGAAAAAAGAAGTGCTTCTTATGGTGCTTTGCTATATCCAGCTTGTAAGAAGAGAAAATAGCTTTGAAGTTCCTCTCTTAGACCTTATAAGATGCTCTGAAAAGCCCCATAAACATATAAAAGGTGACTGGCGCGATATAATAATGGAGCTTGACATCTTCTACGTAAACGAGGATGATAAAATTTACGAGGGAAAAGATATATTTAAAGTCCAAGATATAGCACAAGCACAAGTTAGCATAGCACATATCTACAAACCAGATTTTAACAACATCTCAAACCTTATAGCAAAATATTGGAACATAGTAAGCAAACTATCCTCTTTTGGTGATGGATCTTTATCCGAAAAGAAAGTATCCACCGTTGTACTTCTTTACAACGAACAGCTTTTTAAAGAATGTATACTCTATGCAAACATGTTAAGAGAAAGGAGCTTTTCCACCACCGAGAAAAAGTTTTTCGACGCTCTCATAGACGCTTGTTTTGCAATGGAGTTTTATCAAAAGGACATTCAAAATAGAGCAAAAGACTACGCCAAAAGCGCTTCTGATAAACTATCCAGTATAGAAAATTTCTACGATTTAAATTTAAGAGACTTTATAAAACAGCTTGATTTATTCTTTAAAAAGCCGCAAAAACAAAAATTAAAAGAGATTCCAAGAATACATACAAACAGATATAAAAAGAAAGACAGTATGTTTTCAAGGCTTTTAAACAAAATAAAAGGATTTTTCAATAAAATGGTATAATAACCAAATGGTATACAAAGAATTTTTAGAGTTTAAACTATCAGAAATAGGCATAGGCACTTATTTGGGAGAGCTTGACCAAGAAACCGACAAGGCTTACGAAGAAACCATCAGATATGGCCATGAGCTAGGCATAAACGTAGTAGACAGCGCTATAAACTACAGATACATGAAAAGCGAAAGAGCTATAGGAAGGGTGCTAAAAGATATAAAAAGAGAAAACCTTATAATATCTACAAAAGGAGGATACATACCTTACGATATAGAAAACGGCATAGACCCAAAGGACTACTTTTACGATATATTTGTTTATCCTGGTATCATAGACGAAAGGAAACTAACTCAAAACTGGCATTATCTTGATAGAAAATTTATAGATTGGTGTTTTAACAAAAGCCTACAAAACCTAAACACAAACTATATAGATATATACTTTTTACACAACGTAGAAGAACAGCTTCTTTACAAAAACAAAGATGAGTTTTACAACACACTAAAATCTTGTTTTGAGCTTTTAGAAGAAAAAGTATCTCAAGGACAGCTAAAATACTACGGAGTAGCTACATGGAGTGGTTTTAGAATATCAAGAGCCTCCAAACAGCACCTTGATTTAAAAGAGATTTTAGATATAGCTTCTTCTATTTCAAAAGATCATCATTTTAGATTTATACAGCTTCCTTACAATATAGGTATGTCTGAAGCTTTTACCGTCAAAAACCAAATAGTAGGAAGCGAATATAAAACAATATTAGAAGCTGCAAAAGAGCTTGGTGTTTATGTTTATACAAGCGCCTCTATCTATCAAGGACAAGTGATAGGAAGAATACCCAAAGAGCTTAAAGAATACTTTGAATTGGAAAAAGATATCCACGTAGCCTTGCAGTTTGTAAGAAGTGCTCCCGGTGTAGGCACGATGCTTGTAGGCACTAAAAACAAAGAGCATCTTAAGGAAAATTTAGAAATAGAAAACGTACCTCCTATGGAGTTTGAAAAGTATATAAACTTGTTCAGCATGTATAAAAAGAATGCCTGAGGCACATTTAAGCCTAAAACTTGATATTGAGGCTTTTAAGAAAAATGTACAAACAAAGCTTATTTCAAGAAAAGATATAGCTTTTTCCCTTAAGCAAATTTACGAGCTTATAAA
Source organism: Hydrogenobaculum sp. Y04AAS1 (assembly GCF_000020785.1). Taxonomy (NCBI): domain Bacteria; kingdom Pseudomonadati; phylum Aquificota; class Aquificia; order Aquificales; family Aquificaceae; genus Hydrogenobaculum; species Hydrogenobaculum sp. Y04AAS1. Next base: position 1,144,142 of record NC_011126.1, read on the forward strand.
CGCTGGGGCAAACCTATACACAGCCATTGATATAGCTATAGACCTTCAAGATAAACCCATTTTGAAAGAGCTTTATCAAAATATAAAAAAAGATATAGAAATGGGGAAACCTCTTCATATAGCTTTTGCAAAAAAACCACTACCCCCCATACTATCAAACATGCTATATGCTGCTGAGACCTCTGAAAACCTCGAAAACGTGTTTAAAACCGTTGGAGATTTTTTAGAAAATATGGATAGTTACAAATCAAAAGTTATATCAAAAGCCGTATACCCAAGTATAGTAACTCTTTTTAGCATATTAGCGGTTTTTATATCGGTAAACTACGTCATTCCCCGTATAGAAGATGTATTGAAGAGCTTTAACGCCAAATTGCCTTTTATTACTATATTTCTTATGTATTTTGCAAAGATGGTGGTATTTTTGATCTATGCTAGCCCCCTTTTGTTTTTAATGTTTATCTTTAAAGAAAAGCTTTTTTCAAAAGAAAAAATAGATAGTTTTTATCTTAAAATCCCAATACTTGGAAGCCTTATAACATACCTTGAGCTTTCAAAGTTTTTATACGCTATGAGCCTTATGCTTGGCTCAAACTCTTCAATAGCTATTTCTATAAGAGTCTCTATCCAAACCGTTGAAAACAACTTTATAAAACAAAAGCTTTCTCTCATAGAACAAGATATAGGAAGTGGTGTAAGCTTTCATCAAGCCCTTTTAAAAACTGGTTTATTTAAAAAAAGCGTATTATCTGTTATAAAAAACGGCGAATACACAGGTGATTTAAAACAAGCTTTAAAAACCTCTTATAAAATATACGAACAGCTTTTAGATAAAACCATAAACATTTTTGTATCTAGCTTAGAGCCGATGGCAACCTTAATTGTAGGGATTTTGGTTAGCCTTGTGGTGCTTTCTATTATGCTTCCTATAGTAGATATAGCCTCTTCTGTGCATTAAATTTTCTTTCATACAAAAATCATTTGTTAGGTTTATAATATTTGTATGCATCCTATATTGTTTGATTTATTTGGATTAAAAGTTTATACCTACGGTGTCACGGCGTCACTTGCCATGATAGTGGGATACCTCTTGGCAATATTTTTTGCAAAAAAAGAAGGTATAGAATCCCATAAAATAGAAAATATATTTTTATTTGGCATCATAGGAGCTATACTTGGGGCAAGGCTTGCTTATGTGATAGAGCATCACAATCAGATGACAAGTTTTTTTAGTCCCTTTGAAATATGGCAAGGGGGTCTTGATTGGTTTGGAGGTCTTATAGGTGGGCTTATCACGATACTTGCCATAATAAGATATTACAATTTAGAACCTTTTAAAGTAGCTGATATAGCTGCTATAGCACTTCCCATAGGTCAAGCCATAGGAAGAATAGGTTGTACATCGGCAGGCTGTTGTTATGGTAAAGAAGTTTCTGGGGTTAGTGATTTAAGCGTTGGGGTTCATTTTATGTCAAAGTTTCCATATTTTTACATGGTGTTTCCAGAAGGGGCCATTGCACCTCCACATGTACCACTTTATCCCACAGAGCTTATGGATCTTGTATTTAACCTTTTCATATTTGCAGGTGCTATAATGCTTTTTTATAGGAAAAAGTTTGACGGCGAGGTGTTTGTATTTTATCTTTTCTTTGCTGGTCTTTTTAGATTTATAGAGGAGTTTTATAGAGGAGTCACACCACCAATACCTGGTATTGGACTTACCTGGAATCAAATCGTTTGCATAGGTATGATGATAGGCTCTGTTGTCCTTTGGCTTATATTACACAAAAAACCCCAAGAAAAACATGCTTAAGATAAAAAAAGAGCTTTTAGAAAAGATAAAATCTCAAGCTGAAAAAGATTACCCTTACGAGACTTGCGGTATTATGATAGGAAAAGAAGAAGATGGTATAAGGGTTGTTTATGAGCTTTTAGTAGTAGAAAATGCCAACAAAGAAAGAAAAAACGACAGATACGAAATAAACCCAAAAGATTACATGAGGGCAGAAGCCTATGCCGACGAAAAAGGATTGCAGATAGTAGGTATATACCACTCTCATCCAGATCATCCAGACATGGCTTCAAAAACCGATGAAGAAAGAGCTTTTGAATACTTATCTTATATAATAGTATCTGTGCAAAAAGGAAGAGCCGTTTCTTTTAGGTCTTTTGAGCTTTTAGATAAAAAAATGGTGGAGGAGAAAGTAATCGTTGAAGCTTAGGCTTGGTACAAGAAAAAGCAAACTGGCCCTTTGGCAGGCAAACTTTGTAAAATCAAAGCTTGAGGCTTTAGGCTTAGAAATAGAGCTTGTACTTATCACCACCACCGGGGATAAAATATTAGACACACCTCTATCAAAGATAGGGGGCAAAGGGCTTTTTGTAAAAGAGATAGAAAACGCCCTTATGGAAGATGAGATAGATTTTGCCGTTCATTCTTTAAAAGATGTACCAGCTTTTATACCACAAGGGCTTGTGGTGGATGTTTTTTTAGAGCGAGAAGATCCAAAAGATGCTTTTGTTAGTAAAAGCTATAAAACACTAAATGAGCTTCCACCAAACGCAAAAATAGGCACATCTTCTATAAGAAGAAAAGTCCAGCTTTTACAAAGAAGGAAAGATCTAACTATAGAAGATTTAAGAGGAAACGTAGACACAAGGCTAAAAAAATTAGAAGATGGGCTTTACGATGCTATTATCTTAGCAAGCGCTGGTCTTAAAAGACTTGGCTTTGAAGGTGTTATAAGCTCATACCTTGATTTTATACCAGCGGTAGGTCAAGGGATAGTAGCTATTGAGTACAAAGCCTCAAACAAAGAACTATCAAACATTTTAAAACAAATAAACCACGAGCCTACATACATATGCGCTTTGGCAGAAAGATCATTTTTAGAAACAGTGGAAGGAAGCTGTCAAATCCCAATGGGAGCGCATGCAACTCTTGCACAAGATCTTATAAAAATAAGAGGCTTTATAGCAAACGAAGACGGCACAAACTACCGAGAACTAACATTAGAAGGCAAAGACCCCATAGGCTTAGGAAAAGACTTAGCAAAAAATCTTTTGTAGTGTATAATTTTATAAGTGTGGATTATCTTTGTAATAATATGTATATACGCTTTTATAATAGCCTTTGGCATATTGGAACTTTTATTTTTTATACTTCCTGTTAAAAGCCTAAAAAACCCTTCCAAAGGAAAGCCCATAGACCCACCGGAGTTTTACATAAAATCTTTTGTGTTTCATATACATACAGAGTTTTCTTACGATTCTTTGGGAAAACCAGAAGATATAGAAACTGCAAGAAAAGAAGAAGCCATAGATTATGCAATCATCACAGATCATGAAAACACACATTACAAGTGCTTTGAAAACGATCACACCATAGTGGGTAAAGAACAAAAGATCACCACCGAAAAAGGTATAGTGGGAAGCCTTATAAGTGTAGAAGATCTAAAGGTAGTAGCACATCCTTTTAAGAAAAAATACATATGGAGACTTCCAAAGGAAGAAGATCTTGTGGTAGAGCTTATAGATCTTAGAGATGCCATCATAGCATCAAAATACAAAATGCTTTGGAGATATGTTGCATCTTTGATACCAAAGATATTTTTAGAAAAGCGCATATACAGGTTTTTTGCACCTGCTTTAACACCGGAGGTTTATATAAAAAAATACTTTGAGCAAAGTTGGAAAAATCCTGTAATAGGTGGACTTGATCATCATGTAAAAATATATGTAAGAGAAGTGGGTATTAGGCTTTTAATACCATCTTACAAATGGTCTTTTGGCATGCTTAGAAACTTTGTTTTTTCTAAAAGTAAGTTAGAAACGAAAAAAGATATAATAGAAAATATAAAAAAAGGAAACACCGTTATATCTTTTGTAGATAGACCCTCTTTTTTCTTTGAAAAAGAAAACCACATCCTGGCTTATCTTCCTTATGAAAACAGTTTCTCCATACTCTACGAAGAAGGTATACCAAAAAGCGCATTTTTAGGAGGTTACGCTTCTTTTAAAAAGCCCAAAAAACCATCTTTTGTAATAGCTTACTCTTATATGTTTAATATAAAAAACCTATACTTTGGGGTAAAACCGATAGCAATATCAAATATTATCTTACCCTAAGACTTCCCACTCTCTTTTTCTAAACTTAGTACCAAGCTCTAAAGCAAGTTTTTCTGTGGCATCTATATCAACGCCTGGGTATGTAACGGCGGTGGTTATCACTTCAAAACCAAGCTCTTTGACAGTTTTTATAAACTCTATAAGCAAAGAAAATGCATTTTTATAAGGGGGTCTACAGACTTCGTTGTAGGTGTTTTCATCGGGGGCGTTTAGGCTTATAGAAAAAGTATCCACTAAACCTCTTAAATTTTCTAAATCTTCTTTTTTACCAAAAGCCAAATACAAACCGTTTGTATCTACTCTAACCTTTGTGTTTGGGGATTTTGATTTTATATAAGAAGATACTTTTTTTACAACATCCATCCTAAGGGTTGGTTCTCCGTAGCCACAAAATACAATCTCATCATAAGCTTCTGGGTTTGGGATCTCTCTTATTATATCATCAGCCGAAGGATCTCTTCTTGTCCATACCCAATAGCCTTTTACCATAAAATTTCTATCTCTTTCCCTTTCACAAAATCTACAGTGAAGGTTACACTTGTTTGTGGGATTTATATAAAGCTTGTTGTTGATGACATATGTTATAGTATCTTTGTTTTTATCAAAACCTAAGTTAAAGCAAAGCTTAGCGTTGGCGCTGGTGGTTCTATCTATATCTTCAAGGCTAGAGTTTGGTATAAGTTCACTCATCACTTTGGCAGTATGCCATATAAAAGAAGGTTTATTTTTCTCACCTCTATGAGGCACCGGCGCTAACCAAGGACTATCTGTTTCTATAAGAAGCCTATAAGTAGGAGTTTTGGATATCACTTCCCTTAAGCTTTGGGCATTTTTAAAGGTTATGTTGCCTGAATAAGATATATAAAACCCAAGCTCTACACCTTTTCTCATAAACTCTAAAGAACCACTAAAACAATGAAGCACCCCACCTATATTTTGATGAGATTCTAACACCTTTATAGTATCTTCCTCTGCATCCCTTGAGTGTATCACCACCGGAAGACCAAGTTTTTTAGCAAGCTCAAGCTGAATATTAAAATACTCTATCTGCTTATTCTTTAGATCTTTTGATCTATAGTAATCTAAACCTATCTCCCCTATAGCTTTTACTTTTTTATTGGATTTGGCAAGATCTTCAAGCCAAAGTATATCTTTTTCTGTGATATCAGCTACATCGTTTGGGTGAAAACCCACAGCACAATACACCTTATCGTATTTTGAAGCTATATTTATAGCGTTTTCACAGGTTTTTTTATCAAAACCTATAGTTATAAGATACTCCAAAGACTCATCGTTTATAGCCTCTTCAAAATGCTCTTTCTCCAACAAATCTAAATGACAATGCGTATCTATCATATACTAAAAGCTATATACAAAATAAAATTAGGGTATGAAGTTTGTAATATCTTCAAAATAGTTTTCTTGCAGCTTTTGATATACACTCTTGAGTCATAGGGTGCTGATCTTGATACTCTACCAAATCTCTTGCGGTGGCTCCAAGTTTTATAGCAAGCCCAAGATGGGATACCAACTGCTCTGCATCTATGCCCACTATAGATGCACCTACAAGTTTTAAGCTTTTAGCATCGAAAAATAGCTTTAATTCACCTTCTTCAGAGTATATTTCGGCTCTTGAATCCTCTTTCAAATCAAAAGACGTTTCTACTATATCCATATTTAGACTTTCAGCCTTTTCTTTGGTAATACCTACAAAAGCCATAGCTGGTATGGTAAAAACGGTAAACGGAACGTTCTCAAAATCAGCGTAATCAATTGGTGTATTGTTTGCCATAATATTGTAAGCACAAACGATAGATTGTCTTGTAGCTGTATGAAAAAGAGGAATTTTACCGTTCACATCACCAGAGGCATATATATGAGGTATATTTGTCTGGCAAGCTCTATTTACCTCTATAGCTTTTGAGATTTTCAAAAATTTATCCGCTCCCTCTGGTATAATGGGTTTTCTACCCACCGCCATAAGCACTTCATCCACTTCTATAGATTTTACAGTATCATCTTGTTTGTAATAAACGACTTTTTTCTTATCTTTTAAACCTATCTCTTGGACCTCCACCGATGTAAATATCTTTATGTTTTTAGGAAGGTATTTTAAAAGGGTTTGAGTAGCGTATTTATCTATGCCAGCTAAAACTCTATCAAGCTTTTCAAATATATAAACGTTAGAACCCAAATTGGCAAAATAAAAGGCCGTTTCTAATCCTATGTATCCACCACCCACTATAGCAAACTCTTTAGGCATATAAGTGAGGTTTGGATTTAGTTTATATATATCTGTGCTTGTTATAGCATACTCTTTTCCTTTTATAGGTGGAACAAACACATCAGCCCCAGAGGCTATTATGATGTATTTTGCTTTTATAGTTTCCTCTCCTTTGTCAGACTCTACCACAACGGTGTGTTCATCTTTAAAACGAGCTACACCTTTCATAAGTTTTAAGTTTTTAAAAGCCTTTAATTCTTCTTCGTGGAGTTTGTACCTTATATTTTGAACCTCATCTTTTTTAGCTATTATATCTTTATAATCTATATCGATATCTTTTTTACTAAAAGCCTTAAACCTAAGGTAAGTATGTATTTGTTCCCTTATAGCCTTTGAAGGTACACAGCCTTCGGCCAGACAATTGCCACTCATCACCCCTTTTTTATCTACCATTAATACGCTAAAACCTGCTTTAGCAAGCCTAAAAGCTCCAGGATAAGCCCCTCCGCCAGCACCAATTGTTAGCACATCCACTTCTATCATGATATTATTATATGCTTAAAATATAAATTTTTTGTTAATTTATCTAATTATCTTTGCTTTTGTTATAAGATTTCCTATCACGCCAAAAGTAGTGTATTCAAATGTCCCCTGGGGACAATCGTATTCCCATTTTGCCATCCTAAGGGGTACTCTAAGAAGAAGCTTCTTAGTACATGCATTTACATTTTGAATAAAGTAAGATGCTGGGGCTAAGTTTCTTTGGGCTTTTGCTATTACCTCTTGAACGTTGCCGTTGGGGTCTGTTTTTACATAATATGTAAATGTTTTACCTTGGATTTTCATATATGGAGTAGATATATTAGCTTTATTTACTATTTTAGTATTTGCTTCAGTTGGTAAAGGTTGACCTATAAATATATACATACATCACCTCCTTTAATTATGGATTGATAGATATATCTTGTACAAAACCTTGATTGTTCAATATCCAAACGTATGTGTGTCTTAGCATCTCAGATAGTCCAAAATCTTCATAACCTACGGTTTGATAAGATCCACTATCTAACGTCAGACCTGTCATCAGATTAGGAGGGTTAAAATTACAAAGATTTGAAGAAGAAGGCTCTGTCGTGAAAGCCGTATTGTAAAGATTCTTAGTGTTTTGATAGGGGATTTGGTAGCTTATATTATAACCGCCATTTAAAAGAGAAGATATAGAACAGTTGTTTTCATCAGATGATGAAAAACGGGGTATTTCTGTGGTAAAGACCTCTGTGGTTAAAAAGTTTAAGTTAGAACCTGTATCAAAGAACGAAGCATCTGCTGTAAAAGAAGGGTTTGATGAAGTATAAGAAGGAAATATAGCTGTAGCGGAAGGCAAACCTGCTGAATAATCTATTGTATAAGGTATAAGAGTGCTACTATTTCCATTGTACACACCAAAGCTTATCTGCCCTATCGGTGTATTTGGAGAAACGTTTGCATAAAAAGTGTTTGATAGAGGATAGAAACTTATAGTATAAGAGTTTATGCCGTACTGTCTTTCAAGATAAGTAGGGTAAGAAAGTCCAGCAAGATAAGAACCAGAAGAGTTTGAGCCAAGAGCCATAATATTAAGCGAGGAGTCTAACCCAAAATCCCCTTGGGCTTCCCCAAAGCTAGGAAAGGCATTTCCTGAAAAACTAACACCTATTGGCATCACTACACAAGTATTTGTTATATTTGGATTTAGACACACAGTAGCGCTTGCCATAGTCCCTGAGTAAGTAGAACCATCAGCAAACGTCCCAGAAAACGAATAAGATGTAAGATCAGAACTTGGGATATTGATAGCAGAGATATTAACTATCAGACCAGAAGCTCCAGTATCAGCTAGTAGTTGAACAGGAGACCCATCTATATAAACTGTGATAATAGGCTCGTTGTAATAATCTGTACCAGCGTAAATATATGTTGCCATTGAAGAGGGTAGAGGTGTTGATGAGCTACTACCTCCACCTCCTCCGCCACAAGAGGCTAAGCCAATAGAAAGTGCTCCAATAAGTATGCCGTTTAATAAAAGCTCTTTTGATAAATTAAACTTTTTCACGTTGCTAACCCTTCATTTTTCTATATACCAAAGCTTATAAAGTCTACATACTCTTTAAGATGAGAAGATACGTTTGTTTGGTTTATGAGAGTGAAAATGGTATTTTTATAATCTTGTATAAGTTTTAAAAGAGGTTTTTCACCTAAAACAACGTATGCCCCGTCTTTATCGTAATAATCATCGGTTAGTTGAAATAATACGCCTATATTGTGTCCAAGCTTTTCGTATAAAGAAAAATCTACACCTTTTAATATCGATGGTATGACCAAAGAGGTTTTTATAAGGGCGGCGGTTTTTAAAGAGGCCACTTTGAGAAAATCCTTTTCACCTTTTATATCATACACTTGACCTGCTACCATACCCTCTATACCTGCATTTTTAGAGACATAGTTTACCACCTTAGCGAGGTTTTTGGGATTTTTATATAGGCTTTCGTTTGATAATATATCAAAAGCTAAGCTAAGAAGACCATCTCCTGCCAAAAGGGCGATATCTTGACCAAATATCTTATGGCATGTGGGTTTGCCTCTTCTTTCATCGTCGTTGTCAAGCTCTGGCATATCATCGTGAATAAGGGAGTAGTTGTGGATAAACTCTACAGCGCACCCAAGGGTTATAGCATCTTCTTCGTCTAAATCACAAGCATAACCCCCTATTACACACAAGACGGGTCTTATGCGTTTACCCTCTTGAAATACATAATAAGCCATCGCATCGTACAAAACCTTTGGCTCAAAAGGCGTTAGAAGCTCTCTTAGTCTTTTTTCTATCTTTGGTCTTAAATCATCAAAAATCATTGCTTTATATCAAGCCTATGGGCTCTTCCAATTAGTTCTTTGAAATGTTTTAGGTTTTTAGCATCCAAATGATTTTTTATACCTTCTATCACATCCAAAGGGCTCAAAGGCTTATAAAAGTTTGCAGTACCAATTTGCACAGCGCTAGCCCCTGCCAATATATGCTCTAAAGCGTCTACATATGTACTAATCCCACCAACGCCTATTATAGGTATAGCCTTGCCGTATTTTTCATAGGTTTGCCATATCATCCTAACGGCTATTGGAAGTATGGCAGGACCAGAAAGCCCACCGGTTTTTGTGGCAAGGAAAGGCCTTTCGTTGTATATATCTATTTTCATGCCTATAAGCGTATTTATAAGCACAATCCCGTCGGCTTTTGCCTCTATGCATATTTTTGCAAATTCTGTGATATCTGTCACGTTTGGAGAGAGCTTTACAAGAAGTGGTTTTTTGGCAAAAGATTTTATCTTTTCTATCAAAGATCTTAAAACTACTGGGTCTTGACCAAAGACCACACCACCCTTTTTTACGTTTGGGCAGGATACATTTAACTCGTAGGCAGAGATCTTTGGCACATCTTCCAAAATCCTTATTACCTCTATATACTCTTCTTCGGTTTCTCCAAATACGTTTGCTATAAAATGCGTATCTATATCTTTTATAACTGGATATATTTTTTTAATAAAAGCCTCAACACCAGGATTTTGAAGTCCTATTGAGTTTAGCATACCGCAAGGGGTTTCTGCAATCCTTGGCATTGGGTTTCCTTCTCTTGGCCTTAAAGAAAGTCCTTTTGTTACCACTGCCCCCAGTTTTGATATATCGTATATATCGGCTCCTTCAACACCGTATCCAAAAGTCCCAGAAGCCACCCATACAGGGTTTTTAAACTTTATACCAAAAAGCTCTATCCCTAACTTATCCATTCTTATTTATTTTAGCACTTTTCTCTGCTGCTATTATTACGTCTAAAGTAGTTTTTGTGCTTTTATCTTCAAGCTCTAAAATATCTAAACTTCTCAAAACTATATTTACAAACATATCAATATCAACGCTTTTAGAAAATAAATAAATATTTCACCTACTATAATAAATATATTAGCATCATCATTTCTACATATCTCCCAGTATTTTCTTCACGCTTTCTTTTATGGATTTTGATATACCAAGTTTCTTAAGCTTTTCATCGTCAGATTTTATAAAATCGTAAAGGCTGTCAAAATGTCTATATATAATTTCTTTTTTTACCTTGCCAACGCCTTTTATCTTTGAAAGAGTATCTTTTATAAACTCTTTTGAACGGAGGTTTCTATTGTAGGTGATGGCAAAGCGGTGTGCTTCATCTCTTAAAAGCCCAAATACCCTATAAAGAGCTTGGTGGTTTTTAATTGGGATTTCAAGCCCGTCTTCTGTATAAATGATTTCTTCTTTTTTGGCCAAAGAACAAATGTATATGTTTAATAAAAACTTTTCCTTTACCTCAATACCCATTGAAAGCTGACCCTTACCCCCATCTATAAGCCACATGTCAGGAGTTTGGTCCTCTTTTGATACTATCCTTTTTGCCCTTCTTGATAGGACTTCTTTTAACGATGCAAAATCATCTATGTAATCTACGGTTTTTATCCTATACCTTCTATATTTTGATTTGTTTAGACTGCCATCTTCCCATACCACCATAGAGCCTACGGTATATTGACCTTGAAAGTGGCTTATATCAAAGCATTCTATCAATTTTGGGGCCTTTCTTCCAAAAAGCTTGTAAAACTCACTTTCAAACTCTTTGGTGTCTGGTTTTAAAACTACGTTTTTCTCTATTATCTTTAAAAGCGGTTTTGGAATGTTGTTTGAAAACGCTACGTCTTTTCGTTTTGATTTTATAAAAAGCCTAAAATTTTCAGTTAGCTCAAAGTTTGCCACAATTTTTTTGGGTACTATATTTGACATATAATATGTACCAAGCATCTCTTCGTAATTTATAATAAGTTCTTTGTTTAAACGAAACTCCTTATGAGCTACAAGGCGTTTGTTTCTTATTATAAAAAGCCATAAACTATAACCCTCCAAATAAAACACATCAACCTCTTCTATATCGTATAAAAACACCCCTTGCCCATCCACTATATTTTGAAGCACAAGCACCTGATCTCTTAAAAATGCCGCTTTTTCAAAAGCAAGATTTGAAGCGTATTGCTCTATCTTTTCATAAAGAGTAGGAAGCACGTCTTTTACGTTGCCAGACAAAAACGCTTTTGCAGATTTTACACTTATAGCGTAGTCTTCTTTGGATATTAGGTTGGCGCAAGGACCAGAACAAAGCCCAAGATGATAATCCATACAAGGGGTAGGTCTTTTTGGCATTTCCTCACAAGTTCTTAATCTAAAAGTAGCATGTATAAGCTTTTTTATCTTTAAAGCTTTGTTTATATTTAAAAACGGTCCAAAAGCTTCTCCTTTCTCGGAAGTGTCTCTGGTGATTTTAACAGTGGGATATTCATCATCGGTAAGAAGTATAACAGGGTAGCCACTGCCATGTTTTAAAAGCACGTTGTATTTTGGCTTGTGAGTCCTTATAAGATCCATCTCCAAAAGAAGAGCTTCGTATTCGTTTCTTGTTACTATCCATTCAAGCTCCTTAGAATGATTAAATATATTAGCTTCTTTTTTAGATTGCTCTCTTTCTTTTAGATGCTGAAGCAATCTCTTTTTTATATTTATAGCTTTACCTATATAAATATAATGTTTTTGGTTTTTAAAGATATAAACACCTGGTTCTTCCGGGGCTTTTTCTATAAGCGCTACGATATCCATAATCTTATAATATAGTTATATAAACTTTACCATTCAAGCACTATCCTAAAAATGCCGTTTTCGTATTTGGCTTTTACAGATATACCATTTCTCTCACACAACGTTTTTACTATGTAAAGCCCAAGACCCAAACCTTCTTTTGACTCATCTTCTCTGTAAAAAAGCTCAAAGAGCCTTGAAGTATCTTTTATAGGCTCGCTTGGATTTTCCACCACAAGCTTAGAAGAGGATATTTTTACGTTTATAAAACCATTTTCTTTGTTGTATTTTATAGCGTTGTCAAAGATGTTTTCTATTATCATGGAAATATCCACAGGGTCTCCATATACTTTAAGGGTTGTATTCTCTTCAAGATTTACAGCGATGTTTTTTGATTCTAAGGAATCTTCAAGGGCATCCAACGCATCTTCTACAAAGGCGTTTATATTTAAAAGAGTTTCTTGGCTTGGTTTTGATATAAAAATAGACTTCACACGTCCTATGGTATCTTCAATGCGAGATATGGCCTCTTTAGCCCTTTTATCTTTTATATCAGAAAGCTTTAAAATACTAAGAGGTGTGTTTATGGCGTGCATGCTTCCTTTTAGGACTATATCGAGCTTCTGGGTGTAATCTTCTATAGGTTTTAAGAAAATCCCAGAAAACCAGTAAGAAATCCCAAAAACCACCATCGTAAGCCCAAAAAACACCAAACTTGCGTAAAATATAATACGTTTTTCAGATTCAACGATGTCTTCCACTGATGCTTTTAAGAAAACGGTGTATATTTTGCCGTTGTATTCAAATCTATCCTTTAGCCTGATGGCTCTTTTGTCGTCTTTGTCAAGGTTATCTGCGCTGTAATAAACTTTGTTTTGGGATTTTATGAGTATACTAAATCCAGGTGGTAGGCTAAAACGCTTATGCTCTACAGCTTTTAAAAGAGCTATCTTAGCAAGTTCTTCAGAACGGTTCTTTATAATTTCCTCGGCGTATCCAACGTATAAATTGTAAGTTATATAGTAAAAAAATCCCATCAAAAAGATAAATATGAAAGAATTTAAAAGTGCAAACTTTAATCTGGCGTTTATAAAAATATTTCTAAACAAGTCTGTAGCCAAGTCCTGGCACGTTTCTTATAAGGTCCTTATTTTCTTCTTTTAAAAGTTTTCTTAAAAGCTTAAGATGGGTCCTAATAGAATCTTGACTGGGAGCTTCCGCCATATCCCAACAGTTTTGCATAAGCATTTCATAAGATACCAGTTTTCCAGCTTTTAATATAAGAGTTTCCAATATGCAGGCAAGTTTTCTAGTAAGTTCTTTCTCTTCTCCATCTACTATAAGAACTTTTCTATCCATATCGTAAAGGACATTTTCTCTTAGCTTTACAACGCTTCCTTTTATGTTGTGCTTTCTTCTTATTACAGCTTTAATACGAAGGATAAGCTCTTCTACACTAAAGGGCTTTGTGATATAATCGTCCGCTAAGCACTCCTCAAAACCTTTTGTTTTGGTGGATAAATCTGCTATGGCACTTATAAATATAATAGAAGCCTCTTTGTTTAACTCCCTTATTTCTTTACATAGATTTATACCGCTATCTTTTCCAAGCATGATATCAAGGCATATCACATCAAACTCTTCGGCTTTTAGATACAAAAGAGCATCTTGAGCGTTATCAGCACCTTCACACAAAAAGCCGTTTTCTTTTAACTTTTTGCACAAAAGCTCTAAAAGCGTCTTATCGTCTTCTACCACAAGGACTTTCATAGATAAGTGGCTTCAGAAAGTTTTTTAGCTTCTTCTTTTAACCCTTCCAAGCCTTCTTTTTTTAGGCTTTTAACAAAATGACTACCCACCACCACACCATCCACATAAGGCTTTAAACTATCGATATGCTCCTTGCTTGATATACCAAAACCAAGAACTATGGGCTTATGACAATGTTTTCTATAGTTGGTGGTATATTCTTTTATGCTTTCTATGGGCAGTATATCCCTCGCCCCTGTAATACCTGTAACAGATACCATGTAAACAAAATCTGTGGACATCTTACAAACGCTTTGGATCCTGTTGTTTTTAAAAGAAGTGGGAGCCAAAAGCATCACAAGACTAAGAGATCTTTGCTCTAAGGCATCTTTTACACCTTGAGCTTCTTCTGCTGGTAAATCAGGTATTATAAAACCATCTATACCAGACTCTTTTGCCTCTTTAAAAAATTTATCAAGACCCATCTTATATATAGGGTTAAAGTATGTCATAAGTAAAAAAGGTTTATCTTGATGTTTTTGTTTTAAGCTTTTAGAAAGATCAAATATATCTTTATGGGTTATACCGTTCCGAAGGGCTATAGTGTGAGCCTCTTGAATAGTGGGTCCATCTGCTACAGGATCTGAAAAAGGAAAACCTATCTCTATCATATCAGAGCCGTTTTCTAAGAGTATATCAAAGGCTTTGTAAGAAGTTTCCAAATCTGGGTATCCAGCCACCATGTAAGAAAGCAATGCTATTTTATTTTTTTGTTTTAAAAGCCCAAAAACCTCTGATATATTCATTTTAACTCCGTAATCTCCTTCTCCTTTGAAGAGGATAGGTTTGATATCTCATCTATATAATGGTCTGTGATTTTCTGAAGCTTATCGAGGGCTCTTTTTATCTCATCTTCAGATATACCTTCTAAAGACTCTATCATCTCTTTTGCATCTCTTCTTATATTTCTTATAGCCACTTTTGCTTCTTCGGTGGTTTTGTGTAGAAGCTTCACAAGTTCTTTACGCCTTTCTTGAGTAAGGGGTGGAAGCGTAATGCGAAGGGTGTTTCCTTGTCTTGCCGGGTTTAAAGAAAGCTGTTCCATTATAGCCTTTTCGATGGGTGATATAGCGTTTTGGTCCCACACTTGAATGAGTATTTGGTTTGGCTCTGGCACGCTTACATTACCCACTTGTTTAATAGGCACTCTAGAGCCGTAATACTCTATCTTGATGTCCTCCACCAGCGATGTAGAAGCTCTTCCTGTCCTAAAACCTGCCAACTCACTCTTAAAATGGTTTATACTCTTTTTCATGCTCTCTTCAGCTTCTTCTAAGATATCCTCTATCATATTATCTATTATAAATCAAAAGCCTATAATTTTTATGAAATTTTGATATAATAATAAATTATTAACTTTGAGAGGTAAAGCTATGGGTAGCAAAAACGCAGCAAGATTACAAGATTTGATGCTAAACCAAATAAGAAAGTCTAAGGTAAAAGTGTCTATATATCTTCTTAACGGCGTAAGGTTACAAGGGAAAGTTAGATCTTTTGATCTTTATACAATTCTCATAGAAGACGGCAAACAGCAAACCCTCGTGTACAAACACTCTATAACTACAATAATACCTGCCGAAAGGATAGACTTAAACTTCAACGAGATAGAAGAAGAAGAAGAAAACTACAACATATAGATTTCATCTCGATTTCACTTTTTTAGTTTATACTAATTTAATGGACTTAAATGTGCCAAAACATATAGCCATAATAATGGATGGCAACGGAAGATGGGCTCAAGAAAAAGGTAAAAATAGGTTTTATGGGCACTACGCTGGGGCTGATGCAGTAGAACCCGTTACATTAAAAGCCAAAGAGCTGGGAATTAGCTATATAACGCTCTTTGCTTTTTCAACAGAAAACTGGAAAAGACCAAAAGAGGAAATAGATGTTCTTTTTAAGCTTTTCAAAGAATACCTCATAAGAAAAGAAGAAAGCATATTAAAAAACGGCATAAAGATGAAATTTATAGGAAGAAAAGACAGAATACCAGAAGAACTTCTTCAATACATGGATAGCATAGAACAAAAAAGCGAAAAAAACGACGCTATAACCCTTACACTGGCTGTAGATTACGGTGGGTTAGACGATATCACAAGAGCGTTTAACAAACTGCTATCTCAAAAAAATCAAGTAACTCAAGAGGATATAAAAAAGGCTTTGGACACACATTTTCTACCGGCGGTGGATCTTCTAATAAGAACTGGCAACGAAAAAAGAATCTCCAACTTTTTGCTTTGGGATATAGCTTATGCTGAAATTTTCTTCTGCGAGAAATATTGGCCAGACTTTACACCAGAAGATCTTTGTATGATAGTGGAGGATTTTTCTAAAAGAAAAAGACGCTTTGGAGCAGTGCAACCAGTAGATATGATATAATAAGAAAATAAGGCGCGTAGCTCAGTTGGGAGAGCGCAGGCTCGACACGCCTGAGGTCAGGGGTTCGATCCCCCTCGTGCCTATTGATAGATAAAAAGGAGGAATCATGAGCAAAATAATAGACGTAAAAGCAAGAGAGGTACTAGATTCAAGGGGGAATCCTACCGTAGAAACAGAAGTTATATTAGAATCAGGAGCTAGCGGGATAGCTATAGTACCAAGCGGAGCTTCCACCGGTTCAAAAGAAGCTTTAGAGCTAAGGGACAAAGATGAAAGGTATATGGGAAAGGGTGTGTTAAAAGCCGTAGAAAACGTAAACAATGAAATAGCAAAAGCCGTCATAGGCCTTGATGCTTCTAGCCAAACGGAGTTAGACTTAACGCTTATAGAACTAGACGACACAGACAACAAATCAAATTTGGGAGCAAACGCAATACTCTCTGTAAGCATGGCTACAGCAAGAGCCATGGCCAACGAACTGGGTATACCTCTTTTTGCATATTTAGGGGGTATTTTTGCAAAAAAGTTACCTGTGCCTCTTATGAACATAATAAACGGCGGAGTGCATGCAGACAACCCTCTTAGTATACAAGAGTTTATGATAGTGCCTTATGGAGCCGAGACATTTTCTGATGCCCTTAGGATGGGAGCCGAGACATTTCACACTCTTAAAAGCTTGTTAAAAGAAAATGGTTTTGCCACCTGTGTAGGAGATGAAGGTGGTTTTGCACCAAACTTAGAATCCACCGAAAAAGCTATAGAGTTTATACTAAAAGCCATAGAAAAAGCAGGATATACACCCGGAGAAGATATCGCTATAGCTCTTGATTTTGCAGCATCGGAGTTTTACAAAGACGGTATATATACGATAGATGGCAATCAGTATGACAAAGAAGGTCTTCTTGATTTTTGTATAAAGCTTTTAGAAAACTATCCGATAATATCGTTAGAAGACCCAGCTTCAGAAGAAGACGAAGAAGGTTGGCAAATACTTACAGAAGAACTAAGCGATAGAGTACAGCTTGTGGGTGATGATTTGTTTGTTACAAACCCAAAAATCTTTTTAGAGGGCATAGGTAAAGGCATGGCAAACGCAATTCTTATAAAGCTAAACCAAATAGGCACTCTCACAGAAACCCTTGAAACTATAGCCATAGCAAAACAATACGGCTACAACACCATTATATCCCATAGGTCCGGAGAAACAGAAGATACCTTTATAGCTCATTTGGCCGTAGGTACAAACGCAGGACAGATAAAAACAGGTTCTTTATCAAGATCTGAAAGAATAGCCAAATACAACGAGCTTCTAAGAATAGAGGAGTATCTTGGCTACGGAGCTATGTATGCGTCAAAAGAAGAATTTTGGCCGTTCTTACAGTAACTTTATAACGCTTGGATTTTTCTCGCTGGCTATATTTTATACGATATGGAATATTTTTATAAGCTCTTCCAATATATTCTCACTTATAGCCCTTGAAAAATCCAATGCCCCTATAGAAGCTCTTTTAAAAAAAGAAGAGGATAGATATCAGTATCTTTATGCAAAAAAACAGCAAATAGATGAAAACCCCAACTTCTTTATGAAAAAGTTTGCCACAGAGTATATGCAGATGCAAAGGCCCAACGAAAAAATTGTAATACTTCCAAAAAGCTTATGGTTTAAAAAGCCAGAAGACGATACAAAAGATGAATCCTCAAAATAGTTTATCCAATCAATTGTTGGAATTTTTGCCTTTTCATATAAATCTATCAGGTATTATGTACGCAATTATTTTAGACACAATAATCTACTTTGCTACCATATGGGCTATCATATATATCTCTCACAAATACGACGCTATACACCTAAGAAAACCAGCTATTTTGAGCTATACTATGCTTAGTTTGTTCTTTATAAGCATTTTCAAGTTTGCGCTTTTATCTTTGGCTTTTATAGGTATAACATATTTATTATCAAACCTAATTTAAACCTATGCTAAAATATTTAAAATGGATAATTTGCATGGACTTACACAACAAGAGTATGAAACTATAAAATCCCTCATAGGCAGAGAGCCAAATGATATAGAGCTCGGTATATTTGGGGTTTTATGGTCTGAACATTGTTCTTATAAAAGCTCAAAACCCCTTCTTAAGAAATTTCCAACAGAAGCTCCTTATGTGGTTCAAGGGCCTGGCGAAAACGCTGGTGTTATAGAATTAGAAGATGCTTGGCTTGCTTTTAAGATAGAAAGCCACAATCATCCATCTTTTATAGACCCCTTCAACGGGGCTGCTACAGGAGTAGGGGGAATAATAAGAGATATAATGTCTATGGGTGCAAGGCCTATAGCGATACTTGACTCTCTTAGATTTGGAGAGAACTCCAAAAGGATCACCAAAGGGATAGTAAAGGGCATAAGCCACTATGGAAACTGTATAGGTATACCCACCGTTGGTGGTGAGACATTTTTTGATAACTGCTACGAAAAAAACCCTATTGTAAATGCTTTTTGCATAGGCGTAATGCCAAAAAATAGAATATACAAAGCAAGAGCCAATAAAGTAGGTCAAATACTTTTCCTCATAGGCTCATCCACCGGAAGAGACGGCATACATGGAGCTACGATGGCTAGTTCTCAGTTTGATGAAAAAGCTTTGAAAAAGCGTTCCAACGTCCAAATAGGCGATCCTTTTTACGGCAAAAAACTTTTAGAAGCTATAATGTATGTGGTAGAAAACCAATTGGTGGTGGGTATCCAAGATTTAGGAGCTGGGGGAATAGCTGGCGCTTGCTTTGAAGTAGCTTACAAATCAAATATGGGTGTTGATATAAACTTAGATGAAGTCCCGCTTAGGGAAAAAGATATGAACGCTTACGAAATACTCCTTTCAGAAAGCCAAGAAAGAATGCTTCTTATAGCCGAAAAAGAAAACTTACAAGAGCTAATAAACGTAGCAAACAAATTTCACCTTTCTTGGTGTGTGTTGGGAGAAACCACCACATCAAACACGGTAAACGTATATTTTAAAAATGAGAAAGTAGCATCTTTGGACTATAAAATAGTAACAGAAGGTGTGCCAAGTTGCTATATAGCACCTTCTAAGACATTTACACCATCCAAAGAAAAATTTTTGCCAGATAGAACAGATCTAAAAGAGTTATTTTTAAAGGTAATATCAAATCCAAACATAGCTTCAAAAGAGCATATATATACTCAATACGATTTTGAAGTGGGCACCAACACGGTCATAGGACCTTCAAGTGATGCGGCAGTTTTAAGGATAAAGTGGCCTTTAAGACCCGCCGTAAAATCAGATCAGGGAATAGCCATAAAAGCTGATGGAAACGCTTACTACATGGAAGCAGACCCTTACGAAGGGGCAAGATGGACTATAGCAGAATGCGCTAGAAACTTATCTTGCGTAGGAGCCAAAGCCCTTGCTTTTAGCGATTGTCTAAACTTTGGAAACCCAAAAAGAGAAGATGTGGCAATAAAGATGGAGTTTTGCGTAAGTGGTATGGCATCCGCTATGAAAGAGTTTGGCATCCCGGTAATAAGCGGTAACGTATCTTTATACAACGAAACCGTTGAAGGAAGCACCATCACAAACATTATGCCAACACCTGTGGTAGTGGGGGTTGGAGTTTTAGAAGATGTACATAAACACATGGATCACGGGTTTAAAAAACCCTCTAGTCTGTTCCTTATAGGAAATTTAAACCAAGAATACACTCTAAACGGTTCCCTTGTGCAGAAAATTTTAACTGGTGGCGTAAAAGGTGCTCTTACAAAAGTAGATATTGAAAAAGAAAAACTCTTATCTAAACTTCTTATAAGCCTAATACAAAAAGACCTAATACTATCAGCTCATGATGTATCGATGGGCGGTCTTATAGTAAATATATTCGAAAGTTTAGTAGATACAAGCTTGGGAGCCTACATAAGCCTTTATGTAGACGAAGAACCAACGATGTTTTTATTTGCAGAAAATCCCACAAGGGTAGTAGTAAGCGTAGACCAAGATTTAGAAGAACAGTTTAAGAGTGTAGTGGAAGAAACCAATCTCGATTGGATGCTCATAGGAAGCGTCATATCAGAAAAATCTTTTACCATAGAATACAACGGCAGAGAACTTATAAGATGTGATTTAGAAACAGTAAAATATATATGGAAAAACAGCCTAAAGGATTTCTTTTAATATACTTTATCACATTTTTAACGGTATTTATCTTGGATGAGATAACAAAAATAGAGATAAAAAGTATACTAAAACCAAACGAAAGCATAGATGTACTACCTATACTAAAAATAGTGCTTATATATAACACGGGCATTGCTTTTGGTATGCTATCTAGTTTGGGTGGTATGCTTAGAGTGTTGCTTTTGGAAGTCCTTCCGGTGATAGCCATATTTGTAAGTGGTTTTTATGCTTTTAAAAGCAAAGATACAAAAATTAGTATACTAATGGGTATGCTCTCAGGTGGGGCTTTCGGAAACTTGTTTGAAAGGGTGTATTATGGGAAGGTGACAGATTTCTTGTATTTCCATATAGGAAACCACTACTGGCCAGCTTTTAACGTGGCAGATAGCGCTGTGAGTTTATCCATAGCAGGGCTTATACTTCTTTCTTTAAAAGAGCGTGAGGGGTAATATGGCAAAGGTAAAAATATGCGGTATTACAAACTTAGAAGATGCCCTTTTAGCCCAAGAACTTGGAGCTGATTTTTTAGGTTTTATACTATATCCTAAAAGCCAAAGATACATAAATTTAGAAGAGGCTATTAAAATAAAAAAGCATTTAAAAATACCAGCAGTGGGAGTAATAGTGAATGAGCCTTTAAACACAGTAAAAGAGCTTCTTAATTATTTTGATTTTGCCCAGCTTCATGGAGATGAGGATTGCACTTACAGTATATCAAATAGGATTATAAAGGTGTTTAGAGTGAAAGATAGACTACCAGATATAGAAAAATGCTGGGATGAAAATCTTATACTTTTTGATACGTTATCAGATAAATATGGAGGCACTGGTAAAAGCTTTGATTGGAACATATTAAAAACTTTGAAAAGGGATTTTTTTGTATCTGGGGGTCTAAACGAAGAAAACGTTCAACACTTAAAAGATATAAAACCCTATGCTGTTGATGTGGCCTCTGGGGTTGAAGAAAAACCAGGTAAAAAAAATCCTGATAAATTAGAAAAATTTATAAAAAGGGCTAAAGCTTTATGAAAATGGCAATTTTTGTATCTGGAAGAGGATCAAATTTAGAAGCTATACTAAAAGCCAAAAACAAAGGGTTTTTAAACTCAGAGTTTATCGTCATATCAAACAACAAAAACGCAAAAGCCATAGATATAGCAAAGTCTTACAACACAGATGTATTTTATTTTGAGCCAAAGCCAAAATATGCGTTTGAAGAAAACGCTTTAAAGCTTTTAAAAGAAAAGAACATAGACTTTATCGTACTAGCGGGGTTTATGGCTATTCTTTCTGAGGGCTTTATAAAAGCCTATCCACAAAAGATAATAAACATACACCCCTCTTTGCTACCAGCTTTTAAAGGAATAGATGTGCACAAAAGAGTTATAGAATCTGGTGTTAAGTTTAGCGGTACCACCGTGCATTTTGTAACAGAGGATATAGACGCTGGTTGCATAATTGCCCAAGCGGTTACGCCCATAGACCAAGAAGACACTGAATATATATTAGAACAAAAAGTCCTAAGCTTAGAACATAAGCTATTACCCCAAGTAATAAAATGGATAGAACAAGGTAGGGTGTTTATAAAAGATAAAAAAGCCTACGTAAAAAACGCAAAATACAACTGCTATCCTTTTAATCCTTGTTTAGAGATAGAAATTTAGCCACTATAAAAATAATATATTAAAGCTGTGCTTAGAAATATGCTAAAATAAAAACATGAAGACATTAAAAATAGCTGTTTTAAAAGGTGATGGTATAGGTCCTGAGATTGTGGATAGTGCTTTAGAAGTACTAGATAGCTTAGCTTCAAAATATAACTTCCAATATGAAACAAAAGAAGGCCTAATAGGTGGTATAGCTATAGATAAAACAGGCAATCCTCTTCCAGAAGAAACTGTGCAAACATGCAAAGAATCGGATGCAGTGCTGCTTGGGGCTGTAGGTGGGCCAAAGTGGGACGATCTGCCAACAGACAAAAAACCAGAAAAAGGACTTCTTGGCATAAGAAAAGCCTTAGACCTTTATGCAAACTTAAGACCCGCCAAAGTTTTTGACGCTCTCATAGAAAGCTCACCTTTAAAAGAATCCGTGGTAAAAGGCACAGATTTGATGGTGGTAAGAGAACTTTCTTCCGATGTGTATTACGGAGAGCCAAGAGGTATAACAACACTTGAAAACGGCGAAAGATACGGCTTTAACACAATGGGTTATAAAGAATCAGAAATAAGAAGGGTGGTAAAAAAAGCTTTTGAGATAGCAAGACAAAGAAGAAAAAAACTCACCAGCGTTGATAAAGCAAATGTTTTGGAAGTCTCTGGGCTTTGGAGAGATATAGTAAACGAAGAACACGGAAATTATCAGGATGTAGAATTAGAGCATCTTTATGTGGATAACTGCGCTATGCAACTTGTAAATAGACCTTATTCTTTTGATACCATAGTAACTGGCAACATCTTTGGAGATATACTATCTGATGAAGCTGGTGTTATACAAGGAAGTCTTGGTATGCTTCCTTCAGCATCGTTAGGAGATAAATATGCTCTTTACGAACCAATACACGGTTCTGCTCCTGATATAGCAGGTAAAGGCATAGCAAATCCTATAGCCACTATACTTTCTGTGGCAATGATGTTTAAATATTCTTTTAAGATGGACGATGTGGCAAAAGCTATAGAAGATGCAGTTGACAAAGCATTGGCTCAAGGGTATAGAACCCAAGATATATATAGAGGAGAGGGTATTAAGGTAAACACAAAAGAAATGACCAAGAAAGTTATAGAAAACCTTTAGGAGGGTTTATGAAAAAGTTTTTGCTAAGTTTAGCTGTTTTATGTAGCATTTCATACGGGGGTAATTTAGATCCTTTCTTGCAAAAGCTTAACAAAGAAACCTATCAAGTGATAAATGTAAAAAATAACGAAGTATATATAGCAGGAAAAGACCTACACGTAGGTGAGGTGCTTGATATAAAAGAGCAAACTGGACGTATTATAAATCCACTTAGCCATCAGTTTTTAGGTTATTCCTATAAAGAAGTTGCAAAAGTAAAAGTAGAAAAAGCCTATGATAATTTTGCAGTAGGTAAGATTATTTCTGGTAAAAAACCAAGCGTAGGCGATATAGCCAAAATAGACACATCAGATATATGTTTTAAAGGTTCCGATGAAAAACTCTACGATATAGCTGCCATATTTCCAAACGTAAAATCTGGTGAAAACTGTGCTCTTACCATAAGAGAGTTTCCAAAAGGTTATGGTATTGCCTTTTCCGGAGTCCCAGGTGGTTTTATCAAAAAATCTATATATGAAGCATCATCTCAGGGTGTGATCATAAAAAAAGCATCCATTAGAGACTTGCATCTTCTTGTAACATCAAAATTTATAAAGTCTGTGGGTTCTTTGGTGCTAAGTGCGGACGTTGGGGATTTGTACGGTAACGGCAAAGAGTATCTGGTGCTTTTAACAAGGGATAACCTTTTAATCTATCAGCTTTTAAGAGATGATATAGTAAAAATAGCAGATATGAGTCTACCGGCAGGACATCCTATCTCTGTGAGCGTAGGAAGGATAGGTCAGGGCAAAGAAGATTATATACTTGTAAATATGTTTACTGGATCAAATATGTCTTCTTTTATAGTAAAGATGGTAGGAGACAGTCCTGTAGTAGTTGCAAAACACATTCATTACTTTATGTCTATTTTAGATAAGAAACATCCACATAAAACCTTCTGGGGTCAGACTTTCACAGCCGATAGCAAGTTTGGAGCTGTAAAACAGCTTGCTTTTGAAAATGGTGAAGTAAAAGCTGTTCAGAATGTAGATGTGCCAGCTGGTTTTAGAATAGACGGGGCTTCTTTATACAAAGGCGATACCATATTCATAGACAGCTCCCATAGGCTTAGGGTATTTAAAAACGATACAGAACTATACTCATCGTCAGCGGTATTTGGTGGAAGTTACGCTTATGTAAATATACCTTTTATAAATGATACTACGATGAAGTATATTTTTTATGAAAAGGGCGCTCCTTCTAAGTTAGAAGGTTTACCGGTATTTTTAATCGGTGCCAACAAAGAAAGCTCCATAGAAAAGTTTTTTGGCATTACAAAGTACGCTTATGGCAATCTTTACGCTCTTGATATAGGTGGCAAAAACAACGAGCTTGTGTATATGAAAAAATTAAGAGGTGCTTCTTTTGAAGAAGCTATAGAAGGCATAATATCTACAAAAGATGGTATATTTGTTATTACCGGAAAAGTAGGTACAATACCTATCCAAAACAACTCTGACATTTACAAAATAAGTTTTAAGGTGCTCTGATGAACGCTATTATTACACTTATTGCCATATTTTTAATTTTGTTTTTGGCTTTTATTATAAGCTTAAGACTTTTGGCCACATACAAGATGAAAAAGTTAAAAGGGACCACACTAAACGAGTTTAAAAACGAGAGAAAATTGATACTTTACTTTTATTCTGAGAACTGTGGCGCTTGCAAGGTGATGGCTCCTATAATAGACTCTATAAAAGAGATAAAAGTTAAGAAGATAGACGTATATAGCAAAGAAGGGGCAAAACTTGTTCAAGAGTTAGGTATAATGGGTACTCCGGCTACGGTTTTAATAGAAAAAGGCAATGTGGTGAGCGCTTTTATAAGCGTTAAGAAAAAAGAAGATATACTAAACATGTTTTCTAAGCCACAATAACCTTCTCATCCATATACTTTTTATTTACAAACCACATAAGATCTTCGCTTATACCCTTTTTGTACTTTGGAATAGCCTCTCTTATGGTGCTCATCAATCTTAAATGTTCTTCGTTTTTTAAATTTGCAAAATTAAAACCAAAATAACCAGATTGTGAAAGACCAAGCACATCACCAGGCCCCCTTAGTTTCAAATCTTCTAAGGATATTTCAAAACCGTTTCTTGTTTTTACCATAATACGTAATCTTTGCAATGTGGCATTTTGTTCTGTGAGTTTTTGGCTTTTGACAAAAGAGCTGTTTACCAATAAAAAACAATAGCCTTCTTTATCACCTCTACCTACTCTTCCTCTTAACTGATGAAGCTGAGACAAACCAAACCTATAAGCATCCTCTATAACGATGGTGCTAGCCTCTTTTACATCTATACCTACTTCTATAACGGTGGTGGATACCAATATATGCCCACTTTCTTTAAACTCTTCCATAACCTTTGATTTTTCCTTGTCGCTCATGCGACCGTGCAAAAGAAGCACTTTGTAATCTTTAAATATGTTTTTCCATTTTTCGTATTCGGTTTGGGCAGCTTTTAAATCTAGTTTTTCAGATTCTTCTATAAGAGGATAAACTATGTATACTTTATTGCCGTTTGATAGCTCCTTTTTAATATGCTCTATCAAAAACGCCATATCCTTTTGATTGTCTGAATATAAAACAGAGGTTTTTACTGGCTTTCTCATGGCTGGCATTTCATCCAAAACAGAGATATCTAAATCTCCAAAAATTCCCATAGCTATAGTCCTAGGAATGGGAGTAGCACTCATATAAAGCATATGGGGCATGAGGTTGTTGTTTTTTTCTAACAATATTTGTCTTTGAGCTACGCCAAAGCGATGCTGCTCATCTACTATGGCAAAACCAAGATTTTTAAACTTTACTTTTTCTTGGACCAAAGCATGGGTACCTATTACTATATTTATCTCCCCTATGGATATAAGTTTGTGAATGTCTGTTTTTGATGTTGAAGATGTTAAAAGCCCAACCCTATAACCTAACTTTGAGAAAAAATCATGAAAGTTTTTATAATGCTGGTTTGCCAATATCTCAGTAGGCACCATCACCGCCGCTTGAAAACCATCTTTTAGTACCGCCAAAGCACTGGAAATACCTACAAGGGTTTTACCACTTCCCACATCCCCTTGAAGTAGTCTACTCATTGGTTTTGTAGATCTCATATCGTTTATTATTTCTGTGATAGCTCTTTTTTGTGCGTTTGTAAGAGGAAAGCTTATATGAGATTGTACCTCTTTTATTATACTCTCTGGATCAGCGTTTATAGAAGGGGCGTTTAGAGATTTTACCAAAGAGCGCCTTTTTAACATAGCAAGTTCAAATATAAATATCTCTTCATACAAAAACCGTTTTTTGGCTTTTGATAGCATGGACTCAAAACTTCTGAAGTCTTTAAAGTAATCTTCAGCATGTATTATCTTAAAAGCTGTAGAAAGAGGTATCAAATCGTTGTCTTTTAAAAATTCCTCTGGTAATATATCTTGTAAGTTTTGCCAGTAATCTTTGTAGTAGTTTAATATTGATTTTATAGAAGATTCTAAAAGCTTTCTTCTTTTTTGAGAAGAGGAAGCCAATATGCTTTGAGGATCTTCAAATCTTTCCAACGGATAAACAGGTTTTATGATATCTATTTCTTTTGAGGATTCACTAAATATCTTTGGATGTATCATGTATTTTTGGCCCCTAAACTCTTTCAGCATACCATAGACTACTATATTTTGTCCCTTCTGGTACCAGCCCATCACAGACTTATCTTTTGCTCTAAACTTTAAAACCAGCTTAGATTTACCATCTGCTGCGATTATACTAAAAGGAAATTTCTCTTTCTCGTCGTATATGAGATTTTCTATCTTCACCAAAACAGTGCCATAACTATCTAAAGCTAATGAGGAAATTGATTTTAATACAAGCCTGTTTTCGTAGGTGTATGGAAAATACCAAAGCACATCTATTAGGGTATTTAGACCACTTGCATGGAGTATCTTCTTTTGGTTTTTGTTTAAAAAATCCATATCCTCTATTTTTATGTTTAAATCCCTTATTCTTCTAAGGTTTTGCTTTTGGGTTGTGGTAGTTTGATAGTTTGGCCTTACAAAAGCTTCTAACTCTTGAAGTATTTGTTCTAAAAGGGCTCTTTTCTTTTCTTTTGAAAGCTCATCTATGATATTTAGACTTTCATAAAGGCTTTCTGATATGTATGGTTTTAATGCGTTGCTAATATAAGCTCCAAAACCTTTTACCCTTTCTAATTTAATATCGCTTGAAAGTAAATCTTTTATAAGGGATATGGGCTTTTCTAAATCTTCCATCATCTACCAAAATCAAAATGTTTTTCAAAACTTATATTACTTTCCGAAGAGCCGTTTCCATACATCTGTAACTCTATTGAGGTGTTTGGAGTTAGTTTTATAGAACCCCCATAATAAGTATCAAGAGGGTTTTGACTTGTGCTAATATGAGCTTTTAGCTTTATATTCTTTGATATGTCTTTGTTTACTTCTACATTTGTATTTAAACTACCGTTTGCACTTTGACTTGGATACACGTTTAAGTTTACGTTTGTTCCAAATATACTGCTCGCCAAACCAGAAGGTGAATATTTTGCTAGTTTGCTAGCCATAGCATTGATAGGAAGTGCTGCTATACCGGATTTGTTTAATATGAAAGAAGATAAAAGCTCGCTTTTTGGCATAGGAGGATTTGAGTATATATCAAAAGCAGGGTCTTCTAAATTTCCTACCAACGATATGTATGTGTTGTAAGAGTCTCCGGGCGACATCAAAAGTACGTTTATATACTTGTTGGTATCTTTTAGTTTTAACACACCATGCATCACATAAAATATTTTATCTGAATAAGTAAGCTCTCCACCAGAAGCCTTCAAATTTAGATTATAACCAAGATTTCCATTTCTTGCAAAGATTTTTCCTTCTATATTAGAATATATGTTCCCTTCTGGCAACATTACAGTAATTGGTGTCAAACTCTGAATATCCATATCCATATAAAGATTTTTAGGAAGTTTAGGAGAGCTTCCATAAGAAGGGCTAGTGGAAAAGCTTTTGATATAAATAAGTCCATTTGGGTAAAGATGTCCTTTTATATTTATAAAAGAAGAAAGATTTTTAAAAATATAACTTGTATCCACAAATCCATCTACAAATCCTTGATAATAGCCATTTTTTGAGTATAAATAAACTGGTAATCTCTTTAAAGAAGAACCTATATAAATGTTATGGTTAGAGGTTGTTATATTAAAAGCTATAGAATGTTTACCATCAGAAGATGAAAACACAAAATTAACAGGTGTAAAATAACCATCTTTAGAAGTTTTTATATCAAGGTTTATATCGCTGTACAAAGGTAAAGATAGATATTTTGAAAGAAGTAAAACAGGTTTTTGGCTTTTAAGATATAAGTTTATATCTTTATCATCTATATTAAGAGCGTAGTTTATATTACCAACTAATAAGAAAGGAAGCTTTGATTTGATGAAGGCCAAAGTATCATCTATATCTATAACACCGTTTGAGCTTGTATAAAACTTCTTATCGTAGCCAAAGTAAAAACTTCCCTTAAGAAGACCATTTATATGTGCTTGGTTTGATTTTAAATAAAAAGGTTTTAAACCAAGTATACCACTTATGGCTGAGGTTTCCAAAATAGGTTGGTTGTAAAGATAGACCTTAAATCCCTTTGTTTTCCATGCTATATTACCGTCTTTTTGAGAACTTCCACTTACGCTTGCCACATTTATATAAAGGTTTTTATACTTAATATTAAAACCGTTTCCATACATAGTATATACACCGTTGGTGTTTTTTATGTAAAAGTTTATTGGTAATTTTATGCCTTTATAAACCGCAAAACCAACGGCGTTTATGTTCTCTTTACTATCAATGCTACCGTTAAAAGCCAAATCCACATGCAAAATCTTATTTTTACCTATTAGCTTAGCATTGAAGTTTATTGACTTTG
Organism: Hydrogenobaculum sp. Y04AAS1; assembly: GCF_000020785.1. Lineage (NCBI taxonomy): Bacteria > Pseudomonadati > Aquificota > Aquificia > Aquificales > Aquificaceae > Hydrogenobaculum > Hydrogenobaculum sp. Y04AAS1. Next base: position 1,173,309 of record NC_011126.1, read on the forward strand.
ATATATTTAGATCTGAAGTAAGTAGAAAGTTTTGCTCTTTTAGTGTAGGTTTTAAATTGAGCATATTGTTTTTATAAGAAAAATATACATTTCCTTTTATATTTTTCAAAAATCTATAGTTTGCATTTGATATCTCAACGTTTCCAGAGATATTTCTAAGAGTTCCAGCACCGTTTATATTGCCAAAAGCGTAAAGATTTTTTGAATTAGAAGCGCTAAACCCTACGTTGTTTATATATATGTTCTTATTTGATACCACGATAATACCATTTGTTAAATCGATAGTATAAATTGCACCGTTTATATACTTGTAAATCATAAGGTGCTTTGGTTTTATATAGCCATTTATAATATTTTTCTGATAAGTAAATAAAGCACTCATATAAGATGAATTACTAGAAAGTGTAAAAATATTATCTTTATAAGAAAGCATTATAGGTAAAGAGCTAACATTTACATAAGGGACTTTTATAGAAGATGCGTTTAAATATCCTTCTACAAAAAACTTAGGATAAAGATTTGCTTGTAAAATGCCACTTATAGAAGCGTTTACATTGTTGTAAGAGATATAAAAATTATCCAAGTTTGCTTTTGTAAAAATGTTTTTGTTATTAAAAGCTATATAACCTTTTACACTTTGATTTCCATACAAAGAGTAGTATAGACTACCAGCATCTTTTTTCTTAAAATCAAGTTTTCCCTTTAAAAGCCCAATACCAAAGGTATATTTATAAAGTCTTACGTTTGAAAGCTTTAAATCTAAGTTTAGGATTTTGTTGTCTATGCTGTAAAATAGCTTTCCACCAGCGTATAAATCTATAGAATATTTTATGTTTGAAGCTATATCTTTGTTGGTTAAATGAAGATTTTTTATGTTTATATTAAAATCGTTGCGTGTATCCGTATAATTTATATAAAGCTCTGCCAAAGGGCTTTTTAAGATACCATCAAAAGACACATCGCCTTGATCTAAAACAGATCCCTTTATATCAAAAGAAGCTGGTTTTATAGGTTTTAACGAAGGTATATTTATATAGCTAAGTTTTAACTGTGAGTTAAAATATATATCTTTGTTTTTTATAATAGCTTTTAAAATGCCGTTTAAAGTGGAAGTATCAAAAACAGGTGTTTTTATAGGCATTACAAAACCAGAAGCTATTGCTTTACCTATTCTATGAGCCCACCAAAAGTTTATGTTAAAATCGTATAAATAAGATACGGCGTTTACATTCTTTGCCACAAAATAACCGTCTTTTAAGTATGCTTTTGGCACATATACAAAAAGCTCATGTCTTGAGCTTTTGCTAAGATAAACATAACGAGCATAATCTTCTGTATGAAGAATGCCGTCTTCAAGGCTAACTCGGGGTATGAAAAGTGCAAAAGCGTTGTTGTAAAATCTATCCGCTCCAGCTATATAAAGATTTTTAACATTTACATGGAGTATTTTATAAAATCTTTCGTAAAGCCTTAGATTAAAATTTGGAACGTTAGAAGGTTTATTGTTCTGAGCCACAAGAATGATGTTTAACTGGTTGGCGTCGGCATATACATGCTTACGATAAAGATATAAATCTCCATCTTTTAAATAAAAAAACAAAGGCTTTGAACTGTAAGAAAGCCCTTTTATACCTAAGCCCAGCCTGTAAAATATAATTTTATTTATTTTTATATCTTTTCCATCTATTTTAAAAGCCAAATTTTTAATATAAAAACTTCTATTTTTATAACCAAAGCTTATATGATGTTTATATATAAAATAAATCGGGTTTAAAACAAGAAAATAAAGCGCTAAAACAAACACTAAAACCCTTAAAAATTTCTTCATTACAAATATTTTATCTTACACTTATAAGCAAAACACCAACAAATATAAGAACCATACCAACAAAATCGTATATATTCATATGCTCTTTTAGATAGAAATAAGAAAATAAACTTATAATCACAAATCCACTTCCCACCATGATAGGATAGGCAATACTTAGATTTATCTTTTTTAGAGCAAAAGCGTAAAACAAAAATTGAATACCAAAACCCAAGAGACCAGCCAGTATAAAAAGTTTTGAGCTTTTAATAGCACCTATTTTTACAGCTATATTTGAAAAAGCATTAAGAAAAAGAGCTAAAAAAAGAGCTAACCAGTATATCATAAAAGCCCCCTCCAAAAGAAGGGGATATATTTTTTATATGGTAGAGTAAAGGGGTTTCACAGAAGCACCGGTGGTATCTTCAAAGTCTCTTGGAACACCAAGCTCTTCCAAACAAGTAGGTAAATCGTGATAAAATTCAGCCACTTTAACAAGACCCGTTTCTTTACCCACTTCGTTAAAAAGTTTTATCTTGGTGCTAGCTTTGCCTTTACCCCTTTCCACTATAGCACCGGCATGACCAAAGGATACGCCTTCCAAATTTTCTTGAAATCTTCCTGCCACAAAAGCAGCCACTGGCTTTTTCCACTTACCCTGTTTATAAAGTTCCAATATAGCCATAGCTGCGTTTTCTTCGTAAGTACCACCAACTTCGCCTTGGATAACGATGGCTTTTACATTCGGATCGTTATGTATATTTCTTATAACATCTTCAAATGTAGTACAAGATATTACGTCTCCTCCAAGAGCGATAGCGGTATAAACACCCCAACCTCTTCTCATCATCATCTCAGCGGTGGTGGTAGTAAGACCACCAGATTTTGACAATATCACAAGACCACCAGGTTTATAGGCAATGGAAGGATCCTTACCGCCAATAGCACCAACCCTCATAGGCACAGAAGGTACTATGGCACCAAGAGAAGTAGGACCTACTATGATAACACCTCTTTCTTTGGCATAGTTATAGAAGTAAGCTGTATCTCTTATTGGTACATGCTCAGTGATAATATATATAAGTTTTATACCGTTGTTTACAAGCTCAATGACAGCGTCTTTTACAGATACAGGTGGCACATATATAAGACCTGCGTTTATCTCAGGATGATGAGTTTTGGCTTCTTTGACAGTATTATAAACTGGTACGTTGGCAACACTAGCGCCGCCTTTTCCAGGCGTAACACCAGCTTTTATAAATCCAGGATAAAGAGCTTCTGTCTCTGTAACCACCTGGGAAGCTTCTCTTCCTGTAATACCTATCACCACAAACCTTGTATTTTCATTTAAGTAAACAGTACCTTTCATAACACGCTCCTTATACTCCTAAATCTTCAGCAACGTTATCATTTATAGATTTTACTTGATGCTCCAAGAGATACTTCAATCTAACAGGTGCTTCAGTAAGAGGTAAAGACGAATTGTAAATCTCACCTTTCACACCACACTCTTTAAAAGCCTCATAAAGCATCCTCAAACCTTTTTCAGCTTCAGGACCGTTTCTTCTTACTACCCATACCCAATTTGGATCAAGTTTACCTTCTTTTTTCAGATCTCTTATAGCGTTTGCCACGCCTTCACCAAGCGTCACATCTATACGAGTGTTGTTTGAGGTACCACCGCATACCAAAACACCTTTTATACCTGGTTTTGAAAGAATGATATGTGTTATTTTGTACATCTTCTCAGCCGGTGGATTTCCGCCTATATCTGTAAAGTTTGCAGGCTTTAGGCCTATGTTGTAGCAAGTTTCTATGGTAACCGTAGAACCACCACCACCAAAGGTCATGAGGGCTATATCACCATCCATTTCCACATAAGAACCGGCTTTGCCTCTATGATCGTCTCTATCTATCAAAGAGGCTTCTATCTCTCTTTGGGTAGGTGGGCGTTTCATAGCACTTCTAACACCGTATATCTTAGTAGGTGGTATAGATGCATCATCATCTATAGTTACTACAGCATCAAGGGCATACACCTTTTGCTTTCCATTTACATCGCATATGGCAAGGGGGTTTATCTCTATTAGTTTTGCTTCTGTTTCCCAAAAAGCCTTATAAAGGTTTGCTATAACTTCTGATAACTCCCTTAAGACTCCAATATACTCCTTAGGAAATCCCATATCCATAAGGTATTCTCTTACCATGTAAGGATATAAACCTACCAATGGATCTATCTTAAAGGTTCTTACCTTTTCTGGTGGGACTTCTTCTATATCCATACCACCTTCTAAGCTAAGCACTAACACCGGAGTCCTTGTCTCTGTAGAATATGTGATAGAGGCATACAACTCTTTTAGTATTTTGGCTTTTTCGGCAATTATAATACCCACTGGCATCTCGCCGTAAACTGGATACTGTAAAAGAGCTTTAGCAGTTTCTATAGCCTCTTCCGGTGTTTTGCAAAGTTTTACAGCCCCTGCCTTGCCACGTTTCCCTACAAGCACTTGAGACTTAACCACAGACTCACCAAGTTTATTGGCAAAGTCCTTTAAATCATCGTTGATATGATCGGCATACATATAATTTAAAACAGGTACGCCGTACTTCTTAAAAATCTTATCGTAAGCTTCAAACTCATAGAGGTTCATAAGACTTTTGCCTCCTTTAGAAATTGACTAATATTATATCACATTTGATGATTGGAAAAACAATTAAGGCTTTTAAGTTATAATAACTTATATGGATAAAGATGTTGTATACGTAGTAGAAGATGATATTGATTTAGCTGAGATACTTACCTTCAACTTAGAAAACGAGGGGTTTGAGGTAAAACACTTTACAAACGGCAACGAATTTTTCAAAACAATGGAACAAACAATTCCAAATATAATAATACTTGATATAATGCTTCCTGGTTACGACGGAGTAAGGATAGCAAAAATACTAAGACAAAACATCCTCTACAAAGATATACCTATTATATTTCTTACCGCAAAATCAGAAGAAGAAGACAAGATAGAAGGTTTTAATGCAGGGGCCGATGATTACATCACAAAACCATTCTCTTCAAAAGAATTAATAGCAAGGATAAGGGCTGTATTAAACAGATACAAAAAAACAATTACCACAAACAAGTTAAAAGTAGAAAATCTTGAACTAGATGAAGATAAGATGGAAGTAACTTTGGATGGAAAACCTATAAATCTTACAAAAACAGAATTTAGAATATTAAAATATCTACTTGAAAATATAGACAAAATAATGACAAGGGATAAAATAATAAATATGCTATGGTCATATGGCACAGACATAAACGATAGAACAGTGGATGTTCATATAAAACATTTAAGGGATAAACTTGGGGATTTTGGTAAATATATAAGAACGATAAGAGGTGTAGGTTACAAGTTTAGTCTAAAAGATGAGTGAAGATAAGGTAACAATAGGAAGATTTTTATCAACGTTTGGATTAAAAGGTGATTTGGAAGTGGTTTTTGAGTTTGAGGAAGATATAGATTTTTATATTAAAAACCTAAAACAGATATATTTACAAAACAAACAAACTAAAGAGTTTAAAGCTTTTAACGTAACATTTAAAAAGCACCAAAACAAGATACTATGCCACATAAAAGGAATAGACACAGTGGAGATGGCAAAAAGCTTCTGCAACGCCACAGTCTTTGCAAGTGCAAAAGATTTACCAAGAAAAGAAGACACGGTATTTCTTTTCGAGCTTTTTGGAAAAAAAGTAAAGTTAGATAGCGGCGAAGAGCTTGGAAGACTGACAAACGTATTTAAATATGCAAACAAAGACTATCTTGAAATAGACTTTGGTAAATATATAATACCAGCGGAAGAACCGTTTTTGGTAAAACTAGACAAAGACCAAATAATACTTTCCAAAGATTATATCTTAGATTTGAAAAGCTAACAAAACTAAATATATTTTACTTATGCGAAGCATTAAAACCACAGAAGAGTTGGTAAATATCTTAGAAAAAGAAGGCGAGCTTATAAAGGTAAAAGACCCCATTGACATTCATTATGAGATAACAGAGATAACAGATAGAATGTGTAAGACAAAAGACCCAAAAGCTCTACTTTTTACAAACGTAAAAGGCTACAATGTACCTGTTCTCACAAATGCCTTTGGTTCTTATAAAAGGTTAAAAATCATCTTTGGTTATGAAAACCTTGAAGATATAGGCTGGAAGCTTTATAAAGTATTAAGACCAGAGATACCAAATACATTTTTAGAAAAGCTTAAAAAACTCCCAGAATTAAAAAAACTAAACGACGCACTACCAAAGGTAGAATCTAAAAACCCATATAAAACCTTTAGTGAAAGTGTATTTGATATACCGGTTTTAAAGTGCTGGCCCAAAGATGGGGGAAGGTATATAACACTTCCTCAGGTTATCACAAAAGACCCAGAATCAGGTATCAGAAACGTAGGGATGTACCGTATACAGCTTTTAGAAGAAAAAAAAGTAGCTCTTCATTGGCAAATACACAAAGACGGAAACTCACACTTTCATAAGGCAAAAAGACTTGGTAAAAAATTACCAGTAGCTATAGCAATAGGTGCAGATCCAGTTTGTACTTACAGCGCATCGGCACCTCTTCCACCAGAAGTGGATGAGTATTTGTTTGTAGGTATGGTAAGAGAAAACCCTGCAGAGCTTGTAAAAGGTAAAACCGTTGATATAGAATATCCAAAATACGCAGATTTTGTAATAGAAGGTTATGTAGACCCAGAAGAACCACTGATAGATGAAGGGCCTTTTGGAGATCATACTGGCTTTTACACACCGGTAGATAAATACCCAGCGATGCACATCACAGCCATTTTATCTAAAGATAATCCAATATATATATCCACTATAGTAGGACCACCACCCCAAGAGGATAAATACCTTGGCTATGCTACAGAGCGTATATTCTTACCCCTTATTAAGTTTAACTTACCAGAGGTAGTGGATTATCATCTTCCAGCAAGTGGAGTATTTCACAACTTTTGCTTTGTTTCCATAAAAAAGCGCTATCCTGGGCACGCTTTTAAAGTAGCGTACGCTTTGCTTGGGCTTGGGCTAATGTCTTTGGAAAAATACATAGTGGTTTTTGATGAATGGGTAAACGTGCACGATATAGACGAAGTGCTTTGGATATGGGGCAACAACACGGACCCATTAAGGGATATAATCATCACAAAAGGACCCATAGATGTACTTGATCATTCTACCAACGAAGTAGGCTTTGGTGGTAAGATTATAATAGATGCCACAAAAAAACTAAAAGAAGAAGGATATACAAGGATATGGCCAGAGGTGGCTAAAACTGACGATGAAACAAAAAGAAAGGTTGATAGCATATGGCAAAACATATCAAGATTTTTATCTTAAAAGCTAAAAAAACTTTAAAAACCTCCGATATGTTAAATAACAAGTTTTAGGAGGTGTGTTATGTTATCAATCAATTTTAACTACGGTGCGCTTGTAGCTAACAACGCTTTACAACAAGCAAACCAAAATGTTACCAACGACATCACTCACATATCCACAGGTTTAAGGATATTGAGTGCAGCAGATGACCCAGCTGGTCTATTTATAGCAGACCAATTACATACGTTGGGTACAGCTTTAGGACAGGGTTATTTAAATACCCAGCAAGGCTATTCTTTGGCTCAAGTGGCTGATGGACAACTATCTCAAATCTACAACACTCTAAACACCATGTACACTTACGCCGTTAACGCTGGTAACTCCACCAACAACATAAACTCAGCTGGTGCTTTACAAAACCAAATATCAGCTTTAGCACAATCTATCAAACAAATCGTTAACACCACCACGTTTAACGGCAAAGCACTTTTCAATGGTAATTTTGTAAACCAAGCCATTCAATTTGGTGGTCAAGCTGGTCAGTATATAAACATATCCATAGGCAACCTATCCATAGAAAGAATGGGTGCTGCTATAGCCCAAACTGGAGATTTTACCAATGTAAACAACGGTTCTACCGCCGCAAATATAATGGCTTACTACAGTGGTTCCGGACCCATAAATGTAAGCACCACAGCAAGCGCCACAACTTACGATGGTGCCAATACAACTGCTTCACAAACAGTAGTAACATCCGATGTATTGTTTGATGGTAACAAACAGCTATTTATAAACGGTAACGAAGTTGTAGCAAGTGCATACGCCTCAGCCACAAACGCATACTTAGATGCAAATATAATAGCTGGCAACATAAACTCTGTATTCAACGGTACAGTTACAGCCCAAGCTTCCAACACACTACAAGGTACAGAAGCTTTCGGTACTATACAAGTAGCATCTTCTGCTACAGTAAGTATAGTAATATCAAGACAAGTAGAACAAAGCAGCACTGTAGGTGTTGGTTTTACATCACTTACAAACGCATCAGGTCAAGCAGAACAACTTGCAAACGGTCAATACGTAGGTACTGTATCTCAGACTATAAACCTAGTAGGTGGACAAACATACAGCTTACAAAATATAGTATCTGCTATAAATGGTGTTGCTACAAATACTGGTGTGTACGCCACCACAGACTCTACAGGTCAATACTTACAACTTTACACCACAGACGGTTCTACATTCCAAATAAATGTAAACGTAAACAACGCCCTTGGAGCATCAAGCTCACAACAAGCCACATACGGGTTAAACTTGGCAAAGTTTGGTGCTGTAACACCTGCAAGCTTAGACGGTACAGCTTCAGCTACATATGGAGCTGTAGTATCTGTGGGTTCATTGCAGATTACAAGCCCATCAAACCTACAAGTTGCATCATTTGGTCAAGGCGCAAGTACAAGCGACAATCTTATAAACAACCTTGTGTTCAATACACAAGTGTCAAACAGCTATATAAACGGATATAGCTCCACAAACACCACAACGGTAAACGGTGTCCAAACAGCTGGTTATAACTACTTTGTAAAAGATCTATTGGCTATAAACGTCACCAACACCCAAGGTGCAAACCAAGCTCAAATAATACTCCAAAACGCTATAAACTATGTTGATACCATAAGAGCTCAAGTAGGTTCTGTAATGCAACAAATGCAAACGCTTGCAAACGGAGATCAAACAGGTCAAACTAACACATTGAACGCTGAAGCAGCTATAAGAGACTTAAATGTATCTCAAGCAATGACCCAATATCAAAACGACAATACACTACAACAATCAGCCCTCGCAATGTTAGCTCAAGCAAACGCAGTCCCACAACAACTTCTCACGCTCTTCAGATAATATCAATCACATACCTCCCCTTTTGGGGAGGGTTTATAAACAATAAAAATTATAACCAAATATATATCATACATTAACCTCCTAAATAAATATATATTTACTTGCAACACATGAAAGGAGGTTATATGTTTTTTATATCGGAGGCTTCACCACTATTTTTCTTATTAAGCATTTTAATGCTAACAATAGACCTGATTTTAAAAGCTTTTACAAATACAAACAATATAAATGTATTTTTAATCGCTTTATACGGATTTTTCCTAAATGTAATAATAGGTGCTATGTATCAACTTATACCAAACTCTCTTATGAAAAAACCAAAGTTTCCAAAACTATCGTTTATAACACTTGGTCTAAGTGTATTAAACGGATTTATCATGTTTCTTTGGTATTTTGGTATATTAGGAAATATATATTTTTGTATATCAAACACAATACTTATATTGACTTTTCTAATACATATATCAACAGCTTTAAAAATACCAAACAGCATCACTGCGAAGTTTCTATCGGCCAGTCTCATATTTCTTACAATAAACGCTTTAGAGATGTTGTTTTTTGCTTTTAATAAAATAAACATATTTTTTCTTATACATACTTTTACAATAGGATTTGTGATTAACGCAGTTATAGGTGTAGAGTTTGCTTTGGTGCCGCTTTTATATATGGAGCCTTTGAATATGGGGCTTGCCAACAAACTATTTTGGGTTCACCAAATATCGGCCTCTATTCTTATAGCATCTTTTTATATATTTGATTTGAGACTCATATACTTTGCAGGTATATTGGAGTTCATAGTTTTGGGATTTTTTGTTTATTTGATATACAAAACTATAGAAAATAGAAAATTTCCTAAAAATATACCTTACACACTAAGATATTTTTTCTTAGGTTTAGGATTTTTATTATTAGGTGTTAGTTTTGGGCTTTTGGTGGCATCTTCAAAGTTAGAGCCGTTTTTGCATGCGGATGTTATGATATATGGATTTGGTCTTATCACGGTGCTTGGTGGTATATTTCATTTCATGCCAAGGATATTGTGGAACAAGTATTATGCCAACAAAGTAGGAGAGCAAAACACCCCACCGATAGATGCCATGATAAATCAAAATGTAGTAAAAAATCTTTTACCTTTTCTTGGTTTTAGTTTGTTTTTGTTTATAGTATTTGAAAGCAATCATTATCTAAAACCAGTAGGTGATATATTATACGCTTTTTTAACAGCTTATAGTTTATACGCTTTTATTAGAAAATAGACTTTTAGCGGTTTCTATATCAGTTTTTATTTGGACTTTTAGATCTTCTATGGAGTTAAACTTTTTTTCTTCTCTTAAAAAGCCTAAAAACGTTATACTTAAAATATTATCAGTTAAATTACCTTTAAAATCTATAATATGCACTTCTAGTATATTTTGATTTGTATATTCAACAGTGGGTCTTTTGCCATAGTTTGCCACACCAAGATATCCATTTACTTTTACAACATAAACACCTTCTTTTAAACACATGTTTGACGTGTTTGATATGTTTGCTGTAGGAAAGCCTATTTTAGAGCCTAAACCCTTTCCTCTTACAACACGTCTTTTAATAGTATATTCTCTTCCAAGGTATTTTTTAACATCTTCAAACTTTGCCTCTTTTAAAAGCCTTCTTATAAGAGTACTGCTTACTATATGCCCATCCACTTTGTAAGGTTCACTGGGTATTACTTCAAACCCAAACATCTCTCCCATCTCTTTTGCAAGTTCAAACTCCCCTTCTCTTTTGGCTCCATAGCGCCAATCGTATCCCACTATCAAAAGCTTTGTATTTAGCTTTTCATAAACATAGTCTTTTATAAAATCCCTTGCAGATATATTACTAAATTCTTTAGTGAAGTTTATTACAAAGATGTTTTCAACACCAAGTTTATATATATATTCTTTTCTTTCTTCTATGGTATATATAATACAAGGAGCGGATTCTTTTTCTAACACCTCCAAAGGATGTGGATCAAACATTAAAACAGAGGGTACCAAGTTTTTTTCTTTGGCTTTTGAAACAAGAGTATTTAAAAGATGCTGATGACCCAGGTGAACGCCGTCAAAGTTACCTACAGCCAAAGCTATGGGCTTTTTAAGCATTATAACTTTTTACCACTGTACCTATATTTTCCCCGGATAAAATACGCTTCAAAGCCCCTTTTTGATATATATTAAATACCACCATAGGTATGTTGTTGTCTTTACAAAGGGTGATAGCCGTATGGTCCATAATCCTTAGGTCTTTACTTATAATCTCTATGTAAGATATTTCTTTTATAAGCTCTGCATCTTTATAAATAGCTGGGTCTTTTGTGTATATGCCGTCTACTTTTGTGGCTTTCATAAAAACATCGGCGTTTATCTCGGCAGCCCTTAAAGCAGCGGCTGTATCTGTGGAAAAAAACGGGTTTCCAGTGCCAGCGGCAAATATAACAATTCTTCCTTTTTCAAGGTGTCTTACAGCCCTTCTTCTTATGTAAGGTTCTGCCACTTGTCTCATCTCTATAGCCGATAAAACCCTAGTAGGTATGTTGTGTATTCTTTCTAACGTATCTTGCATGGCTAAAGCGTTTATAACGGTGGCAAGCATCCCCATATAATCGGCGGTGGCTCTATCCATACCACTTGCTTGAGCTTTTAGACCTCTAAATATGTTTCCACCACCTATTACGATAGCTATCTGAATACCAAGATCGTAAGCTTCTTTTATTTCATTTGAAAAGCTTAAAATAACATCTTTATCTATACCAAAACCTTGGCTTCCCGCCAAGGCTTCACCTGATATCTTTAACAATACCCTTTTATACTTCATGTACCTATTTCAAATCTGCAAAAGCCTTTTATAGTTACGTTGTTAGCTTTTGTATAATCCTGAATAGTCTTTTTCTCATCTTTTATAAACTTCTGATGTAAAAGCGTTTTCTCTTCGTAGAATTTTTTGAGCTTTCCTTCTGCTATCTTTTCAAGCATGTTTTCAGGTTTACCCTCTTTTTTGGCTTGTTCCATATATATGGCTTTTTCTCTTTCTATAACATCTTGAGGCACAGTCTCAGGGGATAAAAACTCTGGCCTCATAGCGGCTATTTGAAGTGCAACATCTTTTACAACATCAAGGTTATCACCTTCATAAGATAGCAATACACCTATTCTTCCACCACCATGTATATATGAAAAGTTTGGTCCTTCTACCACACAATAGCGTTTTAGTTGTATGTTTTCTCCTATTTTTGCTATAGCTTCTTTTAAAAGCTCTTCTATAGTTATACCGTCTATTTTACCTTGAAGTATAGAACTATCTCTTGATTCACCTTTTGTATCACCTACATTTTCCAATACATAATCAAGGATTTTATTGGCAAGCTCTTTAAAAGAACCGTTTCTTGCCACAAAATCTGTTTCACAGGCAAGCTCAACCATTGCACCTTTTGAAGGTGTTGATTTTGCCACTATAAGACCTTCTTTGGTTTCTCTTGAGGCTTTTTTATCAGCTTTTGCCAAACCTTTTATACGAAGTATCTCTTTGGCTTTGTCTATATCGCCGTTTGCCTCTTCAAGGGCTTTTTTACAATCTAGCATCCCAGCGCCGGTCATTTCTCTTAAAAGCTTTACATTTTCAGAACTAACTGCCATAAAATCTCCTCCTATTAATAATCTACACTGTCTTTGTCTATATCTTCATACTTTTCTGACATAGCCATAGCTCTTTCAAAGAGTTCTTTTTCCTCTTCAGCCACCACAACCACTTTTCTTTTTGATGTTTCAGAAACAGCAGAAGCTTCTCTTCTTTGCTTACCATCTATAACCGCATCGGCTATCCTTGAAGTTAAAAGCTTAATAGATTTTATAGCGTCATCGTTTCCAGGTATAAGATAATCTATTTCATCTGGATCGCAGTTTGAATCTGCTATAGCAACAACTTTTACACCAAGCCTTCTTGCCTCTGTTACAGCTATATGTTCTCTGTTGGTATCCACTACCCATATTATATCTGGTATTCTATCCATATCTATGATGCCTTTGTAAAGCTTTTGGAGTCTTTGCATCTCTCTTTTCATGGTTACTACTTCTTTTTTTGGTAAAACCTCAAAAACTCCTTCTTTTTCCATACGTTCTAACTGACGGAGCTTGGCTATACTTTTTCTAACAGTTTTAAAGTTTGTAAGAAGACCACCCACCCATCTTTCGTTTACATAAAAAGACTCACATCTTTGTGCTTCTTCCATAACGACATCTTTAGCTTGTTTTTTTGTGCCTACAAAAAGCATCTCTGCACCTTTAGAAACAGCATCTGATACAAAGTTGTAAGCCTCTTCCAAATAAAGAACGGTCTTTCCAAGGTCTATGATGTGTATGTTGTTTCTTACACCATACAAATACGGTGCCATCTTAGGGTTCCATCTTCCCTTAGAGTGTCCAAAATGAACACCAGCTTCCAAAAGATCCTTCATACTTACTGACATAACATACCTCCAAAAGGGTTTTTAACCTCCTCTAATCCAAGCGTCAGTTTTACCTGACGACCCTTTTTGATTAGAGTGCAGTTTAATCTATTATTATATCAAAATCCCAAAAACTTTGTATAATATCTTCTAGGAGAGGTGGCTGAGTGGTCGAAAGCGGGTGACTCGAAATCACTTGTGGGTTTAAAGCCCACCGAGGGTTCGAATCCCTCCCTCTCCGTATGTGATACTTTTATAGACATCCCTATTTTTCTTTATCCTTTAGTATATATAAATATTTTAAGTATTTAAAGAATAAGAATATAAATAATACCTTTCTATTTTGTCTAAATCCTTGAAAAATCCTTATTTATCAATAATTTTTTTGGCTAAATTTATTTTCTATTTTATGTTTATATGTGTTTATACGTTGTCTAAAAGCCAAAAACGATGTCTATATAAGAGCGTTATTTTTGTAGACAAATTTTATAGACATAATATTTTTACCTATATAGCAAAAATATATACAAGAAAAATGTAAATGGTTTTTAACAACTTACCTCATTTTTGTATTACATTTGTAATACAATATATATCATATTTTAACAATTTTACTTGACATCTTTTTATAATTAAAAATATCAACCTTAAGGAGGTGTGTTATGAAAGATGTGTTTGTGTTGAGAGAAGAGCTCTCTAAAAAAAGAGGCCTAAGTAAGGGTGATGTCCTTAATCAAGATGGTGCGCCTTTATCTAAATCCACTCACGACAAGTCTGCCACGCAATATGTAAAACGCGGACGCTACCGCTCTGGTTTTACCCTTATCGAGCTTTTGGTGGTTATAGCCATCATTGCTATCTTGGCAGCGATAGCAATACCCCAGTACATTCAATATATGCATAATGCCGCTTCTGGTGCTGCTTTAGCAGATGCAAGACAATGTCTTGATGAAGTAACAGCTCAAAGTACAGCAGCAGCTGCTCTTGGAGCAAGCAACACTATAGATCCTGCTATATCAGCAGCTTGTCCTACTATATCAAGCACTGCTTGTACTTGTGTAGTTGTAAAAGGTATAGCTACAGGTACTGGTATATGTACGTCTAATACTAATGGTGCTGGTTGTACATCAATTTAACAATTTTCTTATTTTTCTCCCCCTTCTTGGGGGATTTATAATATATAGATGAAAATATCAAAATCTTTAGTAAAACAAAATATAAAAAAATATGATTATAGTGGTTTAGAAAAAGATAAATATTATATATCCTATCTTGATATAGATAAGCCAAATATAGTTTATGCAAATATAAAAATACCACCATCTAAGATATATAAAAAAGGCGTTGATCTCAGCGGTAAGAAATTGTTGATAATAACAGCTTTTGCACTTGGGGATAGTATACATTTTTTACCTGTTTTAAAAGCTATAAAAAGAGCTTACAAAGATGTATATATAGGCTATGAACATAAAAAAGATAATAAGCTTTTAATAGATAATCCATATAGAGCGATGGGATCGCATTTTACTTCGGGGGTTGACGAAGGGACAGGCATATACGAGGTAAGAAATGCTTTGCACACTATAGATGAGCTTGTGCCAAACCCTATAGATATAGATGTATTAGATAGGTTTGATTATGTATTTGATCTGACAGCTCATGTGGCTACTGTTGGTTTTGACAATCAATTTGTGCCAGATTATTTGGCTTCACTTTTTGATGAAAAAGTATTTGGCTTTTATGAAAAGGATAAAAAACCAGATATTACACTTTCTAATGATCCAGAGGTTAAAACAAGTATACATAAAATAAAAAGGTTTATATCCCTTGGAAGACCCCTTTTAGGGCTTCATTTCGAAGCAAGCTCTATCCATAGAAGGATACCCCCAGACGTTTTGGATATCGTACTAAACTATGCAAAAGATAAATACACTATAGTTTGCGCCTATACAGATTTAGCTAAAGACCTTGCCAAAGAGTATTTTGAAAAATACCCTTTTATAGTAGATGTATCATCTTATGTAAAAGATATAGAGTATCTTTCTCATTATGTAAGTATTTTAGATATTTTAATAAGCGCTGAAACATCGGTAGCTCACATAGGGGTGGCTCTTGGTGTGCCTACTCTTGTTGTGCTTGGGCCTGGTTCTTTTGAGGCTGTTTATGATTACAAGCTATTTTATATAAAGGGAGTAAATGCAAGATATGTAGGTACAAAATGCTCAAGTCCCTGTAGGATACACGCTTTATCAGAACCATGCCCCGAGGCAAAACTTTTAAAAGACCTAAAAAAACAAGACGACGATTATTCCCCTTGTTTTAAATTTATAGATAGAATTGAGCTTTTAGAAACATTTAAATCTTTGGAACACCTTGTAAAAAATGCCGATATAGAAAAAGAAGATAAAATTGATAATTTTGAAGAGCTTTACAGCTATTATTATAAAACCAAGCTTGTAAACGATTATATAGGAAGAGCTTATCTTTATTTTCATAAATATAGACATAGTTTATTTTATTTTATACAAGAATTTGCAAGAAAAAATAAAAATGTAAAGATAGAAGGCTACGATAAAGCCCTTTACGAAGAGGTTTTAAAAGATTTAGATATAACAATAGATGATAATGCTTTAAATATTATAATAACAGATGGGTTTTATAAAAATATAGATTTTAAAAGCTTAAAAAATAAAAAAGCCATCATTGTTTTTGCCAACAAAAATAGGCTTTATAACTTCGTTAAAAAAGGTCTTGATATCTTTGATTTGGGTGTGATTAAGCAAAATGTGTATGAATATACAAAAGATGAGCTTGTATCTATATTATCAAATTATTTTGATAATTTCCAAGTTTACGAGACACCAGCTACTTACTACGAGTATGAAAGTGTTTTTGGTAAATCAAACTCCCTTGATAATCAACTAGCTCACAACACATTTTTAAGAAATTCCATAAACTCCCTTCAAGGGGCTTTTTTAATAGCCGTTATAAACGATAATATAAACCTAAGACATCATCTTGATGTTTTTAGTTCGATGCAGTATTATTATCTAATCTCAGATAAGTATAAAGAAATCAGTTTTTATACCAAAAGCTCAAAAACTTCTGATTTTGATATTGTAGAGCTAAGAGCGTTAACAACGCATTTTACTTCGGGGCAAGACAAAAACAGCATATACGATTTAAGAAATAAAGAGAAGGCTTATAAAGGAAATAAAGGTAAGGTTTTCTTATCCTTTGAAAAAGAACATTTATACGATTTTTACAACGTATTTAAAGAACTAGGATTTTCTATATATACGGCTTTTGTTCCTGAGACTGAATACGCCTCTAAGAAAGATATACTTCTTCAAACGCTTTCAAATATAGGTATTGATATAGTTTTTTCAGATTTTAAAAACCTAAAACAAAAATCATATTTAAACTATATAGGTTCTAAAATAGTTTTTATAGATAAAGATACCACATATGAGGATCTTATAAATCAATTTAAAGATAAAAAAGATAAGAATGAAGATATATTAGATAAATTAAGCGATATATTTGGTAAGTTTTCCCCATTAAAAACCGTTTATATATCAAACGACGAGAGGATAGTGGATTTTTTAAAAGAAAGATCTTTAGATGCAAGATATTTTTATGGGTATTTTGTGGATTATAATACTAAAGATATAAATAATAACTCATCTGATATTGTATTTTTATCAGAATGTTCCATTCATAAAACCTATGCTGATAATAATATTACAGAATTTTTTATTAAAAAGCTATCAAACTTTAGGACGTCTTTAAAAGCTTTGAAAGAAGATATAGCATTAGAGGATATAAGGGAGTATTTTTACGATTATATCTATATGGGGGCTTATGCGTGTAAATACAACGATAGCACCATTAAACATATAGGTACTTTGGAGTTTGACGATGAGATGGTCTTTAGAGTGGCCCTTTCTACTATTGCAAAAACAAGAGATTTTCCTATAATAGTGCATCCAAAAGATATAAAATATATATTCAACGGAAAAAATATAATACTTGGTCTAAGCGATATTGTATCAAACACCTTAAATAAAAGATTTTTTGAGGCTTTTAACAAAAAAACGATGTTTATAACAGATTATAAGCCAATATTAGAGGATATGTTTGGGAAATATGGGGAGTACATAAGTGGATTCTCAATAGAGGATATGGTAGAAAAAGCAAGGTATTTTAAAGAAAACAAAGATGAGGCAAAAGAGATTGTATCTTATATAAGAAAAAATATAGAAGAGTTTGAACTTAAAAAAATACTAAAGAATATAGTTTAGATAAGGCTGTTCTAAATTTACTCTACTCACGTAGAGTCCGTCCCACCAGCCTAATGTGGAACTAACCTACTTGCTACCCTCTCCACGTTCCCTGAGACTAGTATAGTCTTTAAGGAAGAGTACTCCCTATTAAAAGGTTTCCCCAGGATCGGGATCACAAGAGCTACTCTCAAAACTTGCCAAGCTTTGTTAGTCTGTTCGAGATTCCTTCCATTGGCTCCCTTACAGAAACTTGGCTCGCTTTGAAAGCTTTGTATAGATTTAATGTCTCCTATTATTTTTCTCAATTCTTGTTTTAACGGTTTTTGTTTGTACTTATTCTTTTCTTGTTTTATGGATTCTTTAAGTTCTTGTATTTTATTGTTTAGTTTTTCTATTGCATAGTTTATGTATTCTTTATCCTCTAATAGCTTCCTATAATTTACAGGTATCCTTTCTTTAAATCCCATAGCCCTTCTAGCAATAACGTAAGCTCCTGCAATATCTTTGTCTATGTTAAGTATAGGTGCATATTTTAAGGCTCCTATAACAGAAGTATAAGCAGGATTTACCTTTATTATTTCAACACATTTTTGATGAGCTATAGCTTCTATTTTAGATAATAAAGATTTATAGTTCCACTTACTTAGTCTTTTCCTAAGCTTTGCCTTACCGTCTCCTCTATAGCCTTTATTAACTTTGTTTAGATTTTCTATAGCTATAGCCTTTTGCTTTTCTATAGCTGTATTTACGATTTTATGAGCTAATATCCATTCTTCATATTCTCTTCTTTCTTTCTCATATAATAAAAAGTTATGTAGTTCATGTCTTTCATAACTTATTAAATTACCATCCTTACTTATTTCGGCTAAAGCTAAATGCAAAGGACTTGCATTTGTATCTATACCTATGACCCCGTTATTCTTAGTAATATATGTACTTGGTACTGGAAAGTCAAAGGTAACATAGCCATATATATCGTTTCCTCTTATTTTTAACTCCACTGTATAAGGAAAGTATCTTTTGTTTTCCCATAAATCGTTTAGCATAGCTAAAAATACAGCCCATTTATCATTTTTACTACTTATTTGCCTTTTAACTTTTAACCATATCCATTTACGTGGTTGTATATTTACTCTTAAATATAGTTCATCATTTTTCTTTTCAAAACGTAATAGTCTGTTGCCTTTATCTGTGTTGTTAGCAGTTCCTATGCTAATTAGATTATACTTCCTGTTTTGTCTCCATTGTTCTTTTAGTTTTTCTCTTTGTTTTCCTTGTAAATGGCTTTTGCACAATTTTTCAAATATTTCTCTGTTTCCAAATACAATGGTTTCATGTTCTTTGTTAATTGATTTTGCTTTATTTATTGCACTAGGTATATACCTTGTTGGTAAACTTGGAAATTTCTCTCTAATCAAATGGTATATATCTTTATCTGTATAGCCTTCTCTTATCCTGTTATATGCATATCTAACAGCTGATGATTGGAGTTTCATTAGGTTTTTCAATATCTCTAAGTCTTCTTTACTATTTTCAATAAGCTTGAATCTTAATGTTATATACATAGTTATCAATATAACATATAAGTTGATTTTTATCTCTGATTCATATTAGAGATTGATTTTTATAACAGCCTAAGTTTAGATTGACAAAGTAAAGAAGAATTTTATATTCTTATTATGGTTTTACCTTTAGAAATTTATGAATTTTTAGAAGAAGAGGTTGGTAAGGAAAAAGCTAAAAAAATTGTTAGCACAATAGAAATTTTAGTAAATCAAGAAAAAGATATTATTAAATCTCAATTAAAACAAGAGCTTTCAAATGAATTGATAACGAAAGGAGAATTTTATTCAGAAACAAAAAGAATAGAAGATACTTTAAGAGTGGAAATTAAACGTGTAGAAGATAGAATTGATACTGTAATAGATAGAATTAGTACATTGGAGAAACTTTTCTTTGTATTGTTTGGAGGACTTTTGCTTCCAATGATGTTAATACTTATAAAGTTATACATAAAGTAGTTTTTATAAGTATATTTAGGAGGTTTTTATGAAGATAGCGTTTTCTGGGCTTGGGAGAATGGGTATTGGCCTTTCAAGAAGGTTAAAAGAAAAAGGACATGAAGTTTTTGGGTTTGATAGAAACCAGCACTGTACAAAAGAGGCATCTTCTTATGGGGTAAAGTGTTTTGGCACTTACAAAGAGATGTTTGAGGCTTTTGAAGGTGATAGAAGAGTTTTATGGATAATGGTCCCTCAAAGTGCTGTGGATGATGTTATAAACGAAGCTTTACCTTATTTAAAAGAGGGTGATCTTATAATAGATGGTGGAAACTCTTATTACAAAGATTCTATAAGAAGATATAACACTCTAAAAGAAAAATCTATAAAATTTTTAGATGTAGGGACATCTGGGGGTGTTTGGGGTTATGAAAGGGGTTTTTCTTTGATGGTGGGAGGAGATAAAGAGGATTTTTATTTTATAAGCCCAATACTCAAAGATTTGGCAAATGAGGGTGTTGGTTTTGGATATATGGGTGGGCCTGGTATGGGACACTTTGTTAAGATGGTACATAATGCCGTTGAATACGGGATGATGGAAAGTATAGCAGAGGGGCTTGATCTTATAAAAACATCAAAACCAGAGGTAGATTTAAAAGAAGCTGTAAGAGTGTGGACAAAAGGAAGCGTTGTGGCTTCTTGGCTTATGGATTTAACTTACAAAGCTTTATGTGATTTTGGGCTTTTAGAAGAGATAAAGCCTTACGTAGAAGATACCGGTGAAGGAAGATGGAGTGTATTAGAGGCTGTAAATGAAGGAGTAGCTATGCCATCTATATCTAACGCTCTTTTTATGAGATTTAGATCAAGAGAACAAGAAAGCTTTAGAGATAGGGTCTTAGCAGCCTTAAGATACGAGTTTGGCCAACATAAGTTTAAGAAAGATGAATAACTTTGTTTTTGTTTTATTTGGTGGAAACGGCGATTTAGCTTGGAAAAAAATACATCCAAGCCTTGCAAAACTCCTTAAAGAAGGTAAAATTTCACCAAAAAAGATTATATCTTGCTCAAGAGAATCTAGTAGAGATGAGTTTATACCAAAGATAAAGTCTTTGTTTGGTGAGGAGTACGCATCCGTTTGTGATTATATAAATGTAGATGTTACAAACCCAAAAGATTTTAATTTTATTAAAAGCATAGAAAAAGATGAGATTATATTTTATCTTTCTATACCACCAAACCTTTTTGAAAGTGCTATAAAAAATATAGGCCATGTACTTCTTGATATGACAAACAAAAGAAAAATTGTGATAGAAAAACCCTTTGGATACGATTTGGAATCTGCTAAACGTTTAAACAACCTTCTTCATACGTTTTTCCTAGAAAAAGAAATATATAGGATAGATCACTTTTTAGGTAAAGAGGCTGTTCAAAATATATTTAGTTTTAGATTTGCAAACTATATATTTGAAGGTATTTGGAATAAAAACTTTATAGACCATGTTCAGATATCTGCTTTGGAAGATATTGGTATAGAAGGAAGAAGTGCTTATTACGACAAGTTTGGGGCTTTTAAAGATATGATACAAAACCATCTTACCCAGATGGCAACCTTTATAGCTATGGAACCCCCTTGTTGTATAGATGCAGAAGAGATAAGAAATGAAAAGGTAAAAGTTTTAAAATCCATAAGACCACCAGGTATTGAGGGTGTAGTGCTTGGAAGATATGAAGGTTATACGATGGAACCTGGTGTAAAACCAGGCTCAAAAACTGAGACATATGCTGCTATAAAGCTTTATATAGATAACTTAAGATGGCACGGGGTACCCTTTTATCTTAGAACTGGCAAAAAGTTAAAAACAAAAGCCACTCAAATAGTGATAGTGCTTAAAAAAATGCCCACATCCTTTGCTAAACTTATAGGTTGTGAGCCAAGGGAAAATAAGATAGTTATAAAAATCTCACCTTTCACAAATATAGAGCTTCGTCTTGAGATAAGAGCCCCAAACTCGGAATTTTTATCTTGTCCTTTGGAAGTGTCTATGGGTATGGAAAATAACACCTCTTCAGAGGCATATGAGACCCTTCTTCTTGATATAATAAACTCAAATCAAACTTTATTTTTAAGAGAAGACGAAGTAGAGATTGCATGGGCACTTTATCAACCGCTTTTAGATATATGGCAAGAAAAAAAGGATGTAGAGCTTTACGAAGTGGGCTCTTACGGACCAAAATCTGCTGATATGCTTATAAACAAAGATAATAGACAATGGTATATCTTTTAGATTTTATAAAAGTTTATGATTTTGATTCGCTTGAGTCTTCGTCTTATTTTTTACTTAGATTTTTCCTAAAAGCCAAAAAAATAAAACTAAACATAGCTTTAGCTGGTGGTAGCACACCTTTATATTTGTATGAGCTTATGTCAAATTACAAATTTCCCAATTTTAAATTTTTTCTTACAGATGAGCGCTACGTTCCAAACAATCATAAAGAGAGCAACTATCACAACATATCAAAATTTTTAAATATAGAACCCGTTTATAAATCTGGTGATATTGAAAAAGATTGTGAAATATTTTCAAACATTATCAATAAAAACCCAATACACATAACTTTGCTTGGTATAGGAGAAGATGGTCACAGCGCTTCTATTTTCCCAGATAAACGTATGCTAAAATCCTGTGAAAACACGCTAATAAGTGTAGGTCCAAACGACATACTTCGTATATCTTTAAACTATAAAGCTTTATCAAACTCAAGGCTTATATTTTTTGTATCAAAATCAAAAAAATCTGTGGTTTCAAGGCTTTTAAAAGAAAAAGATACAGTCGCAAACGAGTTTATATCAAATAACAATTGTAAAAAACCCATACTTGTGTCTGATGGAATGAGTGGTCTATTCAATCCTTTTTAAACTAAGTACCTCTTATGGATGTTTTATCTTAAAAGCAAATGGAAACTCTTTTTTAAACAAAGCTTTTTTATCTTCTGGTACTTTCGCAAACACTATAATAGCTTTGTTGTTTTTCACCATATAAGTATCAAACCCAAGTTTTTTGGCTTTTATATAGATATTATAAGCATAGTTATACTCTTTTATGTAGTAAACTCCAAGTTGGTAATAGTAGAAGTTTTTGGTCTCTTTCTCTTTATTGTTATTATTAACTATTGTATTTTGGTTTTTTGGTTTGCTTTTTTTTATTGATTCTGCGTAGGATATAGGTGGATTCTCAGTATTTTTATTTACATACTCTAGCGTTATAAGTTCTTTTGATAGTTCTATAGCTTCGTCCTTGTACTTTTGGTTTATATCTTCTTTAAACAATATTTTCCTTATCAATTTCGATGCTTCTTTAAATTTGTTAGCTTCCATATAGCACTTTGTTTTTAGAAGCAACATATCTGGTATACTTGAAGCACCTATATTATTTTTCTCGCTATCTATAAGATAGATTGCTTTTTCTTCTATATTTGGTTTGCTACACATATTGTTTTCTACGTAGGCTCTCGCTAAATCAAACTTTGCTACGTTAAAATCCCTATCGTAGAGTATTGCTAAATTTAGATTTTTAATGTAATCTTTTGTATCGCCTTTTGATTTGTATATGTTTGCAAGTTGATAGTAAGCTTGAGGTCTTAAGCTACAATAATCATTTGTTATACATTTATTAAGAGTGTCTATTGCCTCCTTGGTTTTATGCTCTGCTTGCAATATTATAGCTTTGTCTAAAATGGCTTGATAGTAATCTGGTTTTATATGTAATGCTCTATCTATACTTTTTATAGCTTTTTTATAATTACCTACATTGGCGTAAGCAAGGGCCAGCTTGTCGTAAGCTTTGTAGTTGTTTGGGTCTTTTAGAATGGCTTTTTTAAAGTTTGATATGGCAACGGCGTAATTTTGGGCTGTAAGCCCCGCCATACCAATATTGTAATAGTATGTTGAATTTTTGTTGGATAGTTCTTCTATATTGTGAGTGTTTTGGGCACAAGAATATACGCTAAAAATAGAAAACGATAGAAAAGCAATATAAAAAATATATTTACGTTTCATTTTTTATATTATATACTAGATATACATTTACTCTATTGCTTTTCTTACAATTGATTTTAAATCGTATCGTAGATCTTCTAAGCCTATCTCTTGATTTATACCAAAGTCTTTTTTTAACAAGTTTTTTGCGCTTTTAATAAGGTCAGCATAAAGCTCATCATCTTCTATATAAGAGGGAAAGTCTATTGTAAATTTTTCAATAGCATTAAAAAGTGTATAGTTTATGGTTTCTAAATCTATATCGTTTCTTAGAGTCATTATTATATACCCTTCAAAACTATCCAATATAGCCTTTAGCTTGCCTATATCTTCTATGTTGTCTATATCTTTTAATATTAATATATCTAAAAAACTTACATCTTCGTAAGAGGGTATTTCAAACGTATTCAAATCTATTACCCCCAATACACCTTTTTGGGTCTCTTGGATAAAGTTTATAAGATTTTCTATTTTTAACATTGTATAAGCCTTATCTTCGTATCTTACGCAAACCCTTTTTAATTTTGTAAGCGTTTGTGTAAAAATAGTGTAAAAATCTTGAAAGGGTTTTGGTATTTCTATTTTTGTTTGTTCTTTTGCATTTTCACCTTCTATATTTGGGATGTAGTTTATTTTCTGTATAGAAGTGCTTATTTCTTTTGAAATTCCCAAGTCTCTTATTGTCAGATTTGCGTCGTTTATGATATTTTTCAAAAAGCTTGAAAACTTTATACTATCTATACCAAACCTATTCAACCTATTTAACATTATAAATCCAGCCTTTTCATCGTTTTGCATTATAAACTTTGTGCCAAGCATAGAAAGATGTATTGTAAAAGATAGGTTTATGGCTTGCTTTGATGGTTGTAATTTATTAGCGGTGCTGTATTTGTAGTATGGGGCGTAAGTATTGTAGCCAATTATAATGCTTTTAATAAAATCATCAAAACCATAAAATACCTTTTCAAAATATTCTTTGTCTAATTTTATTATATCTTTTCCAAACGTATCTTTTTCAAATATTCTAGATACATAAGAGTATAATTTTGATGGTGTTTTTACCAAATTTAGTATTTGGGTTTTAATATCGTTGTATTTGTTTTTGTTTAGGAAATCTATAACGATAAGAAGCCCATCTATCATGGATAGCATAAGAAGATCGTAAAATCTACTTTTTTGTGTGCAGGCGATTTGGCATATGTTGTCAAAGATGGCTGTTTGAAGTATGAGTATTTGCTCTATTTCTGTTAGTTCTTTTAGCTCATCTTTGTACTCTGTAATAGCTTCTTTTGATATAGCTTTTAATGTAAAATCCTTTATCCTTGAGAGTCCAAGTCTTATAATGGCGGATTTTATATCTTTTATATCTATGCCTTTGTTTGAATAAGCGTTGTTTGCGATATTTAATATATCTTCTTCTAATGTAGGCATATTTCTAATAAGAGCATATATTTTATCCACGTTGGTGTTTTCGTTGGTAAGCTCCATTATGATAGGCATCGTACCTTTTATAAAATCATGAGCTTCAAAAGCTTCTAATGTATCGGTTTCTATCTTAAATTTTGGTTCTTTTCTTATGCGCTCTGGCTTTTTGTGTAGTTTTATAGCTTTTTGTAGCGTATCTTTTGATATAGGCTTTTCAAATGAAAGCCCTACACGTATGCCACGCTCTTCAGGATTTTTGACTTGATTTATATTGTCTAAGACTACCTTGGCTTTAACCTCTTCTCCTAGTATATTTATAGAAAAATTTTTATTTTCTAATAGAGTTTTTAGCGTATCTTGGCTTGATAGTTCTATTAGAGCGCCTTCGTAGGATATGTTTTTTATAATGCCATATTGGGTTTCTATATATGTGTAAAACCTTAGATGTTTTCTATTGTTCATTTTTAATGGGGCTTTGAAGCCCTTTTTTTACCAAGTGACTACTTTTCCAGCCATCCCAAGGCTTGGTAGTGCTGCTGTTGGTGTTAGAAGCGGAAAATCGTAGGCTAAATCTTCTTCTTTCATACCGTTTAGGTCAAGGGATTGTTTGCAGGCTATCATTTGTACACCGTTTTGGCGAGCTAAATTGATAAAGTAAGATATAGGTTGTCCACCTTCCATTGGATAAACGCTTTCAGCTACACCTTTTTTAAGAAGTTGTGTAGAAGGACCTGTAAAATACATAACCACATTCATATCTTCGGCGGCTGCTGTGGATGCCAAGAAAAATGCAGATGGCAACCTTGCTGGATTTTCTGGACCGGTTAAAAGAATGATCACCAAATCAGGGGCTTTTTGTTCCATAAACATCCTCCTTTAAGAATATTAAAATATAATAAATATGATTTTATATATTGTCAATAAGATTTTCTTATAAATAAGGTTTTTATCTTTGCAATAGTTTATCAAAAAACGGAATATCCTCAGGATAGGTGAGTTTTATATTCCAATAAGAGGATTCTACTATACCTACACTGTATCCATAATATTCCAATAAGTAAGCATCGTCTGTGGCTTTTATACCATCTTCTAAGGCTTTTTCATGACAAAGTTTTATAACATCTGTTTTAAAACATTGGGGTGTTTGAGCCAGCCACACGTTATCCCTTTGAATAGTTCTTAAAATACCGTTTTCTAACTTTTTTATAGTATCTCTTGCTTTTGCCGCTGCTATTTTCCCGTCGTAGTTTTCAAGCTCCATCACCTTTTTAAATACTTCTCGGCTAGCAAAGGGCCTTGCGCTATCGTGTATTACTACTATATCCTCTTTTGCCACTTCCAATGCAAGCCTTACAGAATCTTGTCTTTCTGCACCACCATACACAAACTTTGCTCCAAACTTATGAGCATCGTATAAAATATAAGGTTCCACATCCTGGGGCACCGTCATGATTATCTCGTTGAAAAGATCGGCCACTTTTCTTAAAGTGAAATTGTATAGCGGCATATCTCTAAACTTTATAAACTGTTTTTTTATACCGGCTCTTTTGCCAAGCCCAGCCGCTAAAAGTATTAAAGAAGGCATCTAATCTTCTTTTTTTAAGCTTATAAACTCTACCATATCATCTTTAGGTATATGTTCTAATATTGGTATTAGCTCATCTTTTGTATCCACTACAAACCCACACCAAACCATATTTTTAACTTCTGATTCAAGTACTTCTCTTAAAAGCCTATCCAAAAACTTCTTTTTTGATTCTTCATTCTCTTTGTCTACTTCAAACTCTATGACTTCTGCAAGCTCTGGGTCAAAATCCTCTAAATTGTCCTTTGGGCTAAATACCACATAGACTTTTATGGGATTTTTGTCTATTTTTTCTATCTCTTCGTATTTTTTGTCTATAAGCTCTTTTACTTTGTGCCTTACGCTCATATTTTCTCTCCTATGTATTCAGCTTTTGAGGTTTTTGTTTCCCAGATAATTACTTTATATATATTTACTTCATTTAAAAGTCCTGCTTTTTCAAATTTCTCTTTTACATGATCGTATATATACTTTGCCAAGGCTTCCGCTGTGGGACAAAAATCCACTATCGTAAGTTTTAATCCAAAATCTTGGTTTATTTTTTTAAAAGCCTCAAATAAAGGATCGTTTTTATCTATTATAAAACTATGATCAAATTGTTCTATAAGAGGGTTTAATGCGCTTTTAAGATGATGAAAATCCATCACCATATCCTGATTATCAAGTACGTTTGAACAAAGCACAACTTCTATTTCATAACTGTGCCCATGTAAGTTTACGCACTTATTTTCTATACAATCAGAACCAAGACTTGATCCTCTTGAGCAAGATAGGTTTTGTTTCCAAACTCTATGGCCCGCTTCAAACCTAAATGTTTTTGATATATACCACATTTACCACACCACCACGTTTTTGGCTTTTAATATGAGTTTTGATATATCTTCCCAGCTAAGCAAGAACTCTTCTTGGACTTTTAGACCTCTTGCAGATACATCTTCTTTACACAAGTACCAATTTTTGTTCGGTGCTCTTAACACCGCATCTTGTATAAGTACCACTATATCGTTCTCCGATGGTAAGCTACTTTTAAAATCCCCAAACTTTCTTACAAGCCAAATTGTGTTTGGATTTTCTACCATACAAGCACCGCTTTAGATTTGTGTATTAAATCTTTGACTTCTTCAGAGGATATAATCTTTGGTTCTATGATAAATTCAAAAGCCTTTAAGCCCCTTGATTCTATACAAGAGTTTTCTGCGTAAAAACTTATGTTTAACATGCTCATTTGTTCTAACATCTTCTCAAAGCTGGCTAGTCCTAAGGCTTCTGGGCGCCATTTTGTTATGGCGTATATACCGTCTCCGGTAAATATTACATTTGTATCGTTTGTTATACCGCTTGCAGCGGCAAGCCTCAACCCTTCGTGGGCTTTCCAAGAAAAGGGTTCTGATTTTATTATAAAGCTTATCATATCAGTTAAAGTTTATCACCTTGTCAAACTCTGATACTTTTCTAAACATATCGTAAGAAGAGCTTGATATAAAATTTTGAGATTTTATAGACTCTTCGATGCCTCTTTGGCGTGCCGAGTGAGCGCAGTATATTATCTTTACACCTATATCTAAAAATTGCTTTGTCATATCGTAGCTAAGCCAATAAGTGCCGTTGCCGCTTAAAAAAATCGTTACATCAGCTTTACCTACAAGGGCTTTTGATAGTTTATATACGCTGTCAAAATCTTTTGAAAAAGGGTTTGATGTAACTACTATAAGGATATTCATCTTGCTTTTCTAACGATGATTTCCCACTTGTTATCGCCTATTTTGTTGGTGGCTAACACTTCCTGACCTTCATCTCTCATGCTTTTTGGTACGCTCACCGCCGACGGTTCGTAATCTACGATGACTCTAAGGATTTGGCCTTTTCCCATGGTTTCTAAAACTAACTTGCTTTTCACAAATGTAAAAGGGCATACTTCACCGGTAATATCAAGCTCTTTATTTATTTCAAAATCATTCATCTTAACAATGATAATATTGTTAAAAATAAAATACTATGATTATAGATATGGTTTTTGAGCTGAGTTTATTCTTTCCTTCTAAAAAGGAAATAATTATGTTAAAATTTCCTTATGAAAAGGAAAGATGTATTTAAGCAAGTTATAGTTGAGTTCCATCAAGGGACACTTCCTAAGCTTTTAAATAGAAATATAGAGCTCCCTTTAAACACCAACAAGATAATATCTTTGATAGGCCCAAGAAGAAGCGGCAAAACTTACGTTATGTTTCAAACCATAAAAAAGCTCCTTGATAGTGTACCTATAGAAAGGATTTTGTATGTAAACTTTGAAGATGAAAGGCTTGATATCTCATCAGATGAGCTTGGTTTACTAATTGAGGCTTACAAAGAACTATATCCTGATATACCCTTAAACGATGTATACATATTTTTTGATGAGATTCAAAACGTAGAAGGCTGGGAAACCTTTGTAAGAAGGATTTACGATAAATATACAAAAAATATATACATCACCGGTTCAAATTCAAAGCTTTTATCAAAAGAAATAGCCACGGCTCTAAGGGGTAGGACTTTGACATATGAGGTGTTTCCGCTTAGCTTTCAAGAGTTTTTAAAGTTTAAGGGCTTTTATTTTGAAGAAATAGATTTTTACAATATAGAAAGAAGAGCCATTTTAAAAAAGGCGTTTTTAGATTATCTTAACTACGGGGCTTTCCCGGAGGTGGTTTTTTTTGATGATAAAAGCCTAAAACTAAAAACTTTACAAAATTACTTTGAAGTGATGTTTTATAGGGATTTGGTGGAAAGATACAAAATAAAAAACCACATCGCATTGAAGTACTTTATAAAAAGAGTGGTGGAAAACATCGGAAGTATGTTGTCTATAAACAATATATACAGCGAATTAAAGTCCCAAGCTCATAAGATAGCCAAAGATAGTTTGTATGAATATCTTGAGATGCTTCAGGATATATACTTTCTTTTTGTTGTAAAAAAATACAACAAATCTATCTTAAAATCTGAACTCCAGAAAAAAGCTTATTTGATAGACAACGGTCTTTTAAACGCTCTTAGTTTTTCTTTCAAAGAAAATATGGGCATACTTTTAGAAAATGCCATGGTAAAAGAACTACTAACAAAAGGCTACGATATTTTCTTTTTTAAAGAAAAAAAAGAATGCGATATAATAGCCTACGATCACAACCACTTTATACCAATACAGATAACTTACGAAATGAGCTCCTCTCAAACCAAGCAAAGGGAGATAGAAGGCATCTTAGAAGCTTCTAAGCATTTGGGTTCAAAAGAGGGTATCATACTCACCTTTGATGAAAAAGACGAGATAAGTATAAATGGGATAGATATAAAAATATTACCAGCTTATTACTATCTTCTTTTTCAATTATAATACTTGTATGGCTATTATAATCACTGGGGCAAGAAGGATAGGTTTTTATGTGGCAAAGAGGCTCTTGGAAGAGGGGAAAGATGTGGCTGTTGTTTACAACAGCAAAAACCCTTGCGATGAGATAGATGGTATTTTTTGTATAAAAAGAGATTTATCTAAAGATTCTTCTGGAATAGCAAATATTGTATTTGAAAAGTTTGGCAAAATAGAGGCTTTTGTGCATATGGCATCACCTTATTACAAGGTACCTATAAACAATTTTAGCATAGAAGAGTATAGGTATTACAACGCTATCATAGTAGAGGCTTTTTTAAATATTGGTATAGAGGCTTTTAAGCTGATGATGAAAAATGAAGGCCATATAAAAGGTAGGATCGTGGGTTTTGGGGACTGGGCTATAATGCATACTCCTTATAAAGACTATGCTCCTTATTTTGTGGCAAAAGCTGGGCTTCACGGGGCTGTTCTTACGCTTGCCAAAGAGTTTGCCCCTCATGTTTTGGTGAATGCTTTGGCTTTGGGACCTGTGTTAAAACCAGATGATATGGAAGATGAAGAATGGCAAAAGGTTATAACAAACACACCTTTAAAGAAGGAAGTAAGTCTTCATGATATATATAGCGTTTTAAAGCTTTTCTTAGAAACTACTTCTATAACAGGTGCTATACTTCCAATAGACGGCGGAAGGCATATAAAGGGTGTTAGCAGTTGAGCGCTAAACTCTCTACATTTACATATTTTAAATCGTATTTTTGTCCCATTATATACTCCACAAGCTCTGATGTGTTTTGTGATATATCTGTAAAATAAAGCTCTGTAGTAGCATTTCCTTCGTTTTTAACGATATTGTTTATATAAGATATTATAGCGTCTGAGGAGCTAACCAAATTTATATGCGGTAAAAACGCTTTTATATCCTCTTCTAAAAGTGGGTAATGGGTACATCCAAGAATGAGGGTATCTATATCTTTTAAATCTTTAAACTCTTTTAGATAAAACTCCACCGCTTTTTTTGATATGTCTGTGTTTATGAGTTTTTCTTCTACTATGGGCACAAAAAGAGGGCATGCTTTTGCATAGGTTTTTATATTAAAAGCCTCTAAACGTTCTTGATATTTGTTGCTGTTTATGGTGGCGCTAGTGCCTATAATACCTACATGCTTTGTTTTTGAGCTTTTAAGAGCAGCCTCAACTCCAGCTTCTATAACCCCCACTATAGGTATATCAAACATCTCTTGAAGCGCTTCCATGGCGTTGGCACTAACACTGTTGCAGGCTATAAGTATCACATCTACGTTTTGATTTATCAAAAAGTTTGCACTTTCTTTTGCATAGGTGATGATAGTCTCTTTTGATTTTATACCATAGGGCACCCTCGCCGTATCCCCAAGATATACAATATCTACTTTATCGTAGACTTTTCTCACAGATTTTAAAACAGTAAGCCCACCTACGCCCGAATCAAACATCCCTATTTTCATCTTAAGTATTATAAAGGGTTTTTATGATGTGTTATAATTTTTACGCTAATAGAAGCTGGAGCCATCCAAATATCTTCAATCCTATGAACATCCTTAGTTGTTGATGCCCACAAGCCTGATACTTGTTTTTCTTCCATTTAAAAATTATAATACATTTTCTTACTCTTCCCATTCTAAGTCTTCTTTACACATAAAGGGCTCTTCTTTGCTGAAGGGATTGTGGGGGATTATGCACATATCGTAGCCTATAAGTCTTAAAAGAGCTTCCATATGAATTAGGCTGACCCTTGCCATTACTCCGTTTTCTATTTTGCTGATGGTTTGCCTGCTTAGTCCTACCCTTTTGGCGATCTCGTCTTGAGTCCATCCTTTTTCTTTTCTTTTTTTCTTTAAAAACTTTCCTAATCTTTCATAATCCATTAAAAACTCCTTATGTTTGATTTAAAGAAAGTTCCCATTCTTTTATGATCCTGTTTCCAATTTCTTGGAAGTTTTTATTTTGTTTTATATAGCTTTTAATATCATCAATGCTTTCTACTAACGCTTGTTGGCAATTGTTAAATATCTCTATTGCGGTTTTTTCTTCTAAAGCGCAATACTTTAATCCAAATTCTACCAATTCCTTTTTACTTACCCATCTTTTTGTCCCTCCTAAAAATAGAGCTGGTTTATCGTCTTTTATATAAACAGTTGTGCATACTATATCGTAAGCTGGGGCAAGCCAAATATAAGACATATCTGACTTATAAAGAAATCCAAAATTTTTGTTGTGTGCATCACCGTTTTTAATAAGAAAGTTTAAAACCATCATCTTATAATATGTTTCAAGATCTTTTAGCGTGTCTGTGGAGAGTTTTTTTATTGCTTTGGCTATTTGCTCATAGCTGCCTTCGTATTTGTCGTATCTTCTTCTTCCTAAGATTGAGCCCACTTCTTCAAAGCCCAAATACCCCTTTTCGTCGTAAATAAATTTTTCAATCACCAAAAATCTTTTGTTTTCTGACATGTAGATCTTTGGTATTTTAACACCAGCTTTTTCTATTGCCTTCATACAAAAGTATTCGTTTTCCACAAGGTTAGGATATTCATCCCCATAGGTTTTTACTATAAACTCTTTAAAATCTAAACTGGTTTTATCTTTAATCACCGCTATCGTCTTTGGTTGAACCCCAGATATGGCATTTTTTTGAAGAAACATGTATAAAAGCTCTCTAAAAGTATCCCATGTATCGTTTGCTATGATATCTTCAAGGCTTATGTTTGTGGGTACTGGTAAAGATTCGCCCTCAAAGCTTACCCTTCCTTCTATGCCCGGTGCAAGATAACCCAACATAGTAAAATCATCTACTTTTCCTTCCCTTTTATTTATCAAATCTTTTAAAATCTCAAACAAATAACCTTCTGGCAAAAAACTATCAAAAAATGGATGAAGATACAACTTGCTTACATATATACGCTGAGAAGAAGGCATAGACAATGATATGCTATTGTAAAGACTGTATATATCTGATTCTTTAAAAGCCAAATACTCAAATACGTATTCTTTTAAACCTTTAGACTGATCCCCTTCAAACAACGTTCCCACTGGTTTACCATTGCAAATTACTTTTATGTCCATCTCACTTTACAAAATATATTTTTACCATCAAATGTCAAGTTAAATTGACAAATGTGCCATGGGTAGAATGCTATTTTGTTAGATTTCTTAATGAGGCTTATGCATCTAACTGTGATAAAAAATATGCAGGGTTGTATAAAATCATTTATACTATATTTATAAGAGGTGATGAAAAGTGAAAACTATCAACATTAAGCAACCTTTAAAGAGCAAGAGCTTAAAAACAAGAGCAAATTTTGGTTATTTATCTAACGTACCGAAAAATACTAATTCATACAATCCGCAAAGACTTATAAATAAGAAAGAACAAAAATTTAAAGAAAGACTAATAAATCTCATAAAAGAAGTATATTCTGAGGATGAAATTTATCAGCAAACTTATAATTCTAAAGAAGAGATTATAAGAAGAATTTTAAGAGCAATTAATGAATCTCCAATCAAATACCATCTATCAGATGAACAAATCAAAAAGGCAATAAGAGGTATGTTGGCATTAGAGCTAATTATAGGCATAGCTCCAGAAGACGGGTGATGACCTTTTAGATGTATTCAAATTATGCAATAGGAGGCAACTAAATAATGTCATCAAAAATTACACAAAAAGATAAAATCCGTGATAAAGTTTATGAGATTTTAGAGAAGAACAAAAATGGAATTCGTTATGCTGATCTAGTTAGAGAAATCCATAAAGAATTACCAGAAATACCTATTAATACTATACATGGATCAATCTGGGACTTTAAACAATCTATAGATAAAGGAGAAATTGAAGATGTTGTGAGACCAGATAAAGGTCTTTATATTCTGAGAAAATTTTACGAATCAGCATCAGAAGATAAACCAGAAGATAAACCAAATGAAAAGAATGAAAAGAAACACTACGAAAAAGATTTTTATCAATCTTTTGCTGATTATTTGAAAAACAATTTAGAAGAGTGCAGTGAAGCTATAACTTTAGGAGGAAATATATTTGGAGATAAATGGGGTACACCGGATGTGCTTGGGATTAATAAGTTCCCAGACAGAAAGGTTTTTAAGCCATTGATTGAAATTGTAAGTGCAGAAATAAAAACTGATACGAACAATCTGGTGACTGCTTTTGGTCAGGCTTGTGCTTATAAGTTATTTTCTCATAAAGTTTATTTGGTTATCCCAAAAGAAGCTGAAAAGGATGTTGCTCGCATAGAATCTCTTTGTTTAAGATTTGGAATTGGTTTAATTTTATTTGATAGAGAAAATCCAGAGAATCCTAAATTTGAGATTAGAACAAGAGCGATTAAACAAGAGCCAGATTATTTTTATGTTAATGAATATTTAGGGAATAAAGAAGAATTATTAGCTAAGTTAGGCTTGTAAAATTAAAACCCCTACCCTTCAAATCCCTTCAATATACCTGATATTATATCTCTTGGATGTGGGGGACAGCCCCTTATGAGGATGTGAGGTTCTATGTTTATGTCTTTTAGACCGCCTACTATTCCATAAGCGCCTTTGAAAAGACCGCCGTCTATGGAGCAATCGCCTATGGCTATTATAACTTTTGGGTTTGGGGTGTTTTGGATGGCATCTAAAAGTGGTTTGTACATGTTTCTTGTGATGGGACCTGTTATGGTTAGAACGTCTACGTGTTTTGGCGAGGCTACAAATTTTATACCAAAGCGCTCTATATCGTAAAATACGTTTGATAAAGCTGTAAGCTCATACTCACAGGCGTTGCAAGACCCACAGTCCACATGTCTTATGTTTAGACTACCTTTTAAGTGTTTTGGAAGTTTTTTATAGATGACGATGTTTTGTTCGTTGTAAGGGGTTATGTCTTCTGTTTTGATGCCTTCTTTTAAAAAGCTTTTAAGTATATTAAGCATAATCCCACCTCATAGATCGTTCCCGGCGTAAGATAAATTTAGGCTTTTGTTTATAAGGGGAAAATCCGCTATAATATCCCCAAGCACCGCTTTTTGAATGATGGGCCAGTTGTGAAAAGATGGGTCTCTTATTTTCCATCTTGATATAAGACCTTGTTCTATCCTAAGAAAATGCGTGATGTTGCCCCTTTGACCTTCTTCGTATCCAAAGGCTTCTCCATCTTTTGGTTCTATATTTTTTGCTATATCTCCCAAAGGCATATTTTCTATGAAGGTTTTTATTATATTAGAACTCTCTTCTATGTCGTTGAATCTCACTTTCACCCGGGCGCTTACATCTCCTTTCTCCAGTTTAAAGGCTTTTACCAAAGACCCGTAAAGATCTTTTTCCAAAATAGCCCTTGTGTCAAAAAATATGTTGCTTGCTTTTGCTACATAACCAAGTGCTGCGTGTTTTTTAGCAGTCTCATAAAATATCCTTCCTGTGGTATCTGTTCTTTCTAACACCGTTGATGAATTTAAAAATAGTTTTTTATATTTTAAATACTCTTTTTCTAAAAGCCCCAAAACCTCTTTAATGGCGTTTGTATCAAGTTCTTTTGAGACTCCACCTATTTTTATGATATTTCTGTTAAATCTGTTGCCTGTAAGTGTTTCGTTTAGTCTCATCAGCATCTCTTTTAAAGCAAACACCTTTTGGGCTCCAAAAGAATAACCTACGTCTTGAAATATAAAAGCAAAATCGTTTAGATTGCACATAAGCCTTTCAAGCTCTAACAATATAGCCCTTATGTATCTTGCTTTTGGCGGTATATCTATATCGTATATTTTTTCCACTGCTTTTACAAAAGCCAAAGAATGAGCCACGCTGTGATCACCAGATATTCTTTCAGATAGTTTTAGGCCCTCTTCTGGGGTTTTGCCTTCTGAGAGCTTTTCTATGCCTTTGTGTTTGTAAAAATGCCTTATTTCAAGTTTTAGTATGGGCTCTCCTATCAAGGTAAATCTAAAATGTCCCGGTTCTATGATACCAGCGTGTATTGGTCCTACAAGTATCTTAAAAGAACCTTCTGGGTCAAAATCTTCGTAAGGATAGGTTTTATACCCTTCGTATTTTATATTCATATTTGCATCTTTTCTTAGTGGGTGAAAATCCTTTGGATAGTTTTCTGGAAAAAGCATAAGGGGTCTTAAATTTGGATGGCCTTCTGGTATAAGACCAAACATATCATAGATTTCTCTTTCATACCAATCAAGCACAGGTATATCCATGTGAGGGAATGTATCTTTTGCGTTTAGTTCTACAGTGTTTAGTTTTTTGCTTTTAATATCACAAAATAAATATCTTATTTTAAATACACCTTCTTTTTCTAAATCATCGCTGACAAACACCCCTAAAAACTGATGATCGTCAGAGTGTAAAAGAGATTCTATATAGTGCTTCATCTTCTAACCCCTATCGTATAAACGGCGTTTTCCAATAAAGATTTTATATCGTTTGGTATGAAAAGCCCAAGACCCACAATCAAGATAACAAGTATCCCCATGGGTATAAGCATAAACATATGCTCTTTTTTCTGCTCAAACGTTGGTTCTCTTGTTAGCATACCAAAAAAGCTTTCTATAAAACCAAAAAAGATAAGAGAAAGGGCTAATAGCACCACTATCCCTTGCCATATAAAGCCTTCTTTAAACGCCGAGATAAGCGTAAGAAACTCTGAGATAAAGAGTAAAAACGGCGGAGCTCCTGTTATGGCAAAAACCCCAACGGCTAAAAACGTTGCTGTTATAGGAAGTATCTTAAATAAACCTTTTATGTCTTTGATGCTTTTAGTATGAAGATTTACCAATATAGAACCGCTTGACATAAACATAAGGGCTTTTGTTAAAGCGTGTGCTATAAGCCCCAGAAGACTTGCAAATATACCTTCAAAAGACCCAAGCCCCAAGCTAAAAGCCAATATACCCATATGCTCCATTGTAGAGTAAGCCAAGAGCCTTTTGTAATCCCTTGAACGGGGTATAAATATAGAAGCAAGCACAATACTAAAAAGCCCTATGTAAAGCATCGTATCGTAGGTAAATGCTCCAATTCCGGCTTTTGATTCTATGCTAAATATCCTTATTATCGTATAAAAAGAACAGCTCAAAAGCACCGAGGACATCAAGGCACTTATAGGTGTGGGAGCTTCGGAGTGAGCATCCGGTAGCCAAAAATGAAGGGGTGCCAAACCCATCTTTGTCCCAAAACCAACCAACACGAAGACAAAGGCTATCTTAAGAAGGTTTTTGTCTATCTTATCTGCTATAGGCATTATATTTTGCCAGTCCAAAGAGTACAGCCCACCACCGATGATATTTATAACCCCAAAGTATATGAGTATTATCCCAAAAAGAGCGAGGGCTATGCCAAGAGAACAAAGCATTATATACTTCCAAGAGGCTTCTACAGCTGTTTTATTTTTATAAAAGCTTATCAAAAACGTAGTGGATAGCGTAGTGGCTTCTATGCTTACCCACATGATACCCAAATTGCTTGTGCTAACCAACAAAAGCATACTAAACATAAATGTGTTTATCCAAAGATAAAACTCTTTTATTTTTGATTCTTTTAGACTTTTCTCTTTTTCCAAATATCCAATACTG
Source organism: Hydrogenobaculum sp. Y04AAS1 (assembly GCF_000020785.1). Taxonomy (NCBI): domain Bacteria; kingdom Pseudomonadati; phylum Aquificota; class Aquificia; order Aquificales; family Aquificaceae; genus Hydrogenobaculum; species Hydrogenobaculum sp. Y04AAS1. The sequence goes on from NC_011126.1 coordinate 1,211,173, forward strand.
TATAAATATGTTAAAAACCCTACGACACTTACAATACCTATTAGTACAATATTTAAACTATCTAAGGTGAAGTATGTCCCGTAGTAAGGGCCGTTTGTTTTTAGGCTTTTAAAAAGATACAAAAATACAACCACATTTATAAACTGCAAGAACACTTGAATATACTTATTTTTATTAAAATTCAAAAACGGTATAACAACTATTCCTATTAGCTCTGTTAATAAAAGAAGTGTAATCATTCTTTCAAATCCGACAATTTGGAAGTGTCTATGCTTTCAAGTGTGTCTTTGATGTGGAATATGAGTATGCCTGCCATGATAGCACCCACAAACACATCGAAGAACACGCCTATTTCCACTATGAGGGGCAAACCTTTTACCGTTGAAGTGGCCCCAAGTATTATGCCGTTTTCTAATGTAAGAAATCCTATTATCTGTATAAGGGCTTTTTTTCTGGCAAGCATAAGAAATATCCCAACAAAGATAATGGATAGTCCTATAGCTAAAACTTTTTGCATAGTGCCGTTGTCAGTACTATGGTAAAATGTGTTGCTTGTGATATAAAAAGAGAATATCACTATAAATATGCATATAAGCACAGAGTAGGTAAAGTTTATAAAGGGTTTTACGTTTTCGTCTTCTACTATTTTATCTGTTATCTTTTTCATCACAAATGGAATGAGTATGCCTTTTATTAAAAGCGTTAAAACTGCCGATAGTATAAGTTCATAATCAAAATAATAAAACACGCTCAAAAACATGGTAATGCTAAGGGCTATTGACTGGGCTGTGTAGGTTTTTATGGCAAAATCAAGCCTATGACTGGCAGTTTGAAGTATAGCAAAAAACAACGACAAAGCTGCCATAAACTCCACGAACTCGCTTAAACTAATGTTTAAATTCATAGTCCCTCCTTAAGCATAGTAAAGCACAAACCCCAGTGTTGCCAATGCAAAGGATATCATAAGAAGGTCTGGTATCCTAAAAAATCTAAATTTCGCCACAGATAGCTCCAATAAGGCTATCGGGATAGAGAATATTATGACTTTTATGATATAAAATAATATATTTAGAAGCATGTTTGAAGAGTATAAAAACGGTAAAAAGATATTGCTGGCTATGCTTATAAACAAAAGTAGTTTCATATAAGAACTAAGTTCAAATATGGCCAAGTATTTACCACTTGCTTCCAATATCATCGCTTCGTGCACCATTGTAAGCTCCAAATGAGTCTCGGGATTGTCAAAAGGAATCCTTGCATTTTCTGCCATTGATACAAAAAACAAAGCCAACAAACTAAACACATAGGCTATGGGCACATTAAAAGAATGACTATGGGCTTTTACAAATATCTCGCTTATATTTGATGTGCCATACTCCAAAGAAAATGTAAACATAATCATCATAAGTGTGGGCTCTGCCAAAGAAGCTATCGTCATCTCCCTTGCAGAACCAAGCCCTCCAAAAGAAGACCCTTGGTCTAAACCGTAAAGCGCTATAAAAAACGTAGACAAACCAAGTACGTACATAAACGCTATAACATCCCCTGTAAAAGACAAAAGCGTATTTGGGCTAAAAATAGGTATAAAAGATGCGCTTATGATTGTAGCCAAAAGCACTACGATAGGAGCTATCTTTGATATAAAAGATGCGTCTTTTGATATTACTGGCTCTTTTCTAAAAAGCTTTATAAGGTCTTTGTAGGGTTGTAAAATAGATGGTCCTTTTTGACCTCTTAGGTTTAATTTTATTTTATGTATAAAACCCTTTATAGCTGGAGCTAACGCTATGAATATAACAATCTGTAAAATACCTATAAAGATATTACCCATATATCTTACTTACCCATATTAAGATTATTAGCGTTATAGCCATATAGAGTATGTATACATGTATGACACCTGTTTGGATTTTATACTTTAATGTTTGGAGTTTGTTTAATAGGCTTTTAGCAATAAAACCATAAATACCATCAAAAATATCTAACCCATCTTTGTATAGTTTGGAAGTGATTTTCTTTATAGGCTGAGAAAACCCTTCTGGGCTATACTGGGCTGATAGAGGCACATCCTCTTGTCCGCAGGCCCATGTTTTGTAATAAATAGAGTGCTTTGAGATGTATTTGTTTAGATATATGCTTATTAAAAGCATGAAAACCATCAATATACCTATAAAAAACGGTGCTATAGAACCAAAGTTTTCCGGGGTTTTAATTTCAAATATCCCATTTACATGTATAGGTACTGGTATCAGGTTGTTTATCACATCTAATACAAAAACCGGCAAAACACCCACCAATAGGCAAGACAATGCCAATATGCCCATGGATATTAGACTCATGGTTTTTATATCTTCTTTGCGTTTTATATCTTTTCTTGGGTTTCCTAAAAACGTCAGGCCAAAGTATTTGACGGCGCTAAGCATGGCTATACCACCTGTAAGTGCCAAAAACGATGCGGATAAGGGCGATGCTATCCAAAGGTAATATCCTTTTACCTTCAAAGATAAAAGAAGGCTTTGATAAAGAAGCCACTCGCTTATAAAACCGTTAAAAGGAGGCAAAGCGACAAGGCTAAGCATCCCAACAAGGGTTATTGTACCAAGCTTAGGAGCGTATTTTATGGCCCCGCCAAGCTTTGCTATCTCTTGGGTATGGGCTCTTGCCATCAAAGACCCTGCGCTCATAAACAAAAGGGATTTGAATAAAGAGTGATTTAATATATGAAACAACGAAGCCCCCAAAGCCAAAGCGTATAAATATTCTACATTTAGGCTTTTAAAAATCATAGCAAGTCCTATACCAACGTATATAATCCCTATATTTTCCATAGAAGAATAAGCGAGCATGGCTTTTAGGCGGTTTTGGACAGATGCGTTTAGGATGCCAAATAGCATAGTGATAGTTCCAATCGTTAGTATTAAAAGCCCAAAACTTGCCGGATATTGTTTTATAAAATAAAACCAATACCTTATAAACATATAAACAGGCATTTTTATCATGAGCCCAGACATAAGGGCTGATACAAAAGAAGGTGCCACAGGATGGGCTTTTGGCAACCAATTGTGAAGCCCTATAATACCTGCTTTCATACCAAATCCAAGCACTGAAAATAAAAATATCCATGTGGTCCAAAAGGTGTTTAGCGATAAGTTTTGCCAATGATCAAAGCTCAAGGAGTTTGTATTTATATAAAATCCTACAAAACTAAGGAGTATAAAAGCTGTACCTATGTGTGTCATTACTATGTATATCAAAGATGCTTTGTAGTTTTCTTCTTTTTTAAAATCCCAAAGCACCAAGAAAAACGAGAGGATACTCATAACCTCCCAAAACAATAAAAATGTAAAAGCGTTTGCACTTAATAAGACTAATATCATAGATAGTATGAAAATGTTTTTTAACATTGTCATTAAAATTTTTTTATCATAGTTCTCTTCTTCTATGTAATCTAAAGTGTATATGCTGTTTATTGCGCCGTTAAAAGCCACAATACCTATAAAAAATAAGGATAGTCTATCTACGTAAAATGAGTATGTTATGTGCTTTATGGTTGTGTTTAAATGTATTGACAAGTCTGCCACGCCCCACAAGTATGCCACGGTTATATAGTTATCACCTTTTATAAAAAGCGCTATACATCCCAAAAATATACCAATATATAGAAGGCTAAAACCTACCTCCAAAAACTTCCATAAATCCTTATTAACTTTCTTATAAAAAAACACGACATTATTATTATACCATAATTTAAGTATTAAAAGTTATATTTTATTTCTCTTGTCAAATTTAAAAATGAGCCTCAGCAAGAACAAAACACCGAGGCCCATTATGGCTATAAGTTTTTTCATAAAAGTATTTTATCAGTTACCGCATTCTTCACAATAGCCTTTTTCTTTCATTATCTCGTCTAAAGGCATTAGATTATCGCTTTCAACGAGTTTGCCTTTGTTACCATTTTTTGGCTTCGAAGATGATGCACTGCTAACAGTTTTAGCTTGGGTGCTTTCAACAGCGTGCCTTGTCTCTGAATTCTTGGGTGCCTTTGTCTGTTCCTCAGAGTTGAAATGCGCTGATAGCGCTCTAGCTTTATCTTCTTCTTTATCTTGTGATGATTGCGGCTCTTTTATGTCCTCATGCACGTATTTTCCTTCTGTTTTTATCTTTGCTGGCATAAAGGCGTAGTATGTGGCTTTTAGTCCGTATTTCCAAGCTTTTAGATATATTTCCATTATCTTTTGTGGGTCTCTGGTGTTAAAGTAAAGGTTTCTTGATATGGAAGAATCAATCCATTTTTGAAGTACAGCCGCTTGTTTTATATAGACTTCGGTATCTATTTCGTAGGCGGTTTTGTATATATCTTTTATCTCTTGAGGTATTTCTTTTATGTCCTGTATAGAACCTTGTTGAAGTAATACATCTTCTCTTAGTCTATCCCAAAGACCTAGTTTTTTTAGATCGCGTATAAAGTTTTCGTTTACTTCTAAAAATCTTCCAGCTATGTTTGTCCTTGAATATACCAAAGCGTAATAAGGCTCAAAGCTTTGAGAAGTCCCGGCTATTATAGAAATTGTGGCCGTAGGCGCAAGCGTTGTCTGACAGGCATTTCTTATACCTTGTTTTACTTTTTCTCTTAGTTCTTCCCAATTAAATGCTGGCAAAGTGTGCTCCAAGCCGTTCTCTGAGCTTTGAAGTGTCTGTGAGACCGTGGTAGACTTGTCCTGTTCTTTAGCGTCGAAATGCGATGATATCGCTCTGCTTTCATCTTCCGCTATATCATCAGAATCGTGGTATACTTGTAGCCCTACATACTTATCAACAAGCTTCTTATAATCTATAGTGTGCCTTGCGCCGTTCTCTGAGCTATTGAGTGGCTGTGCATGTTCCCTATCGTCGAAACGCGATTGCACCGCTCTATTCTCATCCGCATAGTTTTGAACCATGTCATTGTAGGGCGTGGTATACTTGTCGTTGGTTAAAGATCTTTCTCTAAAAAGATGCTCTAGGGTATCTATTGGTAGGATCCCCTTTGACCAGTCCGAACCATCAAAGTTTGGATAAGTGCCTCTTTCTTTGGCAAGCTCCACAGAGGTTTCTATAGCAACGTAAGACATCGTTTCTCCTATTTTATCTAAAAGCTTCAAAGCTTCTTTTGAATCTACTGGTAGTTTTAGCTTTTCTATCATATCTTGATATCCCATAAACCCAAGGCCTATTTTCCTGCTTTGTTTTGTGCCTTTTTCCACAGCTTCTAAAGCATAATAGTTGGCATCTATGACGTTGTCTAAAAATCTTATCGCTTTTCTTATAACCGCTTTAAACTTTTCCCAGTCAAAAGTGTTATTTGATAAAAACTTAGTGTGCTTTGAGCCGTTCTCAGAGCTATTGAGTGGCTGTGCATGTTCATTAACTCTGAAATGCGTTAGCAACGCTCTAGGCAATACCAAAGAGCCTAAATTGCAAGACTCTATAGAATCATAGGTAGATACCAAAAGTTGCTCTGTACATAAGTTTGTGGTAAGGATTGTCCCAGTATGTTTGTTTGGGTGTCTTATGTTGATGGGATCTTTAAATGTGTACCAAGGCTCTCCAGTTTGTATGGTATTTTCTATAGCCTCTTTAAATAGCTCCACCGCTTTTATTTTTTTATGCCTTATCTTTCCCGATAGAGCTTTTCTTATACATTTTGAATATTCTCTAGAAAACTTTTTACCATAGGTGCTAACTAATTTTGGGCAATCAGCTGGGTCAAAAAGATACCAGTCTCCATTTTCTTCGACCCTTCTCATAAATTCATCGTTTAAGAAGAGGGCAATTTTTAAGTTCTTAAACCTTTGAGAATCATCGCCCCATTTTCTTTTTGTTCTCACAAAATCAAATACATCAAGATGCCATGGCTCCAGTGAAGCCAGTGCTGAGCCTCTTCTTCTTCCACCTTGAGATACCGCTGTTATCGTCTCATCTATTATCTTTAAAAACGGTATTATACCTGAGGATTTTCCTTGAATGCTTCTTATTATTGAGTCTTTTGCCCTTAGTTTTGTAGCTGGTAGCCCAACTCCTCCGGCGTGTTTGTTTAACATACCTACTTGTTTTACAGTTTCAAAGATTTTAGAAAGATCGTCTTCCTCATCAACCACAAAACAAGAAGAAAGCTGTGGAAACCTTGTGCCAGAATTAAAAAGCGTTGGAGTGGAGGGGATAAACTCCATACTTGACATCATATGATAAAACTCTATAGCCCAATGGTTTCTATCTTCAGGAGTTTTTTCCACCAAAGCTACGCCCATTGCCACTCTCATCCAAAACCATTGAGGAGCTTCTAAGATATTTCCGGTATCCAAATCTTTTATAAGGTATCTATCCATGAGATTATATAGACCGTTAAACTTTAAAAGTTGGTCTCTTTTAGGTACCAGCTCAAGGGCAAGCATTTCAAGGTCATAATAAGAAGCCAGCTTTTCATCCAAGAGCCCAAGCTCCACAGCGTTGTCTATATAGTCTATGAAAAGCTCTTTGTAGGCTTTCTTAGGTGAATACATACCGCCAAAAGCTTGTTTGTATATTCTTTGTAAAAGCACATTTCTTGCCATAGCGTCGTATATTGGGTCATCTATGGCCCTTGTGAGAAGAGAATGAAGTATATGCTGGAATATGGCGGCGGTTTCTATACCATCAAAGATATTTATCTCTATATCTTCCATGATCTCGTCTATGTTTATTTCGTTTAAATCCTCCATTGTCCATTCTTCTATATCTTGGGCAGATATATCTTTTGTAGTTTTCCACTCTTTTAGCAAAGATAAAGCATTTTCTAAGACTGTCCTTATCTTTAAAAGGTCTAACTTTTCTCTTGCGCCTGAACGTTTAATAACTTCCATAGTTTAACCTCCTAAACTTTTAATTTAAATATAAAAGAAATTTGTTGTTTTAAAAGCCTAAGATTATTCATTATACTTTTGGTATTCTTTTTATTATATTCCAAAGTCTTCTAATATCTAAAGCTTTTGGATTTTGTTTTAGAGCTTTTATTAAAAACTCAAAACCCAAAGCCTTCTCTTTGAACCTGAAGGCAGTTTCAGATATACTAAGATACATATTTGCATCGGCGATGTCTTTGTGCATCTCATAAACCTTCATCGTATAGTAAAAATACTCTTTTGACCGGCTTGTTCTTTTGCCGTGCTCTCTTATCCCTACGGTATTTTTATCGATGATCTTTATATCAAGGCCTTTTTTGTAATATCTTAAAAATAGCTCCCAGTCTTCTCGTTGGTGAAGGCTTTCGTTAAAAGCCAAAAAACGTTCTTTTCTTACCATGATACCAGAAGGATATCCTACCATTCCCCCAAGTATAATGCTTTTTAGATCAGGGTAAGCTTTTTTCGATACCCTTATTATCTTATCTTCTTCATCTATAAATGTTCTTGGAATAGAGTAAATCAAATCCCCTTTTTCTTTTGAAAGCTCTTCAAGATGGTGAGGAAAGTATATATCGTCTGCATCCAAAAACGCTACAAAATCACAAGCGCTTTCTTTTACCCCTAAGTTTCTTGAGTAGCTTCTTCCTTTGTTTTTTTCGTTTGTTAAAAGCCTAAAATCAAAGGGTAGTTTTATATCTTTTAAAAGCTCTTTTGTGTTGTCAGTAGATCCATCGTCTATTACTATAAGCTCTTTTGGAAAGTATGTTTGATTTTTTACAGAGTTTATGGCTTTTAATAAAAACTTAGAAGCGTTGTAAGAGGGTATAACTACACTTATACATTTCACAACAGCTCTATGCTAAAGTGTTTGTTGGTATAAACACATATATCAGATGCTATATCAAGAGATATTTTTACTATCTCTTCGGCGCTTTTGTCGGTGTGATAGTATAGGGCTTTGGCGGCACTTCTTGCAAAATCTCCTCCAGAACCTGTGGCCAAGATCGGCTCATCTGGTTCTATAACATCCCCATTGCCAGAGAGCAAAAACATACTTTCTTTATCACAAGCTATCAAAACCGCTTCTAATCTTCTTAAATATCTATCGGTGCGCCATTCTTTGGCAAGTTCCACAGACGCCCTTGCTAGGTTTCCTCTGTGCTCTTCTAACTTACCTTCAAGCCTCTCCATGAGAGCAAGCCCATCTGCTGCACCACCTGCAAAGCCCACAAGTACAGTGCCTTTATGAAGTCTTCTAGTCTTTTTTGCACTGTGTTTTAGTATTTGAGAACCAAGTGTTACTTGCCCATCGCTTCCAATGGCCGTTTGGCCATTTTTTCTAACAGCTATTACAGTGGTAGCATGAAGGAGTTTATCTTTTACATCCATTTTTCTTTTACTTTTTGATATATATATTCTTCGTGAAAACCAAAGTGTTTCATAACATCTGGGCCTTTTCCAGATTTGCCAAAGGTTTCCATAGATATTACAAGGGCGTCTTTGTTTACATACTTATACCAAATATCTCCTTTGGCAGCTTCTATAACTACATGTTTTGTATTTTTTGGAATAACCTCGTTTTTATAAGCTTCATCTTGCATTTCAAAAAGCTCTAAACAAGGAGCGCTTACCACAGTAGACTGTATGCCGTTTTCGGCAAGTTTGTCTTGAAGAGCCAAAGCCAATCCTACTTCAGACCCTGATGCTATTATGGTAAATTCTTGATTTGGAGCACCAGAAAGCACGTATGCTCCGTATTTTGCCATATTTTCTTTGGCATACTTTGTCCTATCTAAAGTTTTTAGCTTTTGACGAGATAGTATAAGAGCTACTGGGCCGTCTTTTCTTCTTAAAGCAAGCTCCCAGCAGTAAGCGGTTTCGTTGGCATCGCAAGGGCGCATCACCCATAGGTTTGGTATTAGCCTCAAAGATGGTATGTGTTCTACTGGTTGATGGGTTGGTCCATCTTCTCCTAAGCCTATAGAATCGTGGGTGAATATGTATATCACATGTAGCTTTGAAAGAGCGGCTACTCTTATACTTGGTCTCATATAATCTGAAAATATCAAAAACGTTGCTACATATGGGGTTGTGATGCCACCGTAAGCCATGCCGTTGGCTATAGCTCCCATCACATGTTCTCTTATGCCAAAATGGATGTTTCTTCCGTAGTAGTTTGTGGCTTCAAAATCCCCTTCGTTGTGAATATAGGTGTTGTTTGATTCGTGTAAATCTGCTGAACCACCAAAAAGCGTTGGCATATGTGGTGCTATAGCATTTAAAACCTTACCGGAGGCTTGTCTTGTGGCCATATCTTCTGTAAACCTTGGTATGTGTGATATTACGTTTTCTAAATTTATATTCTTTGTCAAGATATCTACAACATCTTTATGAGTTTCTTTGTATTTTGACAGCTTTTCTTGCCATTTTTGCTCTAAGACTTTTCCTTCTTCTACTTTTCTTCTCGTGTAATCCAACACTTCTTGGGGTATGTGGAAAGGCTCATAGGGCCAGTTTAGGCTTTCCCTTAATTTTGCTATAGCTTCTTTGCCAAGAGGAGATCCGTGAGCTTCGGCGCTGTCTTGTTTTATGCTTTTATAACCTATATGAGTTCTTACCGATAAAAACACCGGTTTTGATTGATTTGTTAAAAGCTCTTTTATAGTCTTTTCTAAAAGCTCGATATCGTATCCATCTTCTATGTGTCTTACGGTAAAACCTGCGTTTTCAAAACGCTTTAGCACATCTTCACCCCAAGCTAAGCTTGTATCTCCATCTATAGTAATGCGGTTGTTATCCCAGATAATAAAAAGATTGTCAAGGTTTAGATGCCCTGCCAAAGCTGCTGCTTCATAGGAGATCCCTTCCATCAAATCCCCGTCTCCTACCATGCAAAAGACTTTATAGTTCAGTATAGGCTCATCAAGTTTGTTGCATATAGCCCCAAGATGTTTTTGCTCTATCGCCATACCTACGGCGTTTGCTATACCCTGTCCAAGGGGTCCTGTGGTGGCTTCTACTCCTTTTGTAAGAAAGCTTTCTGGGTGTCCTGGGGTTTTACTTCCTAATTGCCTAAAGTTTTTAATATCTTCAAGTGTAAGATCAAACCCATAAAGGTATAGCAGCGAATAAAGAAGCATGGAACCATGCCCATTGGAAAGTACAAACCTATCTCTATTTACCCATTTGGGGTTTTCTGGGTTGTATCTTAAAATCTTATCGAAGAGTATATATCCTATATGCGCTGTGCCAAGGGGCATACCGGGGTGTCCTGAATTGGCTTTTTCTACGGCATCTATACTTAAAAATCTAATGCTGTTTATTACAAGCTCATCTATGTTCATACTTCTTATTATAAACCAAATTTTTTATATAAGCTTTTAAACAAGACATTAGCAATGTGGGATTATAAAATGTGCAAAGTAAATATAATTTGATATTTTTATAAAAATTTTATCTTTTCATTAAAATTTCACTTGACAATTTTATATTTTTTTATATTTCAAAAGGAGGTAAGTGTTATGAGAAACCTTATCGTATCTGCACCAAGGATGTTGGCTCTCTTAGGAGCTGTCTTGTTTATTGGGGCAACTGCCCAAGCCTCACAAACTCACAAGGAAACTGGCGTTTCAGCCAAAGCTGCTCACCAATCCTATCTTTTGGCTGAAGATGAAAACAAACAAGAGGACAATTCTGAGGACAATTCTAAAGAAGACTCAGAAGATTAATTGTAATTAGCCACCTCCCTCCTCTATTTAATTTTATAATCCGCGGGTCTTTGGCCCTGCGGACATATTTGTTTTGGGTTGATTAAAGAACATGTATATACGAGGTAAGAAATGCTAAAGCACACTAGAGCGGTAAAACCGCATTTCGGAGCTAAAGAAAAGACAATGAAACTCATGAGAAGAGAGAAATGCTAAAGCACACTAGAGCGACTGTGGCGCGTTTCGACGTTAAGGAACATGACAAGTATGCCACGGTCTCGGAGGCGCACTCATGAGTTCAGAGAACGGCTATGAGCACACTAGAGCGGTAAAACCGCATTTCGGAGCTAAAGAAAAGACAATGAAACTCATGAGAAGAGAGAAATGCTAAAGCACACTAGAGCGACTATGGCGCATTTCTACGCTAAGGAGCATGCGGAGGCACTTAGGAGATATAAAAAATGCTATGCACACTAAGATTCTTTTAGATGTAAGAATTGATAAGAAAGAATTTGATTTGGATAAAGTGATGGATATGTTTTGTTGTGAAGGGTATATTTATATTCCTTTTGATGAGATTGTAGATAACGAAAATTTAGAGTATATGTTAGATAAATCAAAGGAATATTTTGTAGTTTGTAACAGTGGCAATAAAAGTAAATATGTGGTAGATATGTTAAATAGTTTAGGTTTTAAAGCTTTTAATATAGAAGGAGGATTAAAGGGATTGTTAGAAGATGATAAACTCAATGTTTCTTAAATAAACTTCCCACCGTTAGAGCATTTACAACTTTTGCTATATCTTCTTCTTTTGTTTTTGGATTTTCTAAGAAAGCTTCTAAGTCTTTATAGTGTATCTCTCTTCTTGATATTCTATCTAAAATCCATTTTAGATCGGAATCTTCTACACCACTTTCTATAGCTTTTATTTGATTGGAAGCTGTTTCTTGATCTTTTATCTGATAGGCTATTATCTCATCTTTATTTTCAAGCATGTTTACATTGTTTGGCAAAGAAAAGTTTGGTTTTTGACCTTTTTCTGATATCTCTTCGGCTATCCAGCCCATATGTTTCATTTTATCTATAGCTCTTTGTTCTAACTCATCGCTCAAAGACATATCTTTGTGTCTTGTTACAAAAGACTGATATAAGGTTTCTAATATAGTCTGATATTGTTTTTGCAAAAATGTATTTAATGTGCTTACTATCTTTAGTTTGTTTTCATCTAAAATAGGATTTTCCCCAAACTCTTTTGATGTTTCTAATACCTTTTTCTGAAGATCTTTGAAAATATGTAGATGTGAGTTTTCATCATCTATAATCCTTTCAAATATCTTTTTTATGCTTTTATCTTCTATATTGCTTAGTTGTTTTGAATACTCTTCTATGGCCATGCTCTCAGCTTCTATATCAAGCTCAAGCAAATCTTGAAGCGTAGGGGCTTCCAAAAATACTTGGGCCCTTTTGTCTATAGCTGGTATACCGTTAAGCTCTACTACTTTATGGGCAAACATGCGAAGGTGTTTCATCTCCTCTCTTGCTATCTCTTCGAGTTTGTTTTCTAAGCCTTCATCGTTTATTGTGTAAGCGTGAAATAAGTATTGGATAATAGCAGAATGCTCTAAGCTTATGTTGTAATTTAGGTATTCTACGATTGTTTTGTTATCCATAAATGCCTTCCTTATTCTGTAGTGACTACCGCTGATGGATTTTTTATTCTAAAAGCCAAAATCTCAAACACTCTAAAGTAATAATCCATATTCTCATAATCTATAAAAGCGCTTATCATATCTTGTACTAAAAATATATCCATATTTTCAACACCAGTGGCAACCGCTATGGTTTTACCCTCATCAACAGCATGGCTTGTGAAAACTCCTACATCAAAAAGTTCTTTTATATGCGTTATTTCCAGTACACCGCTGTTCCCATATATCCTAAAAGCCTTTGTATAGTCTTTTGGATTTAAAATATAGGCTAAGTTCTTGCTAAAACCTTTTTCTACCAGCGTTTCCACGCAAGCTAAAGCTGTTTTAAATATACCGCCTTCCTCGTCAAAGTTTTTGTTTTTAATTATACTTCTTCCTTCTACATTTAAAAGCCCAGGATACCCAATCTCGCTATCTCCATGGAATATAAACCTATCCTCTGCCAAAGCCACTTCTCTTGTTGCCAAAGCCACTACGCTTACATCCAAGGGTATATTTAATTTTCTACTGGTTTCTATGTCTCTCCAGTGTATCTTAAAGTCTTTGTAAATCTGGGGGATAGGTAAAAATTTTCTTGATTTTATTTTGGCTATACCGCATTCTTTGTCCCCAAAAAGCCCACAAGCTCCATTATCTAAGCTTGGTATAGTATCGTAGGCCACCGATTGAATAGCTGGATCGAGAGCTTGGGTTAGCTCTATAAACCTTCTACCTACTAAGTGGTTTCTAGCGGTATTTACCACGATGTTGTCTATTGTTTGCCACTCTTGAGCTGTTAGTGGGCTTTCTTCTCTATGCAAAAAGTTCATGATTTTATCCTCCTCTTTAAGATTATAACCCAAATTTATTATTTTGTGTATGAGTTAAATGTAAAAAGTTGAAACTTTCCCCCACTCAAAACCCACAATGTTTTTATCTTTTTTGCTAAACTCTATTCCTATTAGGTATATATCATTATATTTGCTCTTATACTTTTCATAATACCTTTTTTCTTTTATCTGTTTTAAAGCTTTTCCTTCTTCTTTGTCTTCTACCACTTTAAACTCTATTATATAAACGCTGTCCTGGTTAAAGACACTTAAATCTATCTGGCCTTTGTTGGTGTTGTCTTCTGCTATCACATTTAGCCCTGCTCCGTTAAAAAGAGCATACACAATAGATGCGTAAAAACCCTCGTATGATGCTATATCGTTTTTCCTATACCAATCATGGGGTATGCTGGCAAAAAATGTGTATATAGCATCTTTTAGTTTGTCTATATCTTTCTCTTTAAGAATTTGCTTTATATTAAGCTCTGTTTTGGTTATCCTACTAGCATCAAAATCTAAATATATAAGAAGAGCGTTGTTTAAACTTTTTCTTACTTCTAAGTTTGGATAAGATAGTATATACACCCCATCTTCTTCTAAAAACTCTTTTATTGTAAGATAACCAGCTTGAAACAAAAGATTTTCTATCTTTATGTTATCCACATCAAGGTTTGATAAAATCTCATCTCCTACTTCAAGGTTCTCAAGCTCTGGGATGTAGTATCTGTTTTTCATAAACATCTTAATAAGAAATGTAGGTGTTCCTGTCTCAAACCAAAAGGCTCTAAACCTTTTTTCTGAAAAAAGAAGGAGTATATCAAAAGGATTGTAAACGCTCTCTCCAAGCCAAGCATAGCCGTTGTACCACTGTTTTATCTTTTCTTTATCAAAATCCTTTAGTCTATCGGAAAACACACTTTCAAGCTCAGATTGGGTATAACCGCATACTGTTGAAAACTCTTCATTTAAAGTGATATCTTGAAGCTGGTTTAATCCACTAAAGATTGATACTTTCGAAAATCTTGATACACCTGTTAGGAATACAAGTTTTAGATAAGGATCAGCATCTTTTAACACCGAATAAAAATCTTTAAGTATCTCTCTATTTTCTCTTGCTATCTCGATATTTTCTATAGCATCCAATATCGGTTTATCGTATTCATCTATTAGTACTACTACTTTTTGAGTGTATTTTTCGTATAGTTTTTGGATAAGTTCTAAAAACATTTGGCTTGGACGCTTTTCTTTTAAGTTTATCTGTTCTTTTTCTGATATCCTATTTACTTGAGATGTCATTAGATCCAATAAAATATCTGAAGTTCTTATATTTCCACTTGCAAAGCTTATTTTTACCACCGGGTATTTTTTCTCCCAATCCCAATTATCGTATAGATAAAGCCCTTTAAAAAGTTCTTTGTTGCCAGAAAAGGCTTCTTTTAGTGTGTCAAGAAAAAGGGATTTACCAAACCTTCTTGGGCGAGATAGAAAATAATACCCACCATTTTCTAATTTTTTAACAAACATTGTCTTGTCTACATAATAGTAGTTGCTGTTTCTTATTTTCTCAAACGTTTGTATGCCAATAGGTAAATATTTCATATAACCTGCCTTTAAAATATTATAATCTAAAATGATAAATTAACCTCATAGCTGAAATTATTATCAAAAACCCCTACATTATGTTAAAATAAAGGTATGGAGAAGATATGTATTTATGCATGCAATTTTTGAAGGCGTAGTCAGATGAGCGATAATAAATATGATAACGATACTATATATATTAGAACTATAAAAGCCCTTTGGGAAAATTACCTAAAAACCGGTGCAGTGGACGAGGATGCTATAAAAAACATAGCAAAAGAGGCTTATGATAAAGTCCATTTGGCTTATTTAAAGCATATCATAGAGGATATTAAAAACGACGTGGTTGAGAGTTTTTATGAAAAGAATCCCTTCACAAAAGAATCCTACGCTAAGATAGTGTTTTTCTTCAAAAAACTAAGAAATATACTCTCAAGATATCATGCAATCAGTTATTTAGAAAACTTTGAGCTTTTGGAATCAATGCTTTATGCCGAAGATGTAATGTCAGGGTTTCTTAGATCAAGCAAAGAACTTAAAGATGCCATCACAAAAGGTTTTATTGAACTTACTCCCCCCCCCCCCCCCCCCCCCCCCCATAACTTTTGACGCTCGCGCTTGTCCTGGATACGATCTTATAGAAAATGCAGCAGTAGAAGATGATATAAAAAAAGAGCTTCACAAAGCTCACGAGAGGATTCATTGTGCAGCTAAATATTTTTACAAGCTTATAGAACAAGGTGATATCGACAATCTTTACGATATATACTGGAATATAGAATATCTAGGCATCTTGATAATAACAACCGTAGCTCTTCACAAGTTAAAAGATCAAAATGAATTTTACAAGACATTTTTTGAAGGACACAGTATACCCATGCTTTTTGTGGATATAGATACTTATTCTATAGTGGATGCAAACAAAGCAGCCCTTATGTTTTATGGTTATACCAAAGAAGAGATTACGTCTTTGAAAAATTGGGATATAAACATACTTGGCGAAGAAAAGATGAAAGAACTTGTTCACAAAGCAAAACATAAAGAGCTAAACTTCTTTAAGTTTAAGCACAGATTAAAATCTGGCGAGATAAGAGATGTGGAAGTTTATTCATCCCCTGTTCGTCTAAATGGCAAAACTTACTTACTTTCAATAATAAACGATATTACAAAAGAAGAGAGAACAAGAAGAGTCTTGGAGATATTTAAAGAGATAGAAAATCTTGGCATTACATCTGATAACGAAGATATATTTTTTGAAAAGCTTTTAGATGTGCTTGAAAAAGAGGATATGTTTAAAGATGTATGTATATTGATAAGGCACAAGGGCACCGATGATACGATATCTTCATCAAAGACACGCCTTGAGGACATAGGAGAATCTTTATCCTCTTATATCATACATATATTAAAAAATGGTGATACATACGGTTCTATCAGGCTATACTCCAAAAAAGAAAATTACTTCGATGAGTATCAAGAAATCTTGCTAAATTTGAAAGATAAAATAGAGCATACGCTAAATACCATAGAACTAAAGAAAAAATTAGATTATCAGAACAAGCTTGTTAAAAGTATCATCCAGAATACCAAGATAGGCGTTTTGGTATTTGATATGGATGGTGTTTATTATGCAAATGACTACTTTTTTGAGCTTTTAGGATACGATTTTGATGAGCTAAAAGCTTTAACCATATTTGATATATTATCACCTATTCATGTAAAAGACCTTATAGATGCTTTTGCAAACAAAATGCCTATACTTTCACAGGAGTTCCATGTTTTTAAAAAAGACAATAAAATACTTTTTGTAAAAGGGACTTTAGATTTTATCAGAAATCCTGAAAACAAAGACAACGCTGTTTTCACATTTGTTGATATTACCAAGGAAAAAGAGTTGTCTGAGCTATTGTTAAAACAATCCATTGAAGATACTCTTACAGGAATTTACAACAGAAGGTATCTTAAAGATAAATTAGAAAGGCATGTAAATTTGGCAAAAAGATACGAAAGACCACTTAGTGTTATTATGTTTGATATAGATTTTTTCAAGCATATAAACGATACTTTTGGTCACGATGTGGGTGATAAGGTGCTGATAGCTATTTCAAAAGTGGTATCAGAGAACATAAGAAATACCGATATCTTTGCAAGATACGGCGGTGAGGAGTTTATCATTGTAGCTCCAGAGACTACAAAAGAAGATGCCAAAATATTAGCTGAAAAACTAAGAAGTCTTATAAGAAATCTTCATTTTGAAGAAGGGATCAACGTAACTTGCTCTTTTGGCGTGGTGTCGTTAGAAAAGCCCGATACAAAAGAAACGCTTTTAAAACGTGTTGATAATGCTCTTTACGAGGCCAAAAGAACTGGAAGGAACAGGGTGGTAGTATTGTAGGAGTGGTCTATGATTGACTTTAGGGTTTGTCCCCATGATACACAACAAGGACTTGACAAATGGCTTAACATAGCTAAAAAGATAAAGGAAATCTTTGGTCAAGAAGTAGAGCTTAAGCCTTTTAAAAACTTTAGCGAAGAAGAGGCTTTGTGCTCTATAGATGACTTTAAACCAGATATCTATTATGCAAGTTTTGATATTTCATTGCTGCTTTTAGAAAAACATTACAAACTTATCGGTAGGTTTAAAAACAAAAACGATGTTTTTTTGGTTATTGGATTAAAAGGAAAAGATATAAACTATCAAAATGTAAAAACCGTATCCATTCCAGATAAAGCAATAGCTTTTTATATTTTAGACAAACTAAATCTTTATGATAAAGAGGTTATTCTCCTTGATTCTTTTGATGATATGATGGAGTTTCTTCTTAACGAAAAAGCAGATATAGGGATTTTTTATAAAGATTATTATGACGAATTGGGACAAGATATCAAGGACAATCTAAAAATCATAGAAAAGTTAGATTTGGATGTAGGTCACTATTTTTTGATATCAGAAGAGTTTTACGAAAAGAATAAGGACAATATAAATAAACTTATTGGGCTTTTAGATTTAGAAGAAGTCTCCAATGAAGATTTCAACAAGATAAAAGAATATTCTAAATCTGGAAAAATACTCAGAGATCTCGTTATTCATAAAATTCTTGTAAAAAGCTTGCAAGACATCAACCATTTAATTGTTTCTGCAAAAACGGAAGAGGAGCTATTTAATCAGATCTGCCAAAGCCTTGTGGATAAAAATCATTTAAAATTTGTATGGATTGGGAAAAAAGATAAAGAGTTTATAAAACCAGTATGCAAGTGTGGTAAAGACGATGGGTATGTGGATAATTTGGTGATAAGCACAAGAGCAGATGTTCCGGAAGGAAGAGGTCCGGTTGGGACAACTTACAGGGAAAATGAAATTGTCATCAACGAAAACACGTTAGTATCAGAGTTTACGAAACCTTGGAAAGACGAGCTTTTAAAAAGAGATATATATTCATCCCTATCTATCCCTGTAGAAAAGAGTGGAGAAGTCTATGCGGTAATAACTGTTTATTCAACCACACCTTTTATGTTCAAAAAAGAGTTTTTGATTATTTTTGAGGAGTTAAAAAGAGACATTTCTTTTGCTTTAAATAAAATCGAGGAGGAAAAGCTTTTAAAAGAATTTGCGCTTTTGGTATCTCAGGATGAGGGTTATCGCCTGCTTACAAAAGAAGAATACAAAGAGTTTATAGAAAAGAAGAAAAAAGCCAAAAGATTGATTTAGCTCTATAAACCTTCTTCCTATTAAGTGGTTTCTGGCGGTGTTTACAATGGTGTTATCTATTGCTTATCACTTTTTAAAAAAAGTTATATAAGAATATGAATAGATAACAATCGCTTATAAAATACTTATAAACTTTTATTGTTTATACTAATAGAAGCTCTATATTTAATTTTAAAGGAGGTGTTTCATATGATAGACAAACTTATTTTAAAGGAACAACTGTCTTCTAGGGAGAAAGTAGCTTTTTTTAGGAGCTTGCTTAAAAGTGAAATGGATGTGTTAAATCAATACTGTGAAAATAAGGATATTCCAAAGAGGTTTTTGTTTGAAATATGCCATACTCAGGATATAAAGAAAATAAACATAGCTAGACTTTTAAGCGTTATAGAGTATTATGATCCAGATTTTATATCAAAGCTAATAAACACAGATCCAAGAGTAAGGAGATTTTTAGGTTATTATCTTGAGTTTCTTAAGGTAAATCCTTATGGTTATGAAGCTTTAGAGCCTCAAAATTTGTTTGGTAATTGGGATTTTATAAAGTATAAACTAAAGATTTTGTTTCCAGAACTTACTTTAGATGAGATAGAAAAGTTTAGGTTCAAAAGGAAGGAATTTATAAAGTATGTAAAAGAAAAGTATAAGGCCTCTGAAGAAAACATAGAGCTTAGGTTAAACAAAGCCACTTGGTATGAAGACCTACCTTATATGGAACTAGAAGAGGATATGTCTATTTTATGGCATCCAGAGTATTCAAAAATGACAGAGGAAGATTGGACTTTTGTTAAAAACTATATAAAGGGACGGAAAAATATTATCACCAAAGATGAAAATGGCAAGGAAAAATTTGTGTATGTAGATATAGATCTAACCGATGAGGAACTTGATAAATATAGAAACGATAGGGAAGGTCTTAAGAAGCTACTCATGGAAAGATACAAGATAGACGAAGATGGGGCCTTGCAAATTTTAATAAAGTCTGGCTGGCAAGAGGCCACCACTCACATAATGCCACCTATTCACACAGATGTTACTGCTGATTATGGCAAACTAAAAGAAGAGTCTAAAAAAGAGCTTATCAGCGAAGAAGCTCACTACGTTGATATATCAAATTTCATAAGGTATTTAGGTGGTCTTGAGCTAGAGCAACTAAACTACTATGAGCTTATATACGATAAAGTAGAAAAAGAAGTTAAAGACAAGCTAAACTTGATAATAAGAACCCAAAGGCGTATATTAGGTAAGCTATTTGGCATATTCTACACGGTTGATCCTCTCATGGCAGAAGCTATAGTGGTTATAAATCCAGATAGGCTTGAGCAAATAAAAGATTTATCGGTGAAGACCACTATTAAGGATAAAACTTTTAAGCTTTTTGAACATCCAGTGGCTTGGAAAATAGTAAAAGATAGGATAGCATCAAGATTTCAAGATGTTTCTTTATACGATATAGAGGCTTTTAAGGGTAGAAGAGATGATTTTATAAACTTCCTTGTTTCTAAAACTGGCCATGACAAAGAAGTGGTTGACAAAGTGCTTGAAGAATGTGGATGGACTAAAAGCGAAGAGGTACCAGCATTTTTAAGACAAATAGGACCGTGATATGGAATGTATAGATGCTATATTGGGAAGAAGGGCCGTAAACTTTTTTGATTCTACCAAAGATATAGATTTAGAAGTTTTAAAGGATATAATAAATAAAGCTGCAACGGCTCCTTCTTCTTACAACATACAGCCTTGGGAAGCCGTGCTTGTGTACACAAAAGAAAACAAACAAATTTTAAAAGAAATATGCAACAACCAACCAAAGGTAGAACAAGCGTCAGCTGATCTAATAGTAATAGCAAACCCAAAAGCTGCTATTGAGCATGCTGATGATATAGTAAATAGCTGGTTAGAGCTTGGTTATATAACTGAGGGAAATAAAGAAGCTGTGAAAAGTGCTATAGTAGATAGCTATGGTGTTAAGGACAATGTTATACCAGAAAAAGCCAAGCTAAAAGCTGTAAGGGACAGCTCTTTGTTTGCCATGAATTTTATGATAACTGCTAGATGCTTTGGCTTTGAAGCGCATCCGATGGATGGTTTTAATGATAAAAGATTGAGAGATTTTATAAAGCTTCCAGATTATAAGATAATAACCATGGTAATAGCCATAGGCTATAAAGATCAAAACAAAAAACTTTTACCAAGGGCTTTTAGGTACTCTTTTGAAGATTTTGTAAAGCTTTTATAGCTTTTAATAGTATATTCATACTTCCATAAAATCTCCAAAAAATAAATAACTCATGTTTTTACCAGAGGTTTTTGATACATACAATGCTCTATCGGCTTTTTTAAACAAGGTTTCTTTTGTATCGTTTTTACCAAACTCAGCTACGCCAAGGCTAATGGTGGTTTTTATAGTTTTGTCCTTGTAAGTGAAGTTTGTAGTTTCTACTATTTTCCTTAGTTTTTCTGAAACAACATACGCTCCAAATATATCTATCTGTTTTAGTATAATGGCAAACTCTTCCCCACCTATCCTACAAAAAATATCTTCTTGTCTTATGTTGGCTTTCACGAGCTCCGATATACGTTTTAGTATCAAATCCCCAGCGTCGTGTCCATAGGTGTCGTTTATTTTTTTAAAATCATCTATATCAAATATTATTAGAGAAAAAGGAGCCGTTTTGTTTTTGTAAGCATCTACTAAAGCATCTAAAATCTCATCAAAGAATCTTCTGTTGTAGGCTTTTGTAAGTTCATCTGTTTCTGATAGCACCTTATACACTTCTCTTTGCTTTAGTTCTTCTTGAATATCGTATATTGTAGCTATGTTTAGCATGTTTGCTTGATGAATGATTACCGATGTTATTAATTTTGCTTGTATGGGTTTGCCGTTTGCTCTTTTGAGCGTAAAAACACCAGCTATTTTTTGATAAGGCCTCGGTTTTAAAACACTTATAGTGCTTTCGTTGTTTTCTACTATTATATCTGTAATTTTTTTACCGTTAAGCTCTTCTATCTTATACTCTAAAAGCCTAAAACACCATGGACTGGCTTGTAATATCCTGAATTCTTCGTCGTATATCAATATGCAGACCTGTGCGTTTTCATATATATTTTTAAGTAACTCCTCCTTTAACTCAAGCTCGGTTTTTATATGAGTCTTCTCTGATATGTCTTCTACTATGCATAGAAGATGTTTTTTGCCTTTGTAGGTTATTGGTATTACACTGGTTTCTACATCTTTTTCTCCGTATTTGGTTTTATGTTTGAACAGACATCTTTGATAAGAGTTTTCAAGTCCTCTTTTTATAAATTCCATAAGATATTCTTTTCCTGCCGTGTTTATGTCAAAAACAGTTTTATTTTCTAACTCTTCTTTTGATATTCCATAAAAAGAAGCGGCAAAATCGTTAGTTTTTACAATGTTACCATCTTTTGAAACTATAAGTATTGGAAACCCGATGCTAAAAAGCTTTTCTAAGGTTTTATCCTCGGATTTTCTTAATATTTTTAATATAAATACAACAAGCCCTATGTTTAACAAAGTAGAAAATACCAACAAACTGTTTAAAACGATAGATTTCATAAAATGTTTATTATATCATAAACTTTTGTAAAAGTGTAAAAAATTTTGAATGCCCCCGCAAAGGGGGCATTTATTTTAATAGCTTAGTAGGTAAATGTTGTGCTGAACTTTTGACCACCTATTTCATGTAATACAAGAGTATATTGACCATGTGTTAAATTTAGATTTTGTGGAAGCGGTAAGGTGATTATCGCCTTAGCACCTAATCTCATACCAAGAGCGTATTGATTTATCTTAGCTTTGTTTATGTATATATTTTTTACACTTGAAGGTGGTAAAGATGTTATCGCTTTTTGATCCCAGGTATAAACTACTTTACCATCTTTGATAAGATCTATCTTTGGTATCCAAGCCATAGCAGCAGAGCTTCCACTTATTCTATAGGCTTCAAAAACGAGATCTCCATTTTGTATATGCGCATCGTATACTTTTACATCAAGGACTTTGCCAAAGTTGTGAAGCTTACCCCATACACCGCCTTGGAAGTATTGATTTGTCCCCATCGTGACAAATAAAGCAAAAAGAGCACCAACTATAGCCATTTTGTTAAAGGCAGGGCTGTCAAAAAGTGTGCCACTACCAAGCCATTTAAACCATCCGCTCTCTTTAAGTTTTGGATATTTGTTCATCAAAAGACAGTCCACGCTTAAAACACCGCTTCCGGCAAAAAATAACGTCAGTCCCATTGCAACACCCGTAGAGCCTATTTGCCATTCATCAAGGCATGTGGCACCTTGCCAACCTGCTCCTAAGAGCATTCCAAGGGGTAAAAGCGTCCCACCAATAGCGCTAAGTCTTGATAAAAGCCCAAGAGCTATGCCTAAACCAGTAAGAAATTCTATTATAGTAAATACCCATAGAAAACTAGCCAAAAGATCTGGATGAAGCACCAAGTATCTAACAAAATCATGAAGCCATAGTATATTTGATGCGTGAGGCAAAAAGGAATTGAATTTATGCCCTACCCACAAAGGTGAATTTGGATCCAGCTTTCCGCTGGCTAAAACCACCCTTCTCAATGGTGCAGATATATACATCCAGGCGTATACCAGTCTTACTGGTAAAACTACAAACGCAAGTAGCTGTAATATATCTATGTTACTACTTGAAACACTTTTAGATGAATAACCGCTGACACTTTCCATGAGCTTACACCTCCTATCTTAAGTTATGTATAAATATAAATAACGCTGTATAAAAAACCATAATATTTGTTTATGATATTATAAGCTAAAATTTTTCATAAAGTTTTATATTTTATATTTTTTTCAAAAATATGAGTTAAAATATTTGTATGGATACATTGGAAAGAGATAAGGCTGTATTGAAATCGTGGTTAGGAAGAAAGAAAGGGGAGAATGTCTCTTTAGAGAATTTTAGGAACTTGGTTTTGGCGCTTTTAGTAAAACCTAAAACCTCCGATTATAGGGAAGCCATCGTATATATAGCAAAAGATATAGGTATAACCGATGCTGATAAGATAAGCATAGAAGAGCTTGAAGATATACTCTTTAGAAATAAAGATCTCATACTGATGGCAAAACCTAAACATATACCCATAAAAGATTTTTTCTGGCTTGCTATGGGTGGCATCGTGATATCTGTGGCGGTGTCTTTTTGGACTTTTACCATCGGGACTTTTAGTAGGCCCGTAAATCATGCTGCCTGGGCTCTCGTAAGCCTTGTAGTGTCTATAATAGGTCTTGTGCTTATTTATATAGGTTATAAAAAACTTCCAAAGGATAGAAGGTCAAAGGATGAGGTAGAAGTAAAGAGCGTGGACGATCTTGTTTATGCTTTTGTAAGGATATACGAGATAAAACACCCTTGATAAATGCGCAAATTTTTATTGGTTTTTTTAACGTTCTTATCCTTTGTAAATTTTGGCTTTTCTTATGATTTTGATAAAGAGCTTAATCTTTTCTCAAAAGCCCTAAAACTTGTTAAAAAAGACCACCCATCTAAAGCTAAAGCTCTTGTGAAAAAAGTGATATCTTACAACGATCCTATTACAAAAAGCGATGCACTGGTGGTATATGCTTACCTTTCAAAAGATTCTAATAACCTTCAACGTATACTTGATCAAGTAGATACTCATCGTCTTACAAGAGGTTTTGTATATCAGTATTATAGGCTTTTAGCAAGAATAGATAAGACTGTTATGTATAAAAAACCTTGCTTTTTTCAGGATAAAACCAAAGAGCTTATGGAAAATGAGCTTGCTATAAAAAACGCTTTAAAAGGAGGGTGTTATTATCTTGCCTATCTTATATCCCAAAACAGCAGTTCAAAACCAGCTATTGTAGCTAAATTTTATCATTATCTTTTTATAGACGATTTTGCCAAAGCAAGCGAAGAGCTATCAACGTTAGAGGCTTATCCTAAGTATCAACGCCTAAGGGATTTCTATGCAAACTATGTTTATAGATATTTGTTTTTTAAAGATAAACCAAGAGCTCTTATAAACTATGCTATTTATGTACCAGATGGTTTTTATAAGTATTTTTATGAAGGGATATCTTATTTTGAGCTTGGAGATTATCAAAACGCTTCTAGGGCTTTTAAAAGAGCCTCTTATTATGATAAAACTGGAGCATCTTATTA
This sequence comes from Hydrogenobaculum sp. Y04AAS1, assembly GCF_000020785.1. Classification (NCBI taxonomy): domain Bacteria; kingdom Pseudomonadati; phylum Aquificota; class Aquificia; order Aquificales; family Aquificaceae; genus Hydrogenobaculum; species Hydrogenobaculum sp. Y04AAS1. The sequence continues at coordinate 1,235,789 of NC_011126.1, forward strand.
TTGGCTTTATAAAAGCACTAAAAACAAAAAATATTTAGAAAAAGCTTCAAGATATGATAGTTTTTACGGGACTTTGGCAAAATTAAAACTTCATAAACCTATATACGCAAAATTTTTAAGATGTTCTTCTTATAAGCCAGACAAGGGGGTGTTGGAATTTAAACGTATTATGGATTATGGGTTTAACAGCTACCTTTACAGCTATTACAAAAATAAACATTTTAACGAAAAACAGATGTGTGAAATTTTTCATATAAATCCGAAGTTTTACATGATAAAAAAAGGCTATTGGAATGCTTATCCTATAGTATTTTTGAGATATATACCAAAAGATACCATGAGCCCAAGTTTGGTGCTTTCTATTATAAGGATGGAAAGTTTTTACAACCCCATAGCGAGAACTTATTGGGCTTTTCCAGATAAAAAACCCACCACCGTTGGGCTTATGCAAGTAAAGGATACCACAGGTATGTTTGTGGCAAAAAGGTTTAATCTTCCTTTTGTAGATGATATGAAAAACCCAAAATACTCTATACTTTATGGAAGCTATTACTTTTATTTCGTTTACAACCTTTGGCACAAAAACCTTGTAAAAGCCATAGCATCTTACAACGCAGGACCTGGAAACGTATCGAGGTATAAAGATTTTGACGATTGGCTTTTGTTTGTAGAGCACATACCAAACACCATAAATAGACACTATGTAAAAAACGTATTAAACTTTTATTGGCATTACAAATACGCTTTTGATAGATAAACATATTATCTTTTCATAAACTTATTTAGCTGTTGCTGTACGATTCTTCCAAAGGCCATCGGCAAACTGTTTATAGAGTTTACTATAAGCGTATTCTTACCAAAAATCTCCTTTATAGATTCTCCAGCTTTTCCTACGCTTATAGCTACTATAGGTATTTCTAGTTTTATTAAATTTACGTAGGAGCTTAGCTCTTCTTTTTTCATACCTTTTGTGGGTTCTCCGTCTGAAAACAGTACAAATACGCCCCTTTTGTGGGTTTTTCTTTGGAAGTCATCTATATGCCTTCTTTCTTCTTCAATGGCAAGGCCTAAGTTTGTGCTTTTTTGAGGTGATATGTTTAATATGTCAGCTATGACTTGCTTATAATGGGTTTTGTAATCTTTTAATATAAAATATTCTTCGTTGAAAAGGCTTATAGAAAAATCAAGTTTTAAATCGCTTAAAACCTCGCTTATAAGTATTAGGCTTTTAATGGCGTTTATAAGCTTATCTTCTTTTCTCATGCTTGAAGATATGTCTAGTAAAAACGAAAAAAACACCGGTATTTCGTTTCCGGCTATCCTTCTTTGGAAAATACGACCGCTTTTTGATGCTATCTCAGTGGCCAAAGCAGTGGTGTTTATATGCTTTCCGGTGTGGTATTTTCCTTCAAATAAACTATCCTCTGTGGGAAATAGTTTTGATATATTTCTTTTTAAAATCTCAGATACCACTATTACAGAGTTTCTTATTTCGTTGTAAGCTTTGCTTTGATCTTTTCCAAGAGAAGAAGATCCATTGCCGTCGTTGTTTTTAGAATCGGATCTCCCAGATTTTGAAGAACTCCCTGAGGCCATGCTCTCTTCCCAGGGTTTTATGATAAAACTTAAAAATCCCCTGTGCTCTATCTCCGCTTCAAGGACTTTTGGTAGAAACTCTCTAAAGAATAGGGCATCTTGCTCTATCATCTCCATCCTTACTATTTGTCTTGCGTAGGCCACCATCCAATCTGGTATTTGTTTTAGTATAGTCTTTGATTTATCTATGATGGCTTTGTCTATGAGGTTTGCTTTTTTTAGACTTTCAAAAAAGCTTATCTGCTCTGTGTTTAATTTCCCTACTATATCTGTGGTGATTCTACCAGAGTGTTTATCAAGCTCTTTTAATATGAGTTCTATAAGCCTTATATCTTGGGATAGCTCCACCAGTTGCCTATATCTTGGCCATACGGATTCCATCAGGATGTTGTAAGCTTCTGATATGTCTTTTAAAGCCTCGTAAAAGCTATGCCTTGTATCGTTTGCATGTTTTTTTATATCGTTTGGTATATCAAATTGCTCTTGGTAAAAGCTTTTATAAATATAAGCAAGGTATAGATGGTGTGGATACTTTGGCTTTATACGGTTTAATCTTTCGTTGAATCTTTTTTTTTCAAAAGCCCCAAAACCAACCTCTTTATCAAGCCTTATATTTTCAAAAACAGCATAAAGACATACAAACGATGTGGGATCATACCCTGCTCTAAAAACCTCCCTTTGGCCGTTTCTAAAGTTAAATAGGTTTGTGCTAATTATATATCTTATCTCATGTCCAATATCAGACATAGCTTGCTCTTGAGAAACCCTTAAAAACTCTGAAGCGTTGTAAACAACACCCGCCGGTATTCTTATAATTTGAGGTATATCTTCTATCTCCCCCTTTGCCCACATATCCACCATGGATACATATTTTGGATCGTATCCACAGCCCCAACCTTCTTGAGAATGTTTTACCTCTAAATCGTACTCTCTTTCTAATATGGCATCAAGCTGGTCAAATCTATTCATTTTTTGCAGGGTTTTGTTTGCTGTAGCAATGTAAACACCACCTCCGCCAAATTTGATATAGAGCTTTTATCTTTGACATCTTTTGAGCTCATATACTTGTCAAGTACCTCTTCCAATGCTTTTAAAAGCTTAAAACGTTGGCAGTTATCCTTTAGGTTTGGCATGTTTAAAAGAAGGTACTCTCTAAAACCATCTATATTTTGACACAGGACATATTCCAAATTTCCGTTTGATTTTGCACTCATTATTATTATGTTTATGTTTTTGGCAAAGTCCATCTTTAGGTCTAAAAGCGATTTATCAAAAGGGCTGGACTTTAGTTCGTCAAAAAACAATTCCAAACAAGAGACCAGCATAGAACAAGAGTCCTTCATAGACACACTCCAATTTAAGATAGTTTATATAAGATAATCTATTTCTACGGAAAAATCAAGTTTTAATGTTTTAAGTTTTTAAGCTGTTGGCAAATTCCACTATTGCTTTTATAGTGTTTTCAGATAGCGATGCAAGCTCGTAGCTTTGCTTTAAAGCATTTTCTAGGTCTTTGTTTATATAATAATCGTAAGCTGTTTTTCCTTTATCATGAAACTCTTTATGAAACTCCTCTATTTTCACAAAAGCTTCGTAGGCTTTTTCTCCATACTTTGCTTTTATCTCTTCTTTGTTCTGAGCGTAATACCATTTGCCAAGGGCACACTGGGTATGGTCTGCTGGTTTCCAATCAGACTTTCCGGTTAATACTAAAAATAGATTGTGCATATAGTTTGCGTGGTCTACTACTTTTTTTATGGTTTCTACAAACAAATCCTTGTCTTCAATTTCGTATACGGTATTCCAAGTTTCCACTGAGTCTTTAAATAATTCCTTTGTGTAATCTGTAATATCATTTATTATATTCATAAAATCTTCAAAACCTTTTCTAAAGTTTACTACGTTTTCTGATATTTGATGTATGGCTTGAGATTGCTCTTCTACTGCTGCAGTTTGTCTATCTAAAAGCTCTGTCACTTCTTTTGCGCTTTGTTTTATCTCTGTAAAGTATGAGTTTATCTCCTCGTAAAAAGATTCCATGTTTTTTATAACGATGTTCATATTGCCGACCTTCTCCGATGCATTGTTTGTGGCTTTTAGCATATCTGTCAAAGTAGCCGATATCTCTTGGGCGCTTCTTGATGTTCTTTCTGCAAGTTTTTTTACTTCATCGGCCACCACAGCAAAACCCCTTCCCACTTCACCAGCACGAGCTGCTTCTATAGCTGCATTTAGAGCGAGTAAATTTATCTGTTCTGTGATGGATAGTATTGTGGATACGATAGACTCTATACCTTTTGATTTTTCGCTTAACTGAGATATAGATTTGCTAACCTCTTTGTACACAAGCTTAGAGTTTTCTACAAGTTCTTTTGAAGATTCAACGTGCTTTGTTTTTTCTTCTATGCGCTCACTTAGTTTGTCTTGAATCTTTTTTGTATCAAGTATGGAGTTTGCTATGTCTTTCATGGTAGCGCTAAATTCTTCTTCTGCATTTGATATAGCCAATATAGACTCTTTCAGCATATTGGCTGTGTGCGTTGCCTCTAACGAGGCTATTTCTATCTTTGAGCAGTCGTAAACTTCTGTGGCTATATCTGGCATTATAGTTTTAAAATCTGATTTTATTTTATCATCTTGACATTCTAGCGTTTTGCCTGTTTCTACCTCTTCTTTAGCCTCTTTACTCAAACTATTCCATGCAACTATACCAAAGCAAGCTATGTCTAAAATTATAAGGGCTAAATCAACAGCCATGTTTTTTACAAATATCCCCGCCAAGGCGCTTAAGAACAACAATACTACGCTAACTATAATTACATTTTCTTTTCTCATATACTCCTCCTATACTTTATATTATATCATTTCGCTCAGTATCTTAGGTATATTTTTTACAAGCTCTTTCCAACCCCATCTGTATAAATCTTTGTAGGTTTTCTCTCCTTTTAAAAGCTCAAAAAACATATAAAGGGCTTTGTCTTGAGATAGTTTAAAAGATAACTCTTGGATGTTGTAAACTATGGAAGCGATTTTACCAGCGTAAACGAGATCTTCCAAAATGGTATTTTTTACAAACCTTTCATACAAAGAATGGGCGTCTTTTTTGGCAAGTTTTATGGCTCTTGCGCAAAGGCTCCCACTTAAGTATGCGTATCTTATACCCTCTCCTAGCAATGGGTCTACTATAGCCCCAGCGTCTCCTGTTAAAAATACCCTATCTCTTCCAAGTCTTAACTCTTGGGCTTTTGAGATAAAAGGTATAAACCAAGATTTTATGCGATATTTTGATATATCAATAGGAAATAGCTTATGGTTCTTTGTATAAGCTTTAAAGATATTTAAAAGATCTTCTTTTTCAGCGGTGGCTATACCTATATTTACAAACTCCCCTTGGGGGAAATACCATCCGTAGCCTTTTTTTACAACGCCTATATCTATCAAAACCTCATCTTCTTTAAAATCTTTAAACATATCTTTTGGGACTTTTACCTCCATAGCTATAAAAAACTTTCTTGATGCACTTTTGCAGGCTATAGATTTTCTTGTGATAGAATGATAACCATCTGCCCCTATCACATAATCGGCTTCAAATACACCTTTGTCGGTGATGACTTTTCTTACGGTGGGTGTTAGCTCTATATCTTTTGCAGTGATCTCTTCTAAAAGATGGGCTCCTTTTTCTTGGGCTTTTGAAATCAAAAAATGATCAAACTCTTCTCTATCTACTATAACAGCGCATTCATCGGAAACTTTTTCTACAAACTCTTGGCCTTTGAAGCCCAGTATCCCTCCTTTTATGCTGTTTTTTATATTAAAAGCCGGAAACAAATCTACAGATCTTTTTGATATGCAACCAGCGCATAGCTTTGGTCTTGGGTATTTGGCTTTTTCAATTACTAAGACTTTTGCGCCAGCATCCGCAAGCTCGTAAGATGCACCAGCTCCAGCAGGACCACCTCCTATAACTATAACGTCGTATCGCTCCATCAATCTTCCTTAGATATTACAAAATCGATTTTTGGCATAGATTTGGTTTTTATTTTTTTGGTCAAAAGATGTCTTATATACTCTTTTGCGCTTTGAAGTCTTTTTAGTACGGCCTCTTCTTTGTCTTTTTCTAAAACGCTTATAGATATCAACACATTTTTACCATCTTCGCTTAAGAGTACACCGTTTACCGTTACAAAACCGGGCATATTCTCTATATCCTTTATTAGGATATTTGCCACTTCTTTTTCTATGGTTCTTTTTAGCATGTCTTTTTGTTTGTTCATTTGGAATCCTCTTCTATTTTGATGTTGTAAGCTTTTATCTTACGGTATAAGTTTGTAAAATCCATACCTATAGCCTGGGCGGTTTGTTTTATATTGTAGTTGTGCTGGGCAAGCTTTTTTAGTATAAACTGCTTTTCAAATTCTTGTTTTGCGCTTTTAAAATCCTGAGACTCTTTGTTTTTGACTTTTATCTCAAGAGAATCAGCGTCTATCGTATCTTTTTCTACTATTATGCTTAGTCTTTCCATTAGATTTTTTAGCTCTCTTACGTTTCCTGGCCAGTGGTATTCTAAAAGGACTTCTTTTGCCTCTTCTGTTAATTTTTTTGGTTTTGTTTTGTTCTCTTGGCAAAACTTGTCTAAGAAATATTCTGCTAAGATTATTATATCCTGTCCTCTTTCTCTTAAAGGCGGTACTTCTAGTGTTATAACTGCGAGCCTATAATAAAGGTCTTCTCTAAAAAGCCCTTGTTCTATAAGTGTTTTTAAGTCTTTGTTGGAAGCGCATATAAACCTTACATCCACATCTATTTTTTGAAGCCCCCCAAGCCGGTGAAAGCTTTTGGTTTCTATAGCCCTTAAGAGTTTTGCCTGGGCTTTTAGACTCATATCCCCTATTTCATCTAAAAATATCGTCCCTTCATTTGCTATCTCAAGTTTTCCGGCTTTTCTTGACACTGCCCCAGTAAAAGCTCCCTTTTCGTATCCAAAAAGCTCAGATTCTATAAGCTCATCTGGTATTGCAGCACAGTTTATATCCACAAAGGGTTTGTCTTTTCTATAAGATAGTTTGTGGATGTTTTTTGCCACAAGCTCTTTACCGGTGCCATTTTCTCCAAATATTACGATGTTTGCATTTGATTTTGCCACCTTTTTTACCTCTTCTTTTAATTTTTTTATAGCAATAGATTCTCCTATGATGTCATCACTATGTTCTATGTTGGTGAGTTTGTTTTTTATGTGTTCTTTGTGGGCTTTTTCTATAACGTTTAAAAGCTTTTCTATAGAAAGAGGTTTTTCTAAAAAATCAAAAGCCCCTTTTTTTATAGACTGAACTGCAAGCTCTATACCACCATGACCTGTTATCATAACTATAGAAGAATTTGGAGATAGCTCTTTTATGGTATCTATAAAATCTATACCAGAGCCATCTTCAAGCCATATATCAAGAAGTATCACCGGAAAATACTCTTTTGTAAGGATCTTTTTTGCCTCTTCCAAAGACTTTGCGGTTTTTGAGCTTATATTTTCATCGCTTAGTATATTTGATATAGACTCTCTTATGGAAGCCTCGTCGTCTATTATAAGCACCTTCATTGCTCTATCTCTATAGATTCTATACTAAAATAAGGTTTTAACGTTTCTAAAAACTCCATCAAATCATTAATTTGATACCCTGTAGTTAGTATTTCAAGGGTCTTTTTATCATAGGGTCTTGTCCTTGTAAGACCAAGCCTATTTGGTGCCCCTGTTATGATGGCATCTAATATAAGAAGCTCCCCTTCTTTTGAAAGATGTATCACCACTTTCATATCACTTTTTATCATGGTTTATTTTCTTTTCATAGTGAAGTATCTTTGCCGGTTTAAAGACTTCTAAAATTTTCTCTACTTCTTCTGGATACTCTTGATCCTTAGAGTTTTCAGCTTTTATATCCTCAGTAGGTTCATTTGGTGTTTTTTTTTCAGCGGATTTTGTGGGCAAATCTAAACTTTCTTTTAAAAGCTCTGAAATGGGCACAAAATCTTTTATCAAAGAAGCTTTTAAGACTGTTATCTCAAGAGCAAGGATTGGATCTTTTTGATACATGGCGCTAAAACCTTGATTTATGATATCTTCAAGGTATAAAAATACTTCTAAGGGTTTTTCTAACATTTTTTTGTAAAACTCTTCTTCGGCTTCTCCGATGGCAAAAGCTTTTAGTATGTTTTTTATCTCTTTGTAAACTCCTTCCCAGAAAAGCCTTACGTTGTAGCCTTTTTCGTTTATGGTATTTAACATATTTATAGCTTCTTTTGTGTCTGATTCTATTAAAAGCTCCAAAAACTTTCTTATAGATGCTTTATCCACCGGTCCAAACATAGATTTTACTATGTCTATGGTTACTTTGTTGTTGCCGTATGTGCTAGCTTGATCTAAAAGACTAGCGGCATCTCTCATAGAATCATCTGCTAAATCTGATAAAACATCCAAAGCCTCTTCGTCTATTTCGATGTTTTCTTGGTTGGCTATTCGTCTTAGGTATGTTTTTATGTTTTCTTTTGAAGCTCTTGAAAACACAAGCTTTTGACATCTTGATTGAATGGTGGGAAGTATCTTGTCAAACTCTGTGGTACAAAGGATAAATATCAAAGAAGGTGGTGGTTCTTCTATGGTTTTTAAAAGTGCATTAAAAGCTTCTTTTGTAAGCATATGAGCTTCATCTATGATATAAACTTTATATTTGCCTTGCATCGGTAGATAGCTTGCCCCTTCTCTTACGGCTCTTATTTCATCTATGCCTCTGTTGGAAGCGGCATCCATCTCTATAAGGTCTACAAATGTACCTTTTTCTATAGCTTGGCAGTTTGGACAAGCGTTGCAAGGTTCTCCTTCTTGGGGATTTAGGCAGTTTAAGACTTTTGCAAATATCCTTGCGGTGGTGGTTTTACCTGTTCCTTTGTGTCCTGCAAATATATAAGCGTGATGTATTTTTTGGTATAAAAATGCGTTTTTTAATATGGTAGCTGGTATCTCTTGACCTATTAGCTCTTTAAACGTTTTTGGTCTGTACTTTCTAGCAAAAGGTATATAACTCATCCTATATATTTTAAATTATTTTGCTTGAAAAAATATAAAAATATTGATACACTATTGGTATGAAGGTAGGTTTTATAGGCTTTGGAAATCTTGGTTCAGCTATTGTAAGAAGAATGGCTTCTTTAGGTGTGGAGGTGATAGTTTACAACAGGACAAAATCAAAGGTAAAAGACTTTAAAGCGGTAGATTATCCATACAATCTTTTAGAAGAGGTGGATATTGTTTTTATAAACGTTTTTGACTCTTTTGCTTCAAGAGAGGTTATCTTTGGAGAAAACGGTCTTGTAAAGGGAAATTTAAAAGATAAGACTATCGTAGATACCGCCACAAACCACTACGCCTATGTAAAAGAAGCTTATGAGACATTAAAAGGGCTTGGGGCTAAGTATCTTGATGCACCTGTGCTTGGTTCTGTGATACCTGCTACGAAGGGCGAGCTTATTATGCTCGTAGGGGGCGATGAGGATGTATTTAAAAGCGTTGAAGAGGTTTTAAAGCTTTTTACAAAAGAAAGAATGTATCTTGGACCAGTACCAAATGGCACTTACGGAAAACTAATAAACAACATAGTACTTGGAGCTTTTATGGACGCTATAGCCCAAGCCATTGGCATTGGAGAAAGCGTTGGCCTTTCCAAAGAGATGATTTTGAAGTTTTTAGAGCTTGGAGCTGGAAACTCTAACATATTAAACGTTAAAAAACAAAAGCTTTTACAAGAGGATTTTTCTCCTCAGTTTTCTGTAAAAGCCATATACAAAGACCTTCATTATGTGCAAGACCTTCTTAAAGATTTTGGGCTTTTCTCTTTTAGCTTAGGAGCTATTAAAGAGACTTATGGGCTTGCTATAAAATCAAACATGGAAGACCTTGATTTTTCAGCTATATATAATCTCTATAAGAAGAGTTTATGATAAGTGCTTTAGGTAGGCATGTTGTTGTTAAAAGTCAAATACAGAGTTTAGATGATTCGGCGGATTTATATAGCTTAGTTTTTAATACGCTTCTTGGCCTTAGAAATATAAATATTGAAGATTTGGATGTAAAGTTGAAAAATATACCAAGTTTTGAGCTTTTACCAAACATAAACCAAGCCGTAGATAGACTTGTAAAAGCCATAAAATCTAAAGAAAGGATACTGCTTTACGGAGATTACGATGTGGACGGGGTTACTTCTACTACCATCATGTACGATTTTTTAAAGCAAATAGGTGCCAACGTAGTACCGGTGCTTCCAAACAGAAACTCCGGCTACGGGCTTTCAAAGGAGATTATAGATTTATTCTCAAAGTATTCTAACTTAGTGCTTACATTAGACAACGGTACCACAGCCGTTCATGAGACAAAATATGCAAAAGAAAAATACAATATGGATTTTATCATTTTAGACCATCATATGATAAATCATGGAGAACATTTGCCTGAGGCTATATTGGTAAATCCAAACTTAGAAAAAGACAACAAACTAAAAGGCCTATGCACAGCTGGGCTTTCCTTTTATATGGTGGGGGCTTTAAGAAGGGCTTTGGGTGTAGATTTTGATATAAAAAAATATCTTGATTTGGTGGCAGTAGGTACTGTAGCAGATGTGATGCCGATAAATTCATTAAACAGAGTCCTCATATCTAAAGGTCTTGAGCTTATAAACAAGATAAAAGATATGCCTTGGGATATGGCTACAGATTTTGGAAAAGCTGGTATGAAAGCCCTTATAAACTACATATCAAAAACCCAAAACGGAAATCAAAAGATAATCACCGCCAAAGATATAGGATTTTCAATAGCCCCAAGAATAAACGCCGCAGGTCGCATAAGAAAACCTCAAATAGCTTTGAAGCTTTTGGCGGAAAAAAACTATGAGAAAGCTAGAATCTTAGCTGAAGACTTAAACAAGATAAACCAAGATAGAAGAAGAATATCAAACGAGATGTTTAAAGAGGCTTATAGCCTTGCCTCTCAGTCCAACGATGATTTTGTGATACTTGGAAAACAAACGTGGCATCATGGGGTTCTTGGAATTGTGGCTGGAAGACTTTCTAACAAGCTTAAAAAACCAACAGGTATATTTCACATCAACAACACTCACGCGGTTGGCTCTATAAGATCTGTGGAAGGTCTTGATGTTCATAAGCTTTTATCAAATTTAAGCTATATGTTTGATAAATGGGGAGGTCATGCTGGAGCAGCTGGGGTTACCATTAAAAAAGAATATTTTGATGCTTTTAGACAAAAGATAAACGATTTATTAAAGAGAGAATCCTTTGAAGTGGATAGGGTTTTAGAGGTGGATATGGAACTTCCCCTAAGAAGCGTTGATAAACGTATTGGAGAAATAATAGAGAAGCTATCTCCATATGGTGAACTAAACCCAGAACCGATTTTTATATCTCAAGATATCACCGTATCTTCTATATCAAGCAAAGGCGTAGGCGTAAGGGTGAAAACCTTAGACAAAGATAAAGAGGTAGAGCTAAGCTGTTTTGAAGAGGAGCTTTTTGTAAAACTAAGACCTGGTCAACGTTTAAAAGCCATATACAACATAGATTCTTATGGAATAAACATGATAGATGTGGTATTTTGTTGATATCTGATGGCTTCTGGTAATACCCACGATTTTTTAAACTTAGCGACGCTTCCTATCTTCCTTTACGGTGTGCCTCACGAGTATTTTTTATATTTTGGAAGTGCTTATGTGATTTCTACTGTTTTGCTATCTCCAGATATAGACCTTCATCATTCAAAACCCTCAAAAAGATGGAAAATATTAAAGTGGTTTTGGCATCCATACCGTATTGTTTTTAAGCATAGGGGCTTGTCGCACTTTCCTATAGTGGGTACACTCTCTAGGCTCTTATATGTTTTAATCTTGGTGGTGTTTTTATACTTTGTTATAGTGGGTATTATGAGCTTTTCGAATTATTCTCATACTTTTATTAAAAGCTCAGATACTTTTTTTCAACATATAAAATATAGGATAAAAGAAGAAGATATATTTTGGTTTGTAATGGGTGCAGTGGTATCTGATATAGTGCATATCTTTTGGGATTTTGTGTTTTCTTTTCTAAAAAAGTTTATAAAATGATTTAAAGGCTTTTAAGTTTAAAAAATTTTGATTTCAAAAGATTTTCAGCGTATTCTCTCTCTTCGTTTGAATCGTA